>DASQGX010000191.1:0-8433 GCA_035632395.1 Allostellaceae bacterium
GAAGATGCGCTGCGGCAGCGCCTGCAGCAGATCGGGTCCCAGCAGGCCGTAATGCATGGCGATGGCGCCGAACAAGAGGCCGTTCGCCGAAAGCGAGAACGCCACCGGATAGCCGATCATCAGCAGCGCGATCAGCATCACAAACATGATCGGCGCGATGTTGGCGAGAAACAGCGCCGTCATTGTTTACCTTCGGATTTGATGACCATATCCTCAGTGATGTCGGGCGCGGCCGCGCCGTGCGCGTGGCGTGGTGTCGGATCGGGTATCAGGTTCATCAAAAAGGCGATGCGCTTGATGATCTCGGACACGCCCTGCAGCGCGAGCAGCAAGAATCCCACCGGCATCATCAGCTTCACCGGCCAGCGCAATAGTCCGTTGGGATTAGGCGAATATTCGTGCAGCTTGTAGGACTCGGTGAACACCGGCCACGACAGCCACATGAGCAGGATTGCCATCGGCATCAGGAACAAGACGCCGCCGAACACGTCTATCCAGGCGCGGGTGCGCGGCTTCAGCCGGCTATAGATGATGTCGATGCGGACGTGTTCGTTGCGCAGCAGGGTGTAGCCGGCGCCCACGAGAAAGAACCCGGTGTAGAGGTACCATTGGATCTCGAGCCAGGCGTTCGAGCTGGTGTCGAACGTGTAGCGCACGACGGCGTTGCCGGAACTGACGACGACGGATGCCAGAACCAGCCAATAAACCGTCTGTCCGATCTTCTCGTTGAGAAAATCGATTGCGCGGCTGAGCCGCAGCAAGAACCGCAACCAGACGCCTCCCCCTCGATGTCGCGCCGCCAACCCTGGTGTTTACAGGACGGCCGGCGGCCAGCATCGCAACGGCACACTATGCCATGCGGGAGCGAACGAATACCAGCCGTCCGCTAACCGGCGTTCGCATTCGTCGCCGTCTGGTCGACCACGGCGAGCGCGATATCGGGCGCGACCGCCGCCGTCGCTTGAGAATGCACGGGCAACCGGACCATAATTCAGCGGCCCGGTACGACCGGGCCGTAACCGGTTCGACAGCGGAACCGAATTTCGCCGCGGGAGAAAAGACCCATGACCCGACCGCCACGAGAAGGCCGCGATTGGAGCTGGTGGCATCTGCTTTTCGTCGTCTTGTTTGTCATCGCCCTGTGGGTGCCGTTGTACAACCGGATCGAGCCGAGCCTGTGGGGCATGCCGTTTTTCTATTGGTTCCAGCTCGCGATGATCGTGGTCGGAGCGATCGTCACCGCGATCGTGTACTTCATCACCGAAGCCTAGCTGGCGGTCGGCGGCAAAGCGCGGATTGGGGGAGAATGCCGTGACGAACGTGAATTGGGTCGCACTGATCGTCTTCGTGCTGTTGTTCGGCTTCATCACCTGGCTCGGCTTCATGGCCGCGCACTGGCGCAAAGGTAATCTCGATCTGTTGCACGAATGGGGTCTCGGTGGGCGCCGCTTCGGCACCGTCGTCACCTGGTTCCTGATCGGCGGCGACCTCTACACGGCCTACACCTTCGTCGCGGTTCCGGCGCTGGCTTTCGGCGCGGGTGCCATCGCGTTCTTCGCGGTGCCTTACACCATCATCATCTATCCGTTGATGTTCGTCGCGTTTCCGCGACTGTGGCGCGTCGCGCACAAGCACCAATACATCACCGCCGGCGATTTCGTGAAAGGCCGCTACGGCAACCGCTGGTTGGCGCTTGCGATCACGGTGACCGGAATCGTCGCCACCATGCCGTACATCGCGTTGCAGCTTGTCGGCTTGCAGGTGGTGATCGGCGGGCTCGGCCTTTCGGGTGCCGGTTGGATCGCCGACTTACCGCTGATCATCGCCTTCGTGATCCTCGCCGCGTTTACATATACGAGCGGCCTCCGCGCGCCAGCTGCGATTGCCATTGTCAAGGACACGCTGATCTATTTGACGGCATTCGTCGCCGTGATCGTCGTGCCGATCCAGCTCGGCGGCTTCGGCCACATTTTCTCGGCGGTGCCGGCTGCAAAGGTGCTGCTGGCGGCGCCGGCGGGCAACTCGACCGGCGTCTATGGCGTCTACATCACGCTCGCTGTCGGTTCGGCGATGGCGTTGTTCCTCTATCCGCATTCCATCACCGGCATGTTGAGCGCTTCGAGCGCGCACGCCGTCCGTCGCAATGCCGCGTTGTTGCCGGCCTATTCGTTGATGCTCGGCCTGTTGGCACTGCTCGGATTTTTCGCGGTGGCGGCGGGCGTCGCGCAGATGCCCGAATTCGCCGCCGGCTTCGCTCAGTATAAGGCGAACTTCGCCGTGCCGGCGCTGTTCATCCACAGCTTCCCCTCGTGGTTCGTCGGGATTGCATTCGCCGCCATCGGCATCGGCGCGTTGGTGCCGGCGGCGATCATGTCGATTGCGTCCGCCAATCTTTACACCCGCAACATCCACCGCGAGTTCTTCAATCCCAATCCGACCGACAAAGAGGAAGCGCAGATCGCCAAGTGGGTGTCGCTAATCGTCAAATTCGGCGCGCTGGTCTTCGTGCTGTTCGTGCCGGCGCAATACGCGATCAACTTCCAGTTGCTTGGCGGCATCTGGATCATCCAGACCTTCCCGGCGGTGATCCTCGGGCTCTATACGCGCTGGTTCAACGACTGGGCGCTGCTGATCGGCTGGGCAACGGGAACGCTTGCCGGCACGGCAATGGCGGCCGCGGTTCAATTCAAGCCGACGTGGCCGCTGGTGCTCGGCGGCTGGACGCTGCCCGGCTACACCGCCTTCTACACGGTGATCCTGAACTTCGCCGTCGCGATCGTGCTGACGCTGGTGTTCAACGCCATGGGTGCGGCGCGGCGTGACCAAACCGCTCCGGCCGACTACCGGGCGTAGACGCATGCTCGCATCACCGAATTGTCACGCGGAATTCCGGGATAATGCAAAGCGCGGGCAGGCGCCCGCGCCGGCCGTATCGCTTAGGCAACCGGCCTAGGCGCGCAGACTCATCACGACCAGGGAGGCGATGACGACGCCGGCGAATTCGGCACCAGCCGCGATCTGTCCAACCAGAACGCCGAACAGCGTGCTGGCGAGGGTGACGCCTCCGATCAGGGTGCTCATGGGCTTTTTTGCTCCCGTTTGACGGCAGGACAACGGGGCGTCGCGGCGCTTTATTCCGGCGAGCGGACGCTGCGGCATTTCGTCCGCCGGAGCGGGGACCGTGCCACGAAAAAGCCCGAATTAGGCTTCGATTTTCGCGGTTGCCGCGAGTTTGGCGAGGGCCTGGGGTGTATCGATATCGGTCAGGACGCCGTCGCCTTCCATCTCGATTTCGGCGACCAGCTCGGGGTAGGCGCCGATCAGATGGCGGGCGCCGACATCGCCGGCGACGGCCCGCATTTCGGCGAAAAACTGACGGGCCCAGAGCACCGGATTGCCGCGCTTGCCGTGCCGGGTCGGAACGACGATGGCGCGGCCCTCGCGTGGATCGAAGGCGGCGGCCAGGCGCTTCAGCTCTATGGCGCTGACCCTCGGCATATCGGCCAGGCAGATCAGCGCGCCTTCGATTTCCGGCGGCAGGGTTGAGAGACCAGCCCTAAGCGAGGTTGATAAGCCTTCGGCGTAATCGGGATTATCCACCAAGCTGACGGGCACGCCGGCGAGCGCCGCTGTGACCTTTTCGCGTTCGTGGCCGGTGACGACCACCACCGGCGCCAAGCCGGCAGCCAGGGCGGCATCAACCGCGTGCCGCACCATCGGCTTGCCATCGACGCCGATCAGCAGCTTGTTCACCGTGCCCATCCGGCGCGAACGGCCCGCTGCCAGCACCACAGCGGCGATCTTGCGCGCGGGCGGCGCACCCGAATGAACGGTCGCCGTCGCAACTTCGGCGCGCGGCAGCGGCCGCGACGGGATCTCGCCCAGCAGGCCGCCGACGCCCATGCCGCGCACGGCAGCGGCATCGATCGGCAAGCCCGCCATCAACCGGCGTAGCACCCAATCGAAGCCGTTGACCTGCGGCGAGCGGGCGCAACCCGGCAGGCCGAGAACGTCGGCCGTGCCGATCCGGCTGACGAGTAATAAGTTGCCGGGATCGACTGGCATGCCGAACTGCATGATCGTGCCGCCGGCGGCTTCGACCGCCGCCGGAATCACATCTCGCCGATCGAGGATTGCCGAAGCGCCGGCCATCAGCACGAGTTCGGCGCCATCGGCGAGCGCGGTTTTGATCGCGGGCGTCAGCGCCGCGGCATCATGTGCAACGCGACGCTCGCCGATCAACATACCGCCGAGCGCCGTCAACCGGGCGCGCGTGACCTCCACGGTCTTGTCGAGGATGCTTGGCTTGAGACCCGGCAATTCAGTTTGAATCAGTACCGCACGTTTGGCGGTGAACGGCGCGATCGCGACGAGACGCGACCCGCCGGCAATCGCATGCTCGCAAGCCGTAAGACGCTGGCCTGCGACGGCAAACGGAATGATCTTCACGGTCGCGACCATCTGTTTCGGCGTCACCACGGTGTCGGGCTCGAGCGTCGCCAGCGTGATCGCTTCGTCGATCGCATTGAGCCGGTCGACGGCGGCGCGATCGATGCGGCAAAGTCCGGCGGCTTCGGAAAACAGGTTGGCGCGGCCGGTAAAAGCCGGCGCGGCGACGATGCCGTTGCCGGCAAGCAGGCGCGCGATGCGATTGGCGGCCTCGTCTTCGCCGATGTCGCCCGGCTCGAGCCGCGCAGCGACGACGCTGACCAAGCCGGCGGCACGCAAGGCGGCGATGCCATCCGTTGTCAACACGCGGCCTTTGCGGAAGACGCGGCCGCCGAGCTTAAGATTGTGCGCGAGGATCGCGCCGATGGCTTGGTCGAGCGGCGTGTCGCCGAATTTCATCTCAGGCCGCTTGCCGGCTCTTGAGCCGGTCGGCGCGCAGCGTCGCCGTGATCTGGGCCAGGATCGATACCGCGATCTCGGCCGGCGACACCGCGCCGATGTCGAGGCCGACCGGTCCGTGGATGCGCGCGAAATCCGCGTCCTTGAAACCGGCGTCGGCGAGGCGCTTGAGCCGCGCGGCATGGGTTTTCTTCGAGCCGAGCGCGCCGATATAGAACGCCGGCGATTTAAGCGCCGCGATCAGCGCCGGATCGTCGACCTTGGGATCGTGGGTGAGGGTGACGATCGCGGTGCGCCGGTCTGGCTTGAGCCGCGCCATCGCTTCGTCCGGCCATTCGGTCGACAGTTCGACGCCGGGAAAACGCTCGCTGCTGGCAAAGGCGCTACGCGGGTCGATCACCGTCACGGCATAGCCGGCCATCGCCGCCATGCGGGCCAGCGGTTGGGCGATGTGCACCGCGCCGACGACGACCAGCCGTAACCGCGGGTTGAAGACTTCAATGAAGAACCGGCCCTCGGGCGATTCGACCAGCGCGCTGCGATCATCGGCCATGGCTTGCCGGACTGAAGCCATCAGCGCCTCGGATGGCTTCAAGTTTCCTTTAAAGTCAGAGCCTTGTAGCAATCCTTGAAGCCCGGATTTGAGATCAGTAACGAGCGCCGCCGGCTGTCCGGTAGCCGACGACTCGACCGCGCGCTTGAGCAGTTCCAGCTTCATTCGACGCGCTCGACAAAGACCTGGATCTTTCCGCCGCAGGCCAGGCCGACGTCCCAGGCCTGTTCATTGGTGACGCCGAAATCCAGGAGTCGCGGCTTGCCGTCCTTGATCGCTGCAAGTCCTTCCTCGATCACCGCGCCTTCGACGCAGCCGCCGGAGACGGACCCAACAAAGGCGCCGTCGTCGTCGACCGCCAGCTTGGCGCCGACTGGCCGCGGCGACGAGCCCCAGGTCGAGACCACAGTGGCAAGGGCCACGCCTTTGCCCTGGCCGCGCCACTTCGCCGCCTGTTCGAGGATGTCGCCGTTGTCGCCGGTGTTTGCCGTCATATTCAGCCCGCCTTTCGCATCTCCGGCCACGCCGCTGCCGCGCTCAGCCGCCGCGGACCGTTTTCGGCCAGCGCCGCAACGACCGTCTTTAGGCTCTCGAGATTATGCACCGGTCGGAACTCGTCGACATGCGGCAGGATCGCCTTCATGCCGAGGGATTTGGGTGCGAAGCCGGCGTAACGCAACAGCGGATTGAGCCAAATCAGCCGGCTGCACGATTTGTGCAGCCGTTCCATCTCGGCCGCGAGTCCGACACCGGCGTCGCGGTCGAGCCCGTCGGAGATGAATAGCACCACCGCGCCCTGGCCAAGCACGCGGCGGGACCAGTGGCGGTTGAACTCGGCGAGACACTGGCCAATGCGCGTGCCGCCCGACCAGTCTTCGACCGCCGCCGCCACCTTGTCGAGCGCTTCATCCACGTCGCGCGTGCGCAACGGCCGCGTGATGTTGGTGAGGCGCGTGCCGAACAGGAAAGCGTGCACACGATCGCGGTCGTTGATCACGGCGTGCAGGAAATGCAGGAAGATGCGCGTATAGCGGCTCATCGAGCCCGAGATATCGCAGAGAACCACAAGGGGCGGCGGCCGCGTCACGCGGTGCTTGCGCTTCAAGGCGATGAGGCCGCCGGCGCGCAGCTGGGCACGCAAGGTTGCGCGCATGTCGATGCGGGCGCCGCGTGGATCGGCGGCGAAGCGCCGCGTCGGCCGTTCGGCCAGCACGAGCGCGAGCTTCCTGACTGCGTCGCGCGCTGTGTTCATCTCGGCGGTCGACATTTTCTCGAAATCCATCGTCTGCAGCACTTCGCGCGCCGAAAACGTCATCGCCGCGTCGAGTTCAACCTTGTTGTCGTGCGGCCGTTCGCCGCCGTCGGTGTGGCCCGCGCGCAGCGCTTCGGCAAGGCGGCGGCTCATTTCCTCGCCATCCTGGCTCGGCACCTGCAGCTCGGGCAGCAGCAGGCCTATCATGCGCTCGAGCAGCTTGGGATTACGCCAGAAGACATGGAACGCCTGGTCGAAAATCAGCCGCTGGTCGCGCCGGTTGACGAACACGGCGTGCAGCGCCCAGTAGAAATCGGCGCGGCTTTCGAGGCCGACGGCACGCACCGCTTCGACCGCCTGCAAGACGCGGCCGGGACCGACCGGCAAGCCCGCCGCGCGCAGCGCGCGCGCGAAATACATGATATTGGCGACCAGATTGCCGCCGTCGGCGGCGGGAACCGCGCCGTCCATCATTGTGCCGCAGCGAGTTCGGCCTTCACTTGCGCCAGCAGGCGCTCGGCCTCGCTGCCCTGTATTTTGGCGATATCGTCCTGGTACTTCAGTAGCACGCCGAGCGTGTCGTTGATCGCTTCGGGTGTTAATGCAAGCACGTCAAGTTGCGACAACGCATGCGCCCAGTCGATGGTCTCGGCGATGCCCGGCTGCTTGAAGAGATCGCCGGCCGCGCGCAGCTTCTGTACGAAGGCGACGACTTGGCGCGACAGCTCGGCCGATGCATTCGACGCCTTGAGCCGCAGGATCTCGAGCTCGCGCGCCGCGTCGGGATAATCAATCCAGTAGTAGAAGCAGCGGCGCTTCAGCGCGTCGTGGATTTCGCGCGTGCGATTGGAGGTGATCACGACAATCGGCGGTTCGGCGGCTTTGATCGTGCCGAGTTCAGGGATCGAGACCTGATAGTCGGACAGCACTTCGAGCAGGAAGGCCTCGAACGGTTCGTCGGTGCGATCGAGCTCGTCGATCAGCAGCACCGGCGGTCCTGCCAGGTCGGGCCCAAGCGCCTGCAACAGCGGCCGCTTGACCAGAAACTTTTCCGAGAAGATTTCCTCCTCGACCGTGTCCTTGCTTTCCTGCCCGGTCTCGGCGAGGCGGATTTCGATCATCTGCCGCGGATAGTTCCACTCATAGACCGCGCTCGCGACATCGAGGCCCTCATAGCATTGCAGCCGGATTAGCTTGCGGCCGAGTCCATCGGCCAGCACCTTCGCCACCTCGGTCTTGCCGGTGCCGGCTTCGCCTTCGAGGAACAGCGGCCGGTTGAGCGACAGGGACAAATACACCGCGGTCGCCAGGCTGCGGTCGGCGACGTAACGGCCCTTGGCGAGCAGCGCCAGCGCATCAGCGACGGAATCGGGCAGGGAAGCCATTGCAACCACGTCCACGAAATGGGCACGAAGCATTTATTTTTAAAGGAATCCGGCCGCCGGGTCCAACCCGCGGGGCCGGCGGCATTCCTGCCATGCATCAGGGCGCAAAGCGCTTGGCGGCATAATTGGCCATCTCGCTGGCGGTGTGGCTTTCGCCCATGACGACGCGGCCGACGCCATGACGCTTGAGCCAATCGGCCTCGTCGCGGCTGTGGGTGCGGGCGACGACGTCGAGCTTGGGATTGACCGCGTGCGCGGCGGCGAGGATGCGGCGCACCGCGCTCTTTTCCGGAATGGCGATCACCAGCAGCCGCGCGCGATCCGGCCCAGCAGCTTCGAACACTTCCGGCCAGGCGGCATCGCCGTAGATCACCGGCACGCCTTCCTGGCGCAGC
>DASQGX010000192.1:0-13720 GCA_035632395.1 Allostellaceae bacterium
GCCTCGAAGCGGTCGACCAGGCGGCCGGCGATGTCCTCGGCATTGGCGAAGGTTAGGCGCGGCCGGCCGATTTCGGTCAGACTCTCGACGATCAACTTGGCATTGTCACGCCGCAACGCGTCACGCCCCTTGCGGCCGACGATGAACAACTTGACCGTCTTGCCGTCGCGCTGCAGCGCACGCAAGGTCCGCCGCGCCTCGCGCAAGATGGTGGCGTTGAAACCGCCGGCAAGGCCGCGGTCCGACGTGGCGACGAGCAGAAGATGAGTCTGGTCGCTGCCGGTGCCGGCGAGCAGCTTGGGCGCGTTCGGCTGATTGCGCAGATTGCCGGCGAGCGAGCCAAGCATGCGTTCCATCCGCTCGGCGTAAGGCCGCGCGGCCAAAGCCTGTTCCTGCGCGCGGCGCAGGCGCGATGCCGCCACCATCTTCATCGCCGACGTGATCTTCTGCGTCGAGCGGACGGAGCGGATGCGGTTGCGCAGATCCTTGAGGCTCGCCATGGCGCGCTATAACTCGTCGATCAGGCGAAGGCTTTGGCGAAGCCGTCGAGGAAAGCCACCAGCTCTTTTTCGGTATCCGGGGTCAATTCGCGCTTCTCGCGGATTGACGTCAGGATCTTCGGCGCCTTGGCGCGCAGCTCGCCGAGCATCTGCGCCTCGAAGCGTGTCACGTCGGCGATCTCGACCTTGTCGAGATAACCGCGCGTGCCGGCGAAGATCGAAACTACCTGCTCCTCGACCGGTACCGGTTTGAATTGCGGCTGCTTCAGCAATTCGGTGAGCCGCGAGCCGCGTGCCAGCAGGCGCTGGGTCGCCGGATCGAGGTCCGAGGCGAACTGCGCGAAGGCGGCCATTTCGCGGTATTGCGCAAGCTCGAGCTTGATCTTGCCGGCAACCTGCTTCATCGCTTTGATCTGTGCCGCGGAACCTACGCGTGAGACCGACAGGCCGACGTTAATCGCTGGCCGGATGCCGCGGTAGAACAGGTCGGTTTCGAGGAAGATCTGACCGTCGGTGATTGAGATGACGTTGGTCGGAATGTAGGCCGAAACGTCGCCTGCCTGGGTCTCGATGATCGGAAGCGCGGTGAGCGAGCCGGAACCGTGGTCCTGGTTCATCTTCGCCGCACGTTCGAGCAAGCGTGAATGCAGATAGAAGACGTCGCCCGGATAGGCTTCGCGGCCCGGCGGACGGCGCAGCAGCAGCGACATCTGACGATAGGCGACGGCCTGCTTCGACAGATCGTCGTAGACGATAACCGCGTGCATGCCGTTATCGCGGAAGAACTCGCCCATGGCGCAGCCGGCGTAAGGCGCGAGGAACTGCAGCGGCGCCGGCTCCGAGGCGGTGGCGGCTACCACGATCGAATAGTCGAGCGCGCCGTAGTCAGCGAGTGTCTTGACGATCTGCGCCACCGTCGAGCGCTTCTGGCCGACCGCGACGTAGATACAATAGAGCTTCTTCGATTCGTCGTTGCCCGCGTTCACTGCCTTCTGGTTGAGGAAGGCGTCGATCGCGACCGCCGTCTTGCCGGTCTGGCGGTCGCCGATGATCAGCTCGCGCTGACCGCGGCCGACAGGAACGAGGGCGTCGATTGCCTTAAGGCCGGTCTGCACCGGCTCGTGCACCGAGCGGCGCGGAATGATACCCGGCGCCTTGACCTCGACGCGCGTGCGCTTGACGTCCTTCAGTGGACCCTTGCCGTCGATCGGCTCGCCCAGCGCGTTGACGACGCGCCCGAGAAGGCCACGCCCGACCGGCACGTCGACGATGGCGCCGGTGCGCTTGACCGTGTCACCCTCGCCGATGCCGCTGTCGTCGCCGAAGATCACGACACCGACATTGTCGGTCTCGAGATTGAGGGCCATCCCCTTGACGCCGTTCGGGAACTCGACCAATTCGCCCGCCTGGACCTTGTCGAGGCCATAAATGCGGGCGATGCCGTCGCCAACCGACAGAACCTGACCGACCTCGGCGATATCCGCCTCGGTGCCGAATTCGGCGATCTGCTTTTTCAGGATCGCGGAAATTTCCGCGGCACGGATTTCCATATCAACCAGCCCCCTTCATCACCAGCGCGAGCCGCGCCAGCTTGCTCTTGAGCGACGCGTCGACCATGCGCGAGCCCACCTTGACGATCAGCCCGCCGAGCAGGCTCGGATCGACGCGAAAATCGACCGCCACCTTGCGGCCGACCGCTTTGCGCAGGCGCTCGTCGAGCGCCTGGCGCTGGGTCGCAGATAATTCATGCGCCGCGATCACTTGCGCCGTCACCTCGCCGCGGCGCTCGGCGAGAATGCGGAGAAATCCCTGGATCATGTCCGGCAGCGCGAACAGCCGCCGGTTGCGTGCCAGCAGCCCGAGGAAGTTGCGCGTCAGCGGATTGGCGCCGGCACGTTCGCCAACAGCACCAATCGCGCGCGCTTGCTCGTCGCGCTGCAGAACCGGGCTGCGAATCATGCGGCGCAAATCGGCGCTATCGTCGATCAGCCGGCGCAGGCCGGTAAGATCGGATGCCACCACGTCCAACGCCTTGCGCTCATCGGCGAGCTCGAAAAGCGCGGCCGCGTAACGCTCCGCCAAACCGGCTACGCTTGTCGCTTCGGATGCCACGTCGAGCTGATGTCCTTAATTTTCCGGTCGAGACCGACGCCGAGACGGTCTCAAAATGAACACGCCCTCCGCCGGGTTTTCGCCGTTCGAAAACCCCCACCGTCACGGTCCCGCCGGAAAGCGCGGCGGTTCTAACATAGGCTTTTCGGGCACGCAACAAGGCCGCCCAGCGGGGCCGTGTCATGTCGCCGCAGCCAGAAACCCCCAGCAGCCGCGGGCATTTGGGCATTTCCCGGACGATCACGAAGGACCCGAATATGCGGCGCGAAATTCACAGGAAGCTGTACGGATCGACGTCCACCTGGATGCGAATGGCGGCCGGCAGTTTTACCGCTTCGAGCCAAGATCGCAGGATGCTTTGCAACGGCGCCGCGCGTTGCGCCTTGACCAGGAAGCGCCGCCGGTGCCGGCCGCGCAGCATCGCCAGCGGCGCTGGCGCCGGGCCCAGCACCTCGATGCCTTCGACGTGCGGCGCCTGCCGGGCGAAGGCGCGCGCGGCGCGGTCGGCGGCATCGGCGTCCAGCCCCGAAACGATCAACGCCGCCAGCCGCCCGAACGGCGGCCAATTGCCTTCGCGGCGCGATTCGGCTTCGGCAGCGAGAAAACCATCGCGGTCGTCGCTCGCCAGCGCCCGCATTACCGGATGCTCCGACATATAAGTCTGAAGCAGTACGACCCCTGGCCGCTCGGCGCGGCCGGCACGCCCCGAAACTTGATGCAGCAGCTGGAAGGTCCGCTCGGCCGCCCGCAGATCGCCGCCTGACAGGCCGAGATCGGCATCGACGACGCCGACCAGCGTCAGCATCGGGAAATGATGGCCCTTGGCCATCACCTGGGTGCCGATCAGTACATCCACCTCGCGCCGCTCGACGCGCTCGAGCAGCTCTGCCATCGCCCGCGGACCGCCCAACGTGTCGCTCGCCATCACGGCGATGCGTGCCTGTGGAAAACGCTGCGCTGCCTCTTCGGCCAGGCGCTCCACACCCGGGCCACACGCGGCGAAGCTGCCGGCAGCGCCGCAATTGGGACAGGCTGGCGGCATCGCCGTCGCATAGCCGCAATGGTGGCACTGCAAGCCACCGGCGCGGCGGTGCTCGATCAGCCAGGCGGTGCAGTTCGGACATTGCATGCGGTGGCCGCATTCGCGGCATAAGGTCAGCGGTGCATAGCCGCGGCGGTTGAGAAACAGCATCGCCTGCTCGCCCGCCGCCAGCGTCTCACCCAACGCTTGCACCAGCGGCGGCGACAGGAAGCGTTGCCGATCCGGCTTCTGCTGCCGCAAATCGACGACGCGAATCTCGGGCAGCCGCGCCGCGCCATGCCGCGCCGGCAAATGCAGCCGCACATAACGGCCGGACTGGACGTTGATCGTGGTTTCGAGCGATGGCGTCGCCGACACCAGCACGATCGGCAGCTGGGCCAGCGACGCGCGCACCACCGCCATGTCACGCGCATGATAGATGACGCCGTCCTCCTGCTTGAACGAGGCATCGTGCTCTTCGTCGACGACGATCAGGCCAAGATCGCGGAACGGCAGGAACAAGGCCGAGCGCGCGCCAACGACGACGCGCGCCTGGCCGTCGGCGACGTAGCGCCAGGTCGCGCGGCGCTGCGCGTGCCCGAGATCGGAATGCCACAGCGCCGGCGGCGCGCCGAAACGGTCGCCAAACCGCTTCAATAATTGCGCGGACAGCGCAATCTCAGGCAACAGCACGAGCGCCTGCCGGCCGCGTTCGAGCGCCGCGGCGATTGCCGCGAAATAAACTTCGGTCTTGCCCGAGCCGGTCACGCCATCGAGGACGGTCACGCCGAAACCGCCGCGTCTGACCTTGCCGACCAGATCGGCGGCGGCGATCTCCTGCGCCGACGACAGCGGCGGTCCGGGCAGCCGCCAGTCTGGCGCTGGCGGCGGCAACGCAGCTGGCAACGCGACCGGCGTCAGCAAGCCGGCGGCAGCCATCGCCTTGATTACGCCCGGACCACACGCCGCCCGGTGTGCGAGACCGGCGGCGGTTGTCGCGCCGCCTTCGGCGGCCACTTCAAGCACGCAGCGGCGCTGCGGCGTCAGCCGTGATTCTGAATCATTCAACGCGCGCCGTCCGGCGTCTGCGATGTCGTAGCCGGTGATTGCGCGCGGCGGCTCAAAGGCGTCGGGCACGCTCATGGTCATCCGCAGCACCGCGCCCGGCGCGGTCAGGGTGTAGTTCGCCACCCAGTCGACAAATCGCCGCAGCTCGTCGTGCAGCGGCGGCACCGCCAGCGTCTCCGCGATCGGCTTGAGCTTCGCTTCGGCAACGTCGGCACGATCGGGGCCCCAGACGACGCCGGCGAC
Organism: Allostellaceae bacterium; assembly: GCA_035632395.1. Lineage (GTDB taxonomy): Bacteria > Pseudomonadota > Alphaproteobacteria > ATCC43930 > CGMCC-115725 > REEB95. The sequence goes on from DASQGX010000192.1 coordinate 4,945, forward strand.
TCGCCGACGGCCGAGCGGCACGCGCACGAAATCGCCGACGGCGACGCGCATGCCGTTCGTCACGCGATAGTCATAAGCACCGGCGAGCGGTAGCGGCAGCAGCACGCTGACGCGATCGGCGCGCGCCGGTTCGGCGTTGGCAGGGTGCTCCGGCATGGTCTACACTCTCTTACGAAAGGGGCCTCGCCGGAAGTAGCAGAGAGGCGCACATGAAGTTTTTTCTCGATACCGCGATCATCGCCGACATACGCGAGTTGGCCGCGACCGGCCTCGTCGACGGCGTGACCACGAATCCGTCGCTCGTCGCCAAGTCGGGCCGCAATTTCATCGAAGTCGTGCGCGAAATCTGTTCGGCGGTTCCCGGCCCGGTGAGCGCCGAGACCACGGCCACCGATCATCCGACGATGCTGGCCGAAGGCCGTAAGCTGGCGAAGATCGCCAAGAACATCGCGGTCAAGGTGCCGCTGACGCCGGACGGGCTCAAGACCTGTAAGGTGCTGCGTGCGGAAGGCACCATGGTCAATGTGACATTGTGCTTCTCCGCGCCCCAAGCGCTGCTCGCCGCCAAGGCGGGCGCCACGTTCATCTCGCCGTTCGTCGGCCGGCTCGACGATATCGGCGAATCGGGCATGGCCTTGGTCCGCGACATCGTCGAAATTTATCGCCAGTATCCCAACCTCAAGACCGAGGTTCTGGTCGCGTCGATTCGTCATCCGATGCACGTTCTCGAGGCGGCGAAGCTCGGCGCTCACGTCGGCACGATGCCGCCTGCGATTATGCGGCAACTGTTCATGCATCCGCTGACCGACAAGGGCCTCGCCGCCTTCTTGGCCGACTGGAAGAAGACCGGCCAGTCGATCCTGGGCGACGACAAATCCGCCGCGGCGGCCGAATAGCGGGACCGTGGTGGACCGTACCCGGGATAAAGTCACCGCGCCGCCGCCGTCGACGGTCACCGAACATGCCGCGACGGCGACCCAAGTCGTCGCCTATCTCAAGCGCCATCCGGATTTCTTCGCCGAGCATCCCGAGATCCTCGACGCGTTGACGCCGCCGGCTGCGCGCAGCGGTACTGGCGTCGTCGACATGCAGCAATTCATGCTCAAGCGGCAGCGCGACGATATCGCCAAACTCAAAGGCCAGCAGAAGCTGCTGATCAGCACGACGCGTGCCAACTTGGCGAGCCAGACGCGCGTCCACAGCGCGGTTCTGACTCTGCTCGCCGCCAACAGCTTCGAACAGCTGATCCAGATCGTCACCACCGACCTTGCGATGCTGCTCGATTCGGACGTCGTCACCATCGGCGTCGAAAGCAACGGCGGCACCAAGCCGCGGCTGCCGCATCCCGGCGTGCAAATCCTTGAAACCGGCACCGTCGACCGCGTGCTCGGGCCGGAACGGGACGTAGCGCTGCTCGCCGACGCCACCGGCGATCCGGCGCTGTTCGGCGCCGGCGCCGACCTCGTGCGCTCGGCGGCGCTGCTGCGGCTGGCGGTAAGCCGCAATGCGCCGGCCGGATTGTTGTGCATCGGCGCCCGCCGGCCGGGTAAGTTCCATGCCGGCCAGGGCACCGAGCTGTTGGGCTTCCTCGCCCGCGCGCTCGGCATCACCATCGCCGCATGGCTCGACCTGCCGGCGTAAAGGGCGCGCGCCCGCTCCCCCATTCCCTCCGGCCCGAGCCGGTTCCGCTGGTCCGCTTCGCCGCCTCCCAGGAGTTGGTCGAGGCGATTGCGCTGTGGCAGGCGTGGCTAACTGGTGAGCGGCGGGCGTCACCGCACACAATTGCCGCCTATGGTCGCGATCTCGCCGGTTTTCTCGATTTTCTCACCGCCCATCGCGGCGGCGTGCCGGGATTGGCGACGCTGGCCGCGCTCGAACCGGCCGACTTCCGTGCCTTCCTTGCCCGCCTCGCCCGCGACGATGCCGCGCGCGGCACCACGGCGCGCAAGCTATCGGTGCTGCGCAGCTTCTTCCGCTTCCTTAACAAGCGAAAGATCGCCGCCAACGGCGCATTGGCGGCAGTCAAGACGCCGAAGCTCGGCCGCGGCGTGCCCAAGGCGCTGACCGAAAACGAAACCCGGGCGGCGCTCGAACGCGTCGCATTGCTCGACACGCGGCCGTGGATGGCGCGGCGCGACTTCGCGATCCTGATGCTGCTCTACGGCTGCGGCTTGCGCATCGCCGAAGCCCTGTCGCTGACCCGCGGCGCGGCGCCGGAAGCGGCCGGCATGCTGCGTATCGTCGGCAAGGGCGGCAAGGCGCGGCTGGTGCCGGTGCTGCCGGCGGTTGCCGAGGCCGTGCGCGATTATCTTGCCGTCTGCCCGATTGATCTCAAGCCCGACGACCCGCTGTTCATCGGCGCGCGTAGCCGGATGCTCAATCCGCGCCAAGTACAGGCGACCATGGCCAAACTGCGCAGCGCGCTCGGCCTGCCGGAGCACGCGACACCGCACGCGCTGCGGCATAGCTTCGCGACGCATTTGCTCGCGGGCGGCGGCGATTTGCGCGCGATCCAGGAACTGCTCGGCCACGCGAGTCTTTCGACAACGCAACGCTATACCGCGATGGACCCGGCGCGGCTGCTTGCCGTCTACGACCGGGCGCATCCGCGCGCCAAGGATTAGAGACCGCGGATCGCGAATAGCGCGGCGAGCGAGCCCGCGCCCATGGTGATGAACGCCAGGCCCCAGGCGAAATAGCTGTTGCCGCCGCCGGCGAGATCGAGCACCAAGCCGACCGCCAGCGGCCCGACTACGCCGCCGCTGAAGCCCAAGACCGAATGGACCGCCAGCGTCGCGCCACGCTGGCCGGCAACGGCGCTGACGACAGCACCGCCGGTGAGCGCCGCCGAATCCGCCATGATCAGCATCGAGTAGACGCAGCACAGCGCGGTCACAGTCCACACTGGCAGGCCGCTGCTGAAGCCGGCGGCGATCGAAGCGAGGACGGAGAGGATCATGACGCGGCCAATGATGCGCCGCCGGTCGGCGCGTGCCGCGACCTCGGCGCCGTAGATGCTCGACACCGTGCCGACCAGCACGGTCAAAGTCGATAGCCAGCTCGCGTTCGAAATGTCGCCGCTGCCGCCGCGTACACGATCGGCATAGATGAGATAGGCGTTGAGCCAGCCGCGCAGCGCGAACAGCTCGAAAGTGTGGCCGGCATAACCGAGGACGAACGCCATCGCGGCGCGGTTCTTGAACACGGGCCGGAAAGCGAGCCGGCGCAGCGCTGGAATTCCTGTTCGTACTGGCGGCGCCGGCGGCACCAACATCCAGATCAACGCAAAGGCGGCCAGCGAACCGACTGCCGCACCCAGGAACGCCGCCTGCCAGCCGAGCCAATCGGTGACTTCGCCAGTGAAAGCGAACGAGAACGCCGTCCCGAAGCTGAACCCGGCGGTGTAATAGGCGATATAGCGGCCCTGGCGCGGGCCGTTGTAGCGGTCGGTCAGCAGCTTGAGACCTGGCATATAGGTGCCGGCAAGCCCCATGCCAGCGAAGCTGCGGATGATCGCCGCCGACCAGAAACCGTGCGCCAGCAGCGCGTAGGCCACCGACGCAGCGCCGCCCAAGACCAGCGAGCCGAGATAGATGCGGCGTGGATCGACATGATCGGTCGAGCCGACCAGCAATGGCACGGCGGCAACATAGCCGGCGAAGAACAACGCACTGATCCAACCGGCTTCGGTGTTCGAGATACGCCACAGCGTCTCGAACTCGGGCAGCAGCGCAGCGAAACTCGAGCTGCCGAGCATCCCAAGGATCGAGGTCGCGGTCAGAATGGCAATCAGCGCCTGCGGTGACGGACCCGGCGCCGGCAGAGGCGCGTCAAATATGGATGGCGTGGCCATCGACCGCGAGCGCCGCTTCCTTGACCGCCTCTTCGAGCGTCGGATGGGCGTGGACGGTACGCGCAATGTCCTCGGCCGACGCGGCGAACTCCATCGCCAGCGCCGCCTCGCCGATCATCGTACCGGCGTCGGGACCGATGATGTGAACGCCGAGCACGCGATCTGTCTTGGCGTCGGCAAGGATCTTGGCGAAGCCTTCGGTGAAGCCGTTGGCGCGGGCGCGCGCATTGGCCGAGAACGGGAACTTGCCGGTCTTATAGACGATCCCCGCCTGCTTGAGCTGCTCTTCGGTGCGGCCGACCGAGGCGACCTCGGGCCAAGTGTAGATCACCGCGGGAATCGCGTCGTAATCGAGCGACGGCCGGCCGCCGGCGAGCATCTCGGCCAGCACCACGCCCTCTTCCGACGCCTTGTGCGCCAGCATCGCGCCGGTAATGGCGTCGCCGATGGCGTAGATGCCGCGAATATTGGTGGCAAATCGCGCATCGACCTTGATGCGGCCTTTGTCATCCAGCACCACGCCGGCTTCCTTGAGACCGAAACCGTCGGTATGTGGCATGCGGCCGACCGCAACCAGCATGATGTCGGCCTTGAGGCTCTCGCGCGCACCGCCCTTGGCGGGCTCGAGCGCCAGCGCGCCGCCATCCTTGCCGGCCTTGGCTTCGACCACCTTGGTGCCGAGACGGAACTTGAAGCCTTGCCGCTCGAGGCTGCGCTGCAAAGCCGCCGACAGTTCGCCGTCCATGCCAGGCGTGACGCGATCGAGGAATTCGACCACGGTGACCTCGGCGCCGAGCCGCCGCCACACTGAGCCCATCTCCAAGCCGATATAACCGCCGCCGATCACCACCATGTGTTTCGGCACCGAAGCGAGCGTTAGCGCGCCGGTCGAGGTGACGATGCGCTGCTCGTCGACGACGATGCCCGGCAGATTGGCGCTGTCGGAGCCGGTCGCCAGAATGATCGCCTTCTTGGCGCCGAGCTCGCGCTCCCCACCGCCGTTGAGCGCGACCGAGACGCGGTCGCGCGCCGCGAGCCGTGCCGCGCCTTTGACGTATTCGACCTTGTTCTTACGGAAGAGGAATTCGACGCCACGCGTGTTGTCGGCGACCACCTTGTCCTTGCGCGCCAGCATCACTTTGAGATCGAGCGTAACGCCCGCGACCTGAACGCCGTGTGCCGCCAGCTCGTGCTGGGCAGCGGCGAAGCGCTCGGATGATTGCAGCAGCGCCTTGGATGGGATGCAGCCGATATTGAGGCAGGTACCGCCGGGCGCGTCGCGCTTGTCGATGCAAGCGACGCTCATGCCAAGCTGCGCAGCGCGGATCGCGGCGACGTAACCGCCGGGCCCCGCGCCGATAACGATGACGTCGAAGTTATCCGCCATCGATTAGACGCCGAACAGCAGACGTTCGGGGTCTTCGATGCACTCCTTGACGCGCACCAGGAAGGTGACGGCTTCGCGACCGTCGACCAGCCGGTGGTCGTAGCTCAGCGCCAGATACATCATCGGCCGTGCGACGATCTGGCCGCCGGCGACGACCGGCCGCTGCTGGATCTTGTGCATGCCGAGGATGGCGGATTGCGGTGGATTGAGAATTGGAGTCGACATCAGCGAGCCATAGACGCCGCCGTTGGTGATGGTGAATGTGCCGCCCGACAATTCCTCGAGCTTCAGCTTGCCTTCGCGCGCGCGCCGGCCGAGGTCGCCGACCTGCTTCTCGATGTCGGCGAAGTCAAGGCGATCGGCGTCGCGTACCACCGGCACGACCAACCCCTGCTCGGTGCCGACGGCGACGCCGACGTCGTAGTGGTTTTTGTAGATGATGTCGTCGCCGTCGATCTCGCCGTTGGCCGCCGGAATCTCCTTGAGCGCGACGATGCACGCCTTGACGAAGAACGACATGAAGCCGAGACGGACGCCGTGCTTTTTCTCGAAGCTGTCGCGGTAGCGCTCGCGCAAGGCCATCACCGCGCTCATGTCCGCCTCGTTGAAGGTGGTCAGCATAGCAGCGGTGTTCTGCGCTTCCTTGAGCCGCTCGGCGATGCGCCGGCGTAGCCGCGTCATGTGCACGCGCTCTTCGCGCGGACCGATTTCACGCGGAACCGCGGGAACTGTTGCCGGCGCGGGTGCGGGCGCGCCTTTGTCGAGCGCGGCCAGCACGTCGCCTTTGGTCAGACGGCCGTCGCGGCCCGATGGCGGAATCCGTGCCGGTTCGACCTTGTTTTCTTCGACCAGCCGGCGCACCGCCGGCCCCGAACGCTTGACCACATCGGAAGGTGCAGCGACCGCAGGAGCTGAGGTGGACGCCGATACTAACGGTTTTGCGACCATGGCCTTCGGCGGCGGCGCGGCGGCAGGCGCCGATTTGCTCTCGGCCTTGGCGGCGGGCTTCGCCTTGCCGTTGCCTTCGGCAATACGGCCGAGCACGCCGCCGACCGCGACGTTGCCATCCTTCGGCACCAGCACTTCGGCCAACGTGCCGGCGGCTGGCGCGTTGACTTCGAGCGTCACCTTGTCTGTTTCGAGCTCGACCAACGGATCGTCGACCGCGACCGCATCGCCCGGCTGCTTGAGCCAGCGCGCTACCGTGGCTTCGGTGACGGATTCGCCGAGCGGCGGGACGATGATATCGGTCGCCATGACTCTCCTGCGGTCAGGGCGCGAGCGCTTCGTCCACCAGCCGCGCCTGTTCCGTCGTGTGGCGCTTCAGCAGGCCGGTGGCAGTAGCAGCCGCCTCGGGACGGCCGACGTAGCGCGCACGCTTCGCCTTGATGTCGAGCGAGCTTAGCGTTTTTTCGAGGCGCCGGTCGATAAAGCTCCAGGCGCCCATGTTCTCGGGCTCTTCCTGGACCCAGACGAATTCGGCGTTGCGATAGCGCGCCGCCTCCTCGGCCAGCGGCTTGGCTGGGAAGGGATAAAGCTGCTCCATCCGCAGGATGGCGACGTCGTCGATCTTGCGTTCGCGCCGCGCGTGCAGCAGGTCGAAATAGACCTTGCCGCTGCACAACAGGACGCGCCGTACCTGGGCGTCGGCGGCGAGCTTGTCGGTTTCGCCGAAGACCCGATGGAACGACGTGCGCGGTCCCATGTCCGCGAGCTTGGCGGCAACCTCGGGCTTGCGCAGCAGCGACTTGGGCGTCATCACGATGAGCGGCTTGCGGAAGTTGCGCCGCACCTGGCGGCGCAGCACGTGGAAGTAATTCGCCGCGGTGGTCAGGTTGCACACCTGGATATTGTCTTCGCCGCAAAGCTGCAGGAAGCGCTCGAGCCGGCCCGACGAATGTTCCGGCCCCTGCCCTTCGTAGCCGTGTGGCAGCAACAGCACGACGCCGGACATCCGCAGCCACTTGGCTTCGCCCGAGGCGATGAACTGGTCGATGATGACTTGGGCGCCGTTGGCGAAATCGCCGAACTGCGCCTCCCAGAGGACTAGCGACCGCGGATCGGCCAGGCTGTAGCCGTATTCGAATCCGAGCACCGCCGCTTCGGACAGCGGGCTGTCGATGACCTCGAACTGCGCCTGGCCGTCGCGGATGTGGTTGAGCGGAACGTAGCGCTCCTCAGTCTCTTGGTCGAAGAACACGGCGTGGCGCTGAGAGAAGGTGCCGCGGCCGGAATCCTGCCCTGACAGGCGAACGCAGCTGCCTTCGGCCAAGAGCGTGCCGAACGCTAGCGCCTCAGCGGTAGCCCAATCGATGCCTTCGCCCTTGTCGATCGTCTCGCGCTTGGCGTCGAGCTGGCGGGCGATCTTGCGATTGAGGTTGAAGCCCTGCGGCACGCGCGTCAGAGCGCCACCGACGTCCTTTAGCAGCGCGAGATCGACTGCGGTCGTGCCGCGACGGTCGTCGCTGCTGGCGGTTGTAAAGCCTTTCCACTCGCCTTCGAGCCAATCAGCCTTGTTCGGCCGGTAGCTCTTGGCCGCCTCGAATTCGCCTTCGAGCCGCGCCAGGAAAGCGCGTTCGATCGCCTCGGCGTCGGTGGCGCTTAGCAGTCCCTCGTCGATCAGCCGCTGGCGATAGATCTCGCGCGTCGTCGGATGCGCCGCGATCGTGCGATACATCAGCGGCTGCGTGAACGCCGGCTCGTCGGTCTCGTTATGGCCGTGCCGGCGATAGCAGAACATGTCGACCACCACGTCCTTCTTGAAGCGGTGGCGGAATTCGGTGGCGATGCGCGCGACGTGCACCACCGCTTCGGGATCGTCGCCGTTGACGTGGAAGATCGGCGCCTGGATCGTCTTGGCGACGTCCGACGGATAAGGGCCGGAACGCGCCTGGGCCGGGCTGGTGGTGAAGCCGATCTGGTTGTTGACGATGACATGGATCGTGCCGCCGGTGCGATAGCCCTTGAGCTCGCTGAGCTCGAGCGTCTCGGCGACCAGCCCCTGGCCGGCGAAGGCGGCATCGCCGTGCATCAGCAAGCCGACGACTTCATCGCGCGATTGATCGGTGCGCTGGCGCTGCTTGGCGCGGACCTTGCCGAGCGTCACCGGATTGACCGCCTCGAGATGCGACGGATTGGCGGTCAGCGACAGGTGTACGACATTGCCGTCGAACTCGCGGTCCGACGACGTACCAAGATGGTATTTGACGTCGCCCGAGCCTTGCACGTCCTCGGGATTGGCCGAATTGCCCTGGAATTCCGAGAACAAGGCAGCGTAGGGCTTGCCCATCATGTTGGTCAGCACGTTGAGCCGGCCGCGATGCGGCATGCCAATGACCAGCTCTTTCATGCCAAGCTGGCCGCCGCGCTTCAGAATCTGCTCGAGTGCGGGAATCAGCGCTTCGGCGCCCTCGATGCCGAACCGCTTGGTTCCGGTGTAGCGCTTGTCGAGGAACCGCTCCAAGAACTCGGCCTCAACGAGGCGCTCGTAGATCGTCCGCTTGCCGCGCTCGGTGAACTCAGTCTGGTTGCGCGGC
>DASQGX010000193.1:0-3056 GCA_035632395.1 Allostellaceae bacterium
CGAGGAACGCGTCATTCCGGCGCTCGACGTCGACACGATTTACGACGTGCCGACGGCTTATCACAAGCAGGGCCTCGACCGCGAAGTCTGCCGCCATTTCGGCCTCGAGGTGCGCGAGCCTGATCTGACGCGCTGGACCGAAATCGTCGGCCGCATCCGCAAGCCCGAAGGCGCGGTCACGATCGCCGTCGTCGGCAAGTACACCCATCTGCCCGACAGCTATAAGTCGCTCGCCGAGGCGCTCACGCATGGCGGCATCGCCAACAATGTTGGCGTCAAGCTCAACTGGCTCGACAGCGAGATCTTCGAGACTGAAGACGCGGTCAGCCATCTCGAAGGCGTGCACGGAATCCTGGTTCCCGGCGGCTTCGGCGAACGCGGCAGCGAAGGCAAAATCGAAGCGGCGCGCTTCGCCCGGGAACGGAAAGTGCCGTATTTCGGCATCTGCTTCGGCATGCAGATGGCGGTGATCGAGGCGGCGCGGCACTTGGCCGGCCTCAACGGCGCCGGCTCGACCGAGTTCGGTCCCTGTGCCGATCCGGTCATTGGCCTGATGACCGAATGGATGAAGGGCAATCAACTCGAAAAGCGCAAGGCCAACGGCGATCTCGGCGGCACCATGCGCCTCGGCGCCTATCCGGCGAAGCTCGTGCCTGGCTCGCGCGTCGCTGAGCTCTACGGCAAGACCGAAATCAGCGAACGCCACCGCCACCGCTACGAGGTCAATATCAACTACAAACCGAAGCTGGAAAAAACCGGCATGCGCTTTTCCGGCATGTCGCCCGACGGCGAGCTGCCCGAGATCATCGAATTCCCCGACCATCCGTGGTTCATCGGCGTGCAGTTCCACCCCGAGCTCAAATCCAAGCCCTTCGATCCGCACCCGCTCTTCACCTCGTTCATCAAGGCGGCGGTGGAGCAGTCTCGCCTCGTTTAGGCGGCTGCTATATAAGTGTCGCCCATGACCGCGCCGCGGCACGTCCATATCGGGAACATCACGCTCGGCAACGACCGGCCGCTGGCGGTGATCGCCGGTCCGTGTGTGCTCGAAAGCCGCGCGCACGCGATGGAAATGAGCCACGCGCTGGTCGAGCTCACCGGTAAGCTCGGCATCGGCCTGATCTACAAGACCTCGTTCGACAAGGCGAACCGCACCTCGGGCGAAAGCCCACGCGGCATGGGCCTCGAAGCCTCGCTGCCGATCCTGGCCGAGGTGCGCGAGAAATATGGCTGTCCGGTGCTGACCGACGTCCACGCGCCTCAGCAATGCGCGATCGTCGCGGACGCGGTTGACGTCTTGCAAATCCCGGCCTTCCTGTGCCGCCAGACCGATCTGCTGGTCGCCGCTGCCAAAACCAAGCGCGCAATCAACGTCAAGAAGGGTCAGTTCCTCGCGCCCGGCGACATGAAGAACGTCGCCGCCAAGATTTCAAAAGCCGGCAACGACAACATCCTGCTGTGCGAGCGCGGCGTGTCGTTCGGTTACAACACGTTGATCTCCGACATGCGCGCGCTGCCGATCATGGCCCAGACCGGTTATCCGGTGGTGTTCGACGCGACCCATTCGGTGCAGCAGCCCGGCGGGCAGGGCGACAAGAGCGGCGGCGAACGCCAATATGTTCCCATGCTCGCGCGCGCCGCGGTTGCCGTCGGCGTCGCCGCGGTGTTCATGGAAACGCACCAGGACCCTGACCATGCGCCGTCAGACGGGCCCAACATGGTTCACCTCAAAGACATGCCGGCGTTGCTCCAGCGCCTCATTGAATTCGACAAGATCGCCAAGAAAACCAACGGAAGCGCATGACCGCCATCACCGATATCACCGCGCGCGAAATCCTCGACAGCCGCGGCAATCCCACTGTTGAAGTCGATGTCATCCTCGAAAGCGGCGCGCGCGGCCGCGCCGCCGTGCCTTCGGGCGCCTCGACCGGCACACACGAAGCAGTCGAGCTGCGCGACGGCGACAAGAAACGCTATGGCGGCAAGGGCGTGCGCAAGGCGGTCGACGCGGTCAACGGCGAGATCTTCGACGCGATCTCCGGCCGTGACGCCACCGACCAGGCCGGCCTCGATCGCGCGCTGATCGATCTCGACGGCACGCCCAACAAGGCGCGGCTTGGCGCCAATGCCATCCTCGGTGTCAGCCTGGCCTGTGCCAAGGCGGCGGCGGCCGAGCTCGGCCAGCCGCTCTACCGCTATATCGGCGGCGTCGAGGCGAACGTGCTGCCGGTGCCGATGATGAACGTGCTCAACGGCGGCGTGCACGCTGACAATCCGATCGACATCCAGGAATTCATGATCGTGCCGGTCGGCGCGCCATCCATCGCCGAAGCCGTCCGCTACGGCGCCGAGGTCTTTCAGGCGCTGAAGAAGGCGCTCAAGGATAAGGGCCACAACACCAACGTCGGCGACGAAGGCGGCTTCGCGCCCAACCTGCAATCGGCCGACGAGGCGCTGGGCTTCATCGTCCGCGCCATCGAAGCCGCCGGCTACAAGCCGGGCGAGCAGGTGGCGCTGGCGCTCGATCCGGCCTCGAGCGAGTTCTGCAAGGACGGCAAGTACAAGATGGAAGGCAAGACGCTCGACGCCGGCGCGATGGTGAAGTTCTACGAAGGCCTGGTCGCGCGCTATCCCATCGTTTCGATCGAGGACGGCATGGCCGAAGACGACTGGGCCGGCTGGCAGGCGCTCACCGCGGCGCTCGGCAAGAAGATCCAGCTCGTCGGCGACGACATCTTCGTCACCAATCCGAAGCGCCTGGCCGAAGGCATCGAGAAGCGCGTCGGCAATGCCATCCTAATCAAGGTCAACCAGATCGGCTCGCTCAGCGAGACGCTCGAGACCATGGCTCTGGCGCGCCGCGCCAATTACGCCCAGGTGATGTCGCACCGTTCGGGTGAGACCGAGGACGCAACCATCGCCGATCTCGCGGTCGGCACCAATTGCGGTCAGATCAAGACCGGATCGCTGGCGCGCTCCGACCGGCTCGCCAAATACAACCAGCTCATCCGCATCGAAGAGCAGCTTGGCGCCGCGGCGCGCTTTCCCGGCCGCGC
>DASQGX010000194.1:0-6534 GCA_035632395.1 Allostellaceae bacterium
AAAGCGCGTTCGCCTCGATCGCGTCCACCACCTCGCGCGGCCGAAACCGCCGAATGATCAACGTCGCAACCCCCACCACCAGCCCGCCCACGCACGGCACAACCAGAACACGCCACCACGCCAGACCAACCCCTTCGCTCAAGAGGTGATCGGGCGAAAGCTGAAACGTCGCCTGATGAAACCACTGCAGAAATTGTCGGAGAACAACCACACCGATGCTGACAGCGGCGCCGATGATGACGCCGAGTGCGGTTAGCACGACTTCGTTGCTCCGCAGATGACGCCGGTGAAGACCGAGCAACCAGGCGCGCCACCAGACCCGCAGACCAAACGCCAAGTCGCGCCAAGGCCGCACCCGTCCCATACCGGGCGCGGTCAGCGCCGCGATCGGGCCCTTCGCCCTGACGCCGCGCCAACGCCGGTCCAGCATGGGGATTCCCGAAAAACGCTACGTATGTAGGGATAACGGTTCCGGGGCTTACTGTTATTCCACCACCCGTCGACGGCAAATCACCAAATCACCGTCCCATAAAGCACCGCGTGCAATCCCCAATAGCCGGCCAGATACGCAGCCAGCGCACCGCAATATGCGACCGGCGCCAGCAGCGCCGGATGCTGCCGATCGGGTTTCTCGTCGACCAGGATGCCGAGCAGAATGACGATTATCATTGAATGACCGATCGCATCGATCTTGCCGAAATCGAACACGGCGCTGATGAACATCATAGTCAGGACCAGCGAAGCCAGCCGCCGGATCAGGGGCGAACACAGCAACGCGAACGCCAAGCTGAACTCGAGCACGCCCGCGGTGATCATGTAGAAGCGCGCATTGAGATCCATGCTGATTTCGGGATGCGTCGCAAGCACCGGATAGGTCCAGTCGGGATACGCCCATTTCTCCATCGCCGCCCACATGAGCGTAAGCGCCGCCGCCCAGCGAGCAACATCAAGCGGCCGCAAACCGAAAAAGTCCAAATCGAGCGCGACCAATGCGAGATACGCGGCGACACCCAGGAAGATCGGATAATCGAGCATGTGGAAGATGCCGTAGACGTAGACGCCGTAGGCATAGAGGAAGGCGATGCCCAGCGCCGACAACGGCAATGTCCGCCGCCAGAACATGCCGATGGCGATGGCGAGCTGCAGCCACGGGATGAATTTCCAATCGGTCTTGAGCTCGGGCGTCATGATGATATTGCCCAACACCCAGAGCGCGACGAAAAAACATGCGCCGCCGCCGCGATAGAGCGCTTCGATGCGCGGCTTGAGACCGGCTCCCATCCGGTCGAACGAACGCAGGATCGCAACGCCGAGCTGCTTGCGCTCGAAATATCCGAGCACCCACAGGAGCACTGCGGCGGTGGCGGTGTACTGCCAGAAGATCGGATTGAAGACCTGATGCAGCGGCAACGGCTGCTGCGGCACCGAGTAGTGCGAGAACCATTTGACGTGCGCGTCGGCCACGCCCGGCACCGAGGCCAAACCGGCAGCCGCCAATACAATTCGCGTCAAATTGTCTCTATTGGTCCGCATGTTGCGCTCGCTGCACTCGATTCAGGAGTTCATGCGGTGATGGAGGACCAGCGCGCCAAACAACGGCGCAACTGAATCTTTACCGCCTTGCGGGATAACAGAGCGACTGAATTCGCAGACGGAGGCGACCGTGTTTCTGATCCTCGGCATCATTGCCATTGCGCTTGGCGCAATTGCGGCGCTCGCGGCAGCGAGGTTCCCGGTCCGCCAGACCCAGCTCGAGCGCTGGGGCGGTGATTTGATGGTCGCCGGCTTCGCTCTCCTCGGGTTCGGCTTCCCGATGATCTGAGCCCCGCGCGGCAACGTCCGCGACGAGTTCGGCAAGGCCATGGCGCCCACTCGGGCGCTGGCGACGAATTTGGTTATGACGGCAGGCACTGGATGACTTTTGGTGAATATCCCTGATTAAGGGATAATTTATCACACCATTATTAAATTTGGTAGCAGGAGTCGTGGTTAACTTATTGGATTCCATGACTCATTCGTGGTTAATCTGTCTCAGTTTTAAGACAGCCGGAGGTTGTATCCGGCACGACCGAATCCACGAGCGGTTTCAATTACTTATTACCAAACCCTAGGACGCGGGCGGCACATTGGCGGCAGCGTCGGCGCCCTTGATGCGTGCCGCGAGCGACGCTTTAAGGAAACGATCGAGATCGCCATCGAGCACGGCGCCGGTATTGCCGGTTTCGACGCCTGTCCGCAGATCTTTCACCATCTGGTAGGGCTGCAAGACATAAGAGCGGATCTGGTGGCCCCAGCCGATGTCGGTCTTGGTCGCGTTCATTGCCGCCGCCTGCGCCTCGCGCTTTTGCAGCTCGTTCTCGTATAGCCGGGCCTTGAGCATCGCCATCGCTTTGGCGCGGTTCTGATGCTGCGAGCGTTCGCTTTGGCACGCTACGACCACGGGCTCCTGGCCCGGCAGCGTGTACGTCATGCGCACCGCGCTGTCGGTTTTGTTGACGTGCTGACCGCCCGCACCCGATGAGCGGTAGGTGTCGACGCGCAAGAATTTGTCCTGCACCTCGACGTTGATCTTGTCGTCGACCACCGGATAGACCCAGACCGAAGCGAAGCTGGTCTGCCGCCGGGCGTTCGCATCGAATGGCGAGATGCGCACCAAGCGATGGACGCCGCTTTCGGTCTTGAGCCAGCCATAGGCGTTCTCGCCGATGACCCGCACGGTCGCCGATTTGACGCCGGCGCCCTCGCCAGCGCTTTCTTCGATCCATTCGACCTTGTAGTCGTGCTGCTCAGCCCAGCGGATGTACATGCGGAGAAGCATTTCCGCCCAATCCTGGGCCTCAGTGCCCCCCGCGCCGGCATGGACTTCGAGGTAAGCGTCGTTGCCGTCGGCTTCGCCCGACAACAGGCTGTCGAGCTCGCGGGCTTGGACGTCGTCGCGCAGCTTGGCGAGGGTCTTTTGCGCCTCGTCGAGCATGGCCTGATCACCTTCGGCCTCGGCCATCTCGGCAAGCGCGAGCGTGTCGGTCAGCTCCTGCTCGATGCGGCGATAACCGCCGACGCCTTTTTCAAGCCGCGTGCGCTCGCGCATCAATTGCTGTGCGCGATCAGAATCGTTCCAGAAATCCGGTGCCTCGACGGCACGGTTCAGCTCGGCCAGACGCCCGTTGGATTTATCCCAGTCAAAGATGCCTCCGCAGCAACGCCAAGGCACGGCGAATTTCCTCGGCAATCGCTTCGATCTCAGCACGCATTGGTCAACCTCGAATGACAGACAGAATGGCGTTTCAATATAATCCACCAGTGCCGCTGCGGGGGCCGGGCTGTGCGGCTCCGCCGCCGGCCTGATCGCTGGCTGCACCGCCGTTCGGTGCGAAATCGCCGATGCCGAGGGTGATGCCGTTGCCGCTCACCACTTGGCTGGGCTCATTGGTCGGCTCGGTACCGGGCTTGAATGCACCCCAGATCACGTTGCGGTCGCCGCTTGCCGGCAACCGCCCTGTGTGCGCGTCGATCCGTACCAGTTCGATGCCGGGCGGGATACGGAAAGGAATGGCCGGCTTGCCCTTAAGCGCGGCAGCCATGAAATCCCCGAACGCCGGCGCCGCAACGGTCGCGCCGACTTCGTGCTTACCGAGGCTCCGCGGCTGATCGAAGCCAACATAGACGCCAGCCGCCAAGTCGGGCGAGAAGCCGACGAACCAAGTGTCCTCGGATTCATTGGTCGTGCCGGTCTTCCCCGCCAACGGCTTGCCGACCGAAGACACGATCCGGCCCGTGCCGTGCTGCACCACGTCTTCAAGCATTGAGACGTCCTGATAACAGCTGCGCGGATCGGCAATCTGCGCCCGCGTATCCGGCAGTTCGGGCGGCGGCTGGCCAGTCCACGCCACGTTGTTGCAGCCGTCACACGGCCGGTCGTCGGCGCGGTAAATGGTCTTGCCGTTGCGATCCTGCACGCGGTCGATGAAGGTCGGATGGATCTGTTTGCCGCCGTTCACCAGCATCGCGTAGGCCGTGGTCAGGCGTAGCGGCGTGGTCACGCCCGCGCCCAGAATGTACGAATCCTCGAGCGACATTTGATCCAGGATGCCGAAGCGCTTGACCAGATAGTCCTGGATGATCGGCAGGCCGACCGTCGTTCCGACCCGTGCCGTCACCAGGTTCAGAGATTCCTGCAGCGCGAAGAACAGCGGCACCGGACCATAGAACTTGTGCTCGTAGTTGGTGGGATTCCACTTCGGCAGACCCGGCCCCTGATCGACAACAAACGGCGCGTCCAGCACCAGCGTCGACGGCGTGAAGCCGTGATCGAGCGCTGCCAGATAAATGAACGGCTTGATCGCCGAGCCGGTCTGCCGCTTCGCCTGAGTCGCGCGATCGAACTGGCTCATTGCGAAACTGAACCCGCCGCTCATCGCCAGCACGCGCCCGGTATGCGGATCCATTGCCACCAGCGCGCCCGACACCGCCGGAATCTGGCGCAGGCCGTAGGTCTTGCCCGCCGCATCCAGCTTCTGCACCAGGACGACGTCGCCCGCCGATACCGCGGCGGCGGCGGTTGCCGGCACCGGCCCCACCGCGTCGTCGTTGATGTATTTCCGCGCCCAGCGCAACTCGCCGTAGGGAATTTGCGCCTCACTCCCGTTTGCAAAGCCGATGGTTGCAGTGTCGCCGGCTGTCGACAGCACGATCGCCAGCGACCAGCCAACGTCGGCGGCGCCGGCCGGCACGGGCACTGTGGCAAGGCGTGACTGCCAATCGCCGTCGAATGCCATGTGCGTCACCGGCCCGCGCCAGCCATGACGGCGGTCATAGGCCTCAAGTGCTTCGCGCAGGGCCTTGTCGGCAGCCGTCTGGAGCGTCGGGTCGAGGCTCGTCCGCACCAGCAGGCCACCCTCGTACACTTTGCGCTCGCCATAGCGATCGATCAGCTCGCGGCGCACTTCCTCATTGAAGTAGTCGGCGTGCGCCATTTCAGTTGCATCGCGCTGATGCAGCTCGATCGGCTCGGCCTTGGCCGCCTGTGCCTGTTGTGCGGTGATGAATCCGGCATCCGCCATTCGGTCGATTACCCAATCACGGCGGTCCTTGGCCGCCTCGGGGTGACGCCGCGGATCATAATTGTTCGGCGCCTTGGGCAAGGCGGCAAGGAATGCCGCCTCCTGGACGCTCAATTGGTCGAGCGGCTTGTTGAAATAGTTCAGGGCAGCGGCCGCGACGCCATAAGTGCCGCCGCCGAGATAGATACCGTTGAGGTAAAGCTCCAAGATGCGGTCTTTGCTCATCACCTGTTCCATACGGATGGCGATGAGCGCCTCGCGGATCTTGCGTTTCAGCGAGAGCTCGTTGTTCAGCAGGAAATTTTTCGCCACCTGCTGCGTAATGGTCGACGCGCCGGCCGGCCGGCGATGCTCGGCCAGCCGGAAGAGATCGGTGATCGCGGCGCGCACCATCGACAGCGGATCGACGCCGGGATGCGAATAGAAATTGTGATCCTCGGCCGCCAGGAAGGCGTGGATCACCAGCGGCGGCATCGCGCCCACGGGCACGAAAACGCGCTTTTCGGTGGCGTATTCGGCCAGCAACCGGCCGTCGCCGGCATAGACGCGTGTCACGACCGGCGGCTGATAATTCGCGAGCTGCTGGTAATCGGGCAGGTCGCGGCCAAAGTACCATACGGCCAAACCGGCCACGCCGACACCGACGATGCCGCCGAACAGCACCAGAACGAACAGAATCTTGAAGAGTTTGGTCATCGTCCCGGCGCCATTGCCGCCAATCGGCGTCCGCGATCCATGCGGTCGACGCGCGATTTCACGCCGGTTTTATGGCCCGATCGAGCCGGCTTTCCAAGACCAAAAGCGGCATGGCCGCCGCGGAACGCGGATTTCCGCAGCATTCAGGCGCACGAGGCGGTTGCCGCGGCACGGTGCCGCCTGATATTCTGCTGGTGCGAAATACTGCAGTCCGCTTCCGGCCCCAGGCCGAAAAGGGCGACGCGGCGGTTCGGGATGCGGCGACGCGCCCCGCCGGGACGCCAAAGGACCACGCGGTTTGATCAAACCTAGAAGCCTGCGCCGGCCACTGGCCGGCCCGCGGCAGCCAGAGAGCCTCGAAATGAATCTCGCTCCAGCCCGGCTCGAAGATCGAACGGGTTGTGCCGCCAGCTTCGCAGCCATCAGGTTGACGCCGCCGCCCGATCTTCGCGCGGGCGCGCGGGCGCACCTCGGAGTATTCCATGACCAAACGCATGCTCATCGATGCCGCGCACCCGGAAGAAACCCGGGTCGTAGTGCTCGACGGCAATCGGCTCGTCGAATTCGACTACGAAACCTCGACTAAGAAGCAGATCAAGGGAAATATCTACCTCGCCAAGGTGACGCGCGTTGAGCCGTCGCTGCAGGCGGCGTTCGTAGAGTATGGCGGCAACCGCCACGGTTTCCTCGCCTTCAACGAAATTCATCCCGACTATTACCGGATCCCGATGGCCGACCGCGAAGCCGCGCTCGAGGCCGAGCGCGTCGCCGAGGCGGC
>DASQGX010000195.1:0-9842 GCA_035632395.1 Allostellaceae bacterium
CGTTCATCGACGTGTTCGAGGACGCCGCGCGCGATGCCGGGCAGGGGGCGGAGTTCCTGGTGCAGGGGACGCTGTACCCGGACGTCATCGAAAGCGTCAGCGCGAAGGGTGGGCCGAGCGCGACGATCAAGACGCACCATAACGTCGGCGGCCTCAAACCTGGCATGTCGTTCAAACTGATCGAACCGTTGCGCGAGCTGTTCAAGGACGAGGTGCGCGAGCTCGGCCGCGAATTGGGCCTGCCGGAGCATTTCGTCGACCGCCACCCGTTTCCGGGCCCGGGCCTCGCGATCCGCATCCCCGGCGAGGTGACGCCGGAGAGAGTCGAGATATTACAACGCGCTGACGCCATTTTCCTCGACGAGATTCGCAAGGCCGGGCTCTACAACGAAATCTGGCAGGCCTTCGCCGTGCTGTTACCCGTGAAGACCGTCGGGGTGATGGGCGACGCGCGCTCCTACGACAATGTCTGCGCGCTTCGGGCCGTCACCTCAACCGACGGGATGACCGCGGACTATTACCCCTTCCCGCACGAGGTGCTCGGCCGCACCGCGACGCGCATCATCAACGAGGTGCGCGGCATCAACCGCGTCGTCTACGACGTGACCTCAAAACCGCCCGGCACGATCGAGTGGGAATGATTTTCACCCTTCCTGGGGTATCCCATAGCGTCCCATAAACATCCGTAACACACTGATAAACAAAATAAAAAAATCCCAAGACGTTCGGGGACTATCGGCCGGCAGAGATCGCCGCTGACGGACTCCCTGACGGTCCGCTTCTCCATTGCGAAATCCGACTTCGTCCGATACCGTCAGGGTCTGAGTGGCCTCTGACGGTCTTTTTTTCGACTTAACAGACTGTAAGAAAAAGAGATTTTGTCACGAGGACGCCCGAAAATGGCCTGACGGTCTTTTTTCGAGGAGGCAGTCCCGATGTTGACCGATACAGCTCTTAAGCACCTGAAACCAAAAGAGAAAAATTATAAGGTGACGGACCGGGACGGCATGTATGTGCTCGTACGGCCGTCCGGGACTCTTTCTTTTCAGCTCGACTACCGCATGAACGGACGGCGCGAGACCGTCACGTTCGGGAAGTATGGTCCAGCCGGGCTATCTCTCGCGCGAGCGCGTGAGCTGTGCATCGACGCCAAGCGGGCAATCGCCGAGGGGCGATCGCCGGCGATCCAAAAGCAGCGGGAAAAGCGCCGCCTCCTGGAAGCTAAGAGCTTCGGCGAATTTGGTGAGAAATGGCTGGCCGCAGCGCCGATGGCGGACAGCACGCGGGCGATGCGCCGAGCGATCTTCGAACGCGAACTGCTGCCGGCGTGGCGCAACAGGCTTCTGACGGAAATCACGCCGGATGACCTGCGAGCTCATTGTGGGGCAATCGTCGAGCGCGGCGCGCCGGCGACCGCGATCCATGTTCGTGATATCGTCAAACAGATTTACGGCTTCGCAATTCTGCACGGCGAGAAGGTCGCCAACCCGGCTGACGACGTAGGCCCGGCCTCGATCGCGACCTTCGTACCGAAAGACCGGTCGCTTTCGCCAACTGAGATCAGGATCATGCTAAAGCAGCTTGAGAAGGTGGCGACGCTGCCCACCATTAGGCTCGGCATGCGCCTCTTCCTGCAGACCATGGTGCGCAAGAGCGAGCTGCAGGACGCCGTCTGGGACGAGGTCGATTTTGAGAACGCCGTGTGGACGATTCCGAAGGAGCGGATGAAGCGCTCGAAGGCACACAACGTCTATCTGTCTCGTCAGGTGCTCGACATTTTCATCGCCCTAAAGACCTGTGCCGGCAACTCCAGGTACGTGTTGCCTTCGCGCTACGACGCCGATGCGCCGATGTCTCGCGCGACCTTCAATCGCGTCACGTATCTGGTGGTGGAGCAGGCGAAGAAGGAAAGGCTTCCGCTTGAGCCATTCACCGTCCACGACTTGCGGAGA
This sequence comes from Allostellaceae bacterium, assembly GCA_035632395.1. Classification (GTDB taxonomy): domain Bacteria; phylum Pseudomonadota; class Alphaproteobacteria; order ATCC43930; family CGMCC-115725; genus REEB95. Next base: position 1,953 of record DASQGX010000195.1, read on the forward strand.
ACGGGCTCGACGCTGCTGAACGAACTGGGCTTCAACAGCGACTGGATCGAGAAATGCCTGGCGCATGAGGACGGCCGTTCGTCGCGCGGCGTCTACAATAAGGCAGAATACGAAGTGCAGCGTCGGCACATGATGCAGGAGTGGTCAAACATCATCGACGCTTGGGTGGCGGGCCAGAAATATGCCCCTGTTCTCATTCCACCGTCGATGCCGCTCTTGGAGCTCGACCCGGCGCTTTCACCGGCCGAGAGCGCCGTTGCGTGATATCGGGGTGTTGCGCACGAGGTATGGGCGCGGATCGCCGCGACGCGAGCCATGCTTCGACTTCGCTCAGATCCCACACGACACATCGTGGCGAAAGCGCGAAGCGTCGCGGGAACTCGCCGCGCTGTTCCATCTCGTAGATCGTGCTGTCGGCGAGTGGGACCATTTCCCGCAACTGATGCCGCCGTATCGTGCGCTTGGTCGATTTCTCCAATCCCGCTGCCATGTCGCTCTCCTCGATATTCCGAGCAATTGAAAGCGATCGTTGGCAAAAGAAGGAAGGCTGAAAAGCGACCCATCGGGCAGTAGCGGGCCACGGCGTAGAAATAGGATGGGCTGCCATTGCTCGTCCGATTTGCTGCTTTCGCCGCGGCGATGTCGGATGTCACTTTCGTGACCGAATTGAGAAAGCAGGCAGACGAGACTGACCTTTCCGACTTGTCGGCGTATCGCTAGAATTTGGGATCGTCCGATGGGTGGGGTCGGAGCGGCCGTGCGGGCCTGGGCAGCACCCGAGACGAGGTACGCCCATTCGCCGGCCATCGAGCCCGGGCGTGCAGCGGCGGCGCGCTCCGTCCGCCGGGTACTCCGCGTGATGCCTCACAGCGAATTGGCAACGCCCCGGATCTCGATGGAGGCAACCACACGGATTATCGCTTCGTGCCACCGGGCGCGCGATGAGTGCTGTCAATCTGCGGTAACCACATGCATCGAGTGTTCCAAGCGTTTATCGATGGTCTTGCCGCCGGCGGCGACGCCGAACGGCTCCGAACAGTTCTCGCCGATGCGGGCGCTGCCCTCGATCTGAGCTGCTTCGCATATCTTTCCATGCCGCCGAGAAAGGGCGAGGCGCCTGAACTCATCTCGAACTATCCGGTGGAGTGGACCGATCATTACCTGCGGGAACACTATGAGCGGGTTGACCCGGTCATTGTCGACGCGCTGAAGACCACAGAACCGTTCGAGTGGGGCCGCGAATTCGAGGCGAAAAGTCTGTCGAAGCCACAATGCGCGCTGCTCGACGAAGCGGCGGCGTTCGGGATCCGCTGCGGGTTCACGGTGCCCGTCCACGACTCACGCGGTCCGGTCGCGGCGGTCACGTTCGCCGCAGACGAACGCCGCCCAACTTTCCAGCGCTGCATCGAGCAAAATCGACACGTCCTGCAGCTCATGGCCATGTATTTTCATGCTCACGCACGCCGAAGGCTATCGATCAATCGGGTCATTGATGGTGTCGCGTTGTCGCCGCGAGAACTCGAGTGCCTCGAATGGGCCGCACAAGGCAAATCTGCATGGGAGATTGGACGCCTGCTAAACATTTCCCGTCGTACGGCGGCGTTTCATCTCGACAATGCAAAAACGAAATTTGGCGTCAGAACAATTTGCCAAGCTGTGGCAAAGTTGGCCGCTTCTAAATTCATCGCCGAATAAGTTCCCGTTCCTGCCCCCTGTGCAACTGCACAGGATGCGGGCCGCGCCAATGATCGCCTCCAATCGCGCAGGACCAATCCTGCCAGGAGGCGAACATGATCCAACTCATTACCGCCGATAGTTACGCGGAGTTCATCGACGATCTCGCGGAAATGCATCGGCTTCGTTACCGGATCTTCAAGGAACGACTCGGCTGGGACGTTCAGGTCAGCAGCGACATGGAAGTCGACGAATTCGATGCCTGTCGACCCGCCTATCTTTTGCAGAGGAACGCGGACGGTCGTGTTCAGGGCTGCGTCCGGCTCTTGCCGACGACCGGCCCTAACATGCTTCGCGACACGTTCCCTGCGCTTTTGGAAGGACAGGCCGCGCCGACATCCGACGCGATCTGGGAGAGCAGCCGCTTCGGCGTCGATCTCTGCAGCCGAGAGGAGAAGACGGCCGGCAGCATCGCGCGAGCGACCTACGAACTCTTCGCCGGCATGATCGAGTTCGGCTTGATGCGGCACCTTACCGACATCGTCACCGTGACGGACGCACGGATGGAGCGGATTCTGTGCCGCGCACGCTGGCCTTTGCGCCGTCTCGGCTCGCCGCGACCGATCGGAAAAACGATCGCCGTCGCCGGCTACCTCGAGGTGTCTCGCGAGCGGCTTCAGTGCGTCAGGGAAGCCGGGTGTTTGAGTGGCGCCGTGATTAGCTCCGCGGGAGAGGGACGCGAACGCTCTCATCACGATAGGACCGTGGAGCGGGCAGTCGCGTAGAGCGCGATCGGCAGCCGTGATTGACGGCGCGGTGATGGCCACGTGCGTAAGCGACTTGATTGGTCGTCCGATCCGTTTCGCCGATCGACCGTGATCCGGCTGCCGACACAGAGATGGGAGGCGCAGAGTAAAACTTGCAAAGCCTGTCCGACATGGAGATCCGTGATCTGATGTATCTGGAGGCTTCGGCGGCGGCAGGAAACTTCACCCGTGCCGCCAAGTCTCTCGGGATTAACACCTCCACGATCAGCCGTCGCGTCGGTCGATTTGAGGACGAGCTCGGCCTTGCGTTGTTCGAGCGCGGGCATGGTGGGGTTCGGCTGACCAGCGGTGGCAAGGCGGTATTGCCTCACATCCAGCGCGCTTTGGCCGAGCTCGACGCGATCAGGCACGCCGGCGATCAGAACGGCAACGGCATTGTGGGCAAAGTCCGCCTTGGAGTACGCATGCCGCCAATCGGCGAACCGCTTCGCGATCTGCTGTCCGGATGGCGGGCAAAGCATCCCAAGGTGGGGCTCACGATTGCGGAAATGAACGAGTGGGAGATGCAGGCGGCCGTTCAGGAGCGCCGCGTCGACGTCGCACTGATGACGAGCCACACGCTCTGGCCTGACGCTGTGACGGCACCGCTCTACCGCGAGCGGATCGTCGCGGCGATCCCGTGTGAACATCCGCTTGCGGAGCAAGAGGCTCTCGATTGGAAGTGCTTGCGGAAGGAAACCTTCCTCGTTCAGGGCTGGGACAACAGTCAGTCGGCCCAGGCGTTCTACGCTTCGTTCATGGGCTGTGGTGTCAAATTCCAGTGCCATGCCGCAAGCAAACAGAGTGTGTTCGCGCTGATAGCCGCAGGGTTTGGGATCACGCTCGCCACCGCCAGCCAAGCTGAGGTGGTGTTCCCCGGAGTCGTCTACCGACCGATCCGCGAGGACAATGCTTGGGTACAGGTTGAGCTCGTGTGGTGTCCAGAGGCGGAAGATCCGGCTATCGGCCGGTTTGTCGCTTTCATGCGCGATGAAGCCGTCTCACGCCGGCTTTTCTGAGCTGGGCTTTTCGGGGAGAGCGCGCTGTGGCGTGGCGCCGGCTCGCCGCAGTTTCGCGAAGGCCCGATCCGTCGCCATGAAACGCGCCAGCATCGGACCGATCAGCTTCGCGGGCTCGACGGCGCTCTGGCCGGTTTCGCGACCAAGCGCATTGCCGTAAGCGACCAGATCACGGTGAATGGCGGCCGGCAGTTCGACCGTCAGCTTCACCGGCTTGTCGTCCGGAATCGTGCCGAGCTTCAGCTTTGCCATGATCGTTGCCTCATGCGCGGTAAGGTTCGAGGACGAGGTCGTGCGTGACCATCACGCGCACCGGAAAACCTGGCCGGATGGTGATGGTCGGCTGAATGTTAAGCGAGCGGCTGACCACCTGCTGGCCGGTCTGATTGACGCTTTGCGACACCCCTTGCTGGATGGCTTCAGCGAGCGAGCCATTGTTGTTGCCGCTCATGCCGGCCTCCGATCCGACGCTGAGGAGCGTCGAGAGGATCGCCGCCTTGAACAGCGTACCCCAGTGGTTGTCGACTTCGTCTTCGAGGCCGGCATAGCCTTCGGGATCGGCTCCGGGCTGACGCTCAAGAACGATCGAGCGGCCGTTCGGCATGATCAAGCGATTCCATACGAGAAGCGCACGTGTCTGCCCGAAAGCGATTTGCGCATCGTACTGCCCTACCAGGCGTGCCCCTTGCGGGATCAGAAGGATCTTTCCCGTTGGGCTGTCGTAGACATCTTCCGTCACCTGTGCGGTGACTTGGCCGGGCAAGTCGGAGCGCAAGCCGGTGATCAATGCGGCGGGGATCACCGCGCCCGCCTGCAGAATGTATTTGCTCGCCGGCGCCTGAACGCGGTCAGGGCTGGTCGTGCGCCGGTCTACAGCGCCATTGAGAAAGGCGAGCTTGTGATCCTGCGAAGTGAGATCGGCCGATCCGCTGTTTGAGGCCACCGGCGCCTGAGAGGCGGCCGGTGTCGGCGCAGCGGCGGTTGTGGTTTGGCTGACATTGGTCGTCGCGAAGAGACGGCTGACCCGTGCCGCCTCCTGCTCTTGTGCAATGCGCTGCTGCTCGGGATCGGCTCCTGCTGGCATTCCCGGCGCCGGAACACCCGCATTGGCCATCGGCCGGCCGAGATCGCCTGGCAGCGGCGGCCCGAGCTGCGGCGCTGGCTTGGGCAGCCCGGTGTAATCTCGCGGAAGATTCGCGAGGCCATCGGGCGTGTTGCGATTGTTGGTGTTGTAGAGTTCGGAGCCTGTGGTCTGATGCTGCGGCTTCAAGGCGAAAAACAGCGCGCCGCCAATGCCGATCGCCGCCGCCGTGCCCAAGCCGAGTAGCACTCGGCGGGATAGACGGGTGACCGGTGGACGGCTCGATCGCAGCCGCATCTCCTCGGGAGGCCGACTGCTTTCATTCGATCCGCCTTCTTCGCGGGGGGCATCCGTCACGACCGCGGCCTCCCGTCGGTGCGGACGATGCGCACGATCTGTTGGTGCTTGCCGCCGAGCTTGAGTTCGGCCGCGGCGAACAGCCGGTCGACGATCATGTGGTTGCCGTTGACGCGGTAATTGACGAGCTGGCCGTCGCCTTCGGCGCCGATGATCCAAAGCGGCGGCAACTCGCCCTGGCTGATGCCGATCGGGAATTCGATGAACACCTGCCGGCCATCGTCGAAGGCGCGTAGCGGCCGCCAAGCGGGATTGTCGCCCTCGATGCGGTAGCGGAAGTTCAGCGCGTTGAGATCGACGCCAGTGGCGACCGGCGTTGCGGCGTCGGCCGCGGCATTCTGCTGGCGCAGCGCGATGAGCTGGTCCTGTGCGTAGGCCCAGGAGACCGATGCCATATAGGTCTTGGCGTCGGAATGCAGCTCGAGGTGATAGGTGCGCCGATCTGTGTTGATGACGAGATTGGTGACGAGATCAGGGCGCGTGGGCTTCACCAGAATGTGGACGCGTTTCGCCGACCCGGTGCTGCTCTCGGTGTCGCCGATGATCCACCGCACGGTATCGCCTGCCGCGACCGGGCCGGAGCCGACGAGCTGCTCGCCCGGCTCCAGTGCGATGTCCGTGACTTCGCCAGGCGCGGCGTAGACCTGATAGAGCGCCCCGTCCGAAAAGGGATAGACCTGGATGGCGTTGAGATAGCCAGCGCGCGTCGGCTGAACGCGCGCGGCGCCATTCGCGCGGTCGACGCGCACGTGCGGATCGGCGGCTTCCGGTGGTGCCGATCGCCCTGACGGAACCGGCTTGAGCTGGCCGGGCAAGGGAAGCGGCTTTGGCAGCTCTACGATCTGCACGGGCTTGGGCGGGTCGGGCTGAAGCACCGCCGGCTTCGGCGTGTCGTCGTAGCTGATCTCGGGCGGCTTATAGGCGGTAGCGCAGGCCCCGAGCGAAACAGAGGCGAGCAACAAGGTTGCAAGCGAGGCAATGCGCATCAGCCGAGCTCCTTTGACCAGTTGAGGGCATGGACGTAGACGCCGAGCGGATTCTTCTTCAGCCGATCGGCGTCGGTCGGCGTCTGCACGACGATGGTGAGAATTGCGCTCCAGCGTTCGGTGGCCGCGAGCGCGTCGTCGACATAGCGCCGCTCCACCCACGCGACGCGAAAGCTGGTGTCGGAGGCGCGGATCACGCTCGCCACCTCGACAGACACTTGCGTCTTGCCAATCTTTGAGAACGGGTCGTTGGTGCGGGCGTAGTCGTTGAGCGCCAGCGCGCCCTTGTCGGTGACGTAGTTGTAGGCGTCGAGCCAGTTCTGCCGCAGCACGACCGGATCGGTCGGAATGCTACGCACCTCGGTGATGAAGCGCGCGAGATGCCAGGCGATCTGCGGATCGGTCGGCTGATAGTCGGCGACGGCTGGGGCGACGGCCTGCGCCTGACCGAGCTTGTCGACCTGGACCACCCAGGGCGTGATCGTGCCACGCGCCGACTGCCAGACGAGCCCACCAGCAAGGCCGCCGCTGAGAACGAGCATGCCGAAGAAAGCAAGGCGCCAGTTTTTCGCCTGCACGCGGGCCGAGCCGATGCGCTCGTCCCAGACCTGGCCGGCCCGCTGGTAGGGCGTCTCGGGCTCGGGCGTCTTGCCGTAGCGCACGGTGGAGCGTCGGAACATGGAATTATTCCCCCTCGGAAAGGTCGACCTGGCTGCCGCCGCTCGGCCGATCGCCGGAGCGGATGGCATGGTCGGCGGCGGTCACGCCGCGGTTGATGGACTGGCTGCGTTTCATGCGCTGGGCCCAAACCGGGGGGCTGTCGGAGCCACCGCCGGACGCTGCGGAAGGACTCGCTCCGCCGGCGCCACCTTGGGGCGCACTACCCCTCATCACGGCGCGCTCTCCCGAGGCGAAGCTCTCTTTCACGCCGGACGCCGCGCGGCGAAGCGGGCTCATCGCCGCCGATCCCGCCGCCTGGGCGACACCAACGGCGCCGCCGGCGCGATAGGCGGCGGTTGCGCCGCCCGCGACCGAAGCGCCGGCGCGTGCCGTTCCGGCGATCGCGCCACCCGCCGCGGCGAGGCCGCCCGCCGTGGCGGCGATGCCGGCGGCGCCGATCCCGGCCGCCGCGAGTCCGGTCCCGACGGCGGCGCCCGCACCCAATTGCGGACCGCCGGCGATCAGGCCGTTAGCAATGCCGGGGCCGAAGATGGTGAGGCCGAGCAGCGAGAGCGCCGCGAGAATCAGCGTCAACGCATCGGAGATGGTGGGCGGATTGTTGAAGCCGCTGGTGAACTGATTGAAGATCGTCGAGCCGATACCGATGATGACGGCGAGCACCAGAATCTTGATGCCGGACGACACCACGTTTCCGAGCACGCGCTCGGCCAGGAATGCCGTGCGGCCGAAGAGTCCGAAGGGCACGAGGACAAAGCCGGCGAGCGTCGTTAGCTTGAACTCGATCAGGCTGACGAAGAGCTGGATGGCCATCACGAAGAAGCTGATGATGACGATCAGCCAGGCCACCAACAGGATGACAATCTGCAACAGGTTCGCGAAGACGCTGGTGAAACCCATCATGCCGGAGATCGCGGTCAGGATGGGTTTGCCGGCGTCGATGCCGACCTCGGCGATCTTGCCCGGCTGAAGAAGCTGGCCGGCGGTCATCGTGCCGCCGCCCGCCTCGATGCCGAGACCGGCGAAGGAGTTGTAGATGATCTGCGCGAGGTTGTTGTAGTTGCCGATGATGAAGGCGAAGACGCCGATATAGAGCGTCTTCTTGATCAGCCGCGCCAGCACGTCCTCGTCGGGCGCCATCGCCCAGAACAGTCCGGCGAGCGTGATGTCGATTGCGATCAGAACGCCGGCGAGCCAGCGCACGTCGCCTTGCACGAGGCCGAAGCCGGAATCGATGTACTGGGTGAACGTCCCAAGGAAATTGTCGATGACGCCGGTGCCGCCCATAG
>DASQGX010000196.1:0-7437 GCA_035632395.1 Allostellaceae bacterium
CGTCGTCTTGGTACCCAATGCATGCCGGCCAGGATCGAGTTCCGTGGGAATCAGCGAGCGGCCGAAGCGGGCGTTGAACGCGGTGGCGCGCAACACGCCGGCGAGCGCGTATGCGACGCCGACATGGCGCGCCGCAGTCGCTGCCGCGCCCTTATTGTCTTTCGCCGACAGCACCTGCAACGCCAGATAATTGAGTCCACCGCCGGTGGCATCGACGTAATCCTCGAGCTGGGTGAAGGTCGTTGGCGGATCCGGCAGCAGATCCTGTTCGCGCGCGTCGATCATCCGCGTCAGCGTCGATTGCGACAGCTGGTGCCTGCGAATAACGCGCGCCAGCGGCTCAGCCACGTCGTGCCGGCGCGGCGGCTGACCGGCGGCGATCTCGGCGAGCGTGTCGCGCCACCATTGCAAGCGGATGCGGCCCATCATCGGCTCGCGCACGCTCTCGCGCACCTTGGCGAGCTCGTAATTGAAGGCGTAGAGCGCGAACAGATCGTTGCGGCGATCCTCGGGCGCGAACATCGCGGTGGCGAAGCGGTCGCGGTCGTGAGTCCGCACCAGCGCTGCCAGCAATGACGGCGTGAAATTCTCGGCTTCGGCGACCGACGCCATGCTCCCTTGCCTCCCGGCGATTCTGATCGGGACAGACGCTCCGGCGCCGCCTAACCCGGGATCCTGCGAACGAGCGACCGCAAACTGGCGAGTCCGGCCGTGTCCGTCAAGGCCGCGTGGTTAACCTGGCGGTAACAATGCGGCGGCGACGCGCCGCTCCTCGGCCAGCAGCACGTTATATGTGCGGCACGCGGCACCGGTATCCATGACCTCGACCACGATGCCCTTGGCCTTGAGCGCCACGCGCAGCGCGACCGGCACCGGCGCCATGCGCGCACCGCAGCCGAGCAACAGGATCTCGATGCCGCGACCGAACAAAATATTGAAACTTTCGAGCGTTACTTCCGCAAGCGACCGGACCGGCCACGCGGCCGTGGCTTCGGCGGTGACGAGGATGGCGCCTTCATAGGCGACGCCGCTGACATGGAAACCGTTGCGCCCGTAACTGTCGACGACCTGGCGCCCGGCGGGGATCAGGGGCGTGACATCGGTCACGGTGCCCCGGTCTTGGCTCCGGGCGGCGTGTTGGCCGCAGCCGCCTGCGATGTGCCGGGTTCGCGGCCGTGCACGCCCTTGGGTCGGATGTAATAGAGCATCGGCGCGGCGATGAAGAGCGACGAATAGGTGCCGACGACAATGCCCCACAGCATGGCGATGGAGAAACCGTGCAGCACCTGGCCGCCGAACAAGAATAGCGACAGCACCGCCAGCGCCGTGGTGCTGACCGTCAGGATGGTGCGCGACAGCGTCTCGTTGAGGCTCTTGTTGATGAGAGTCGAGAAATCCATCGTCTTGTAGCGGCGCATGGTTTCGCGCACGCGATCGTAAATCACCACCGTGTCGTTGATCGAATAGCCCGCGATGGTCAGGATCGCCGCCAGCGTCGTCAGGTTGAACTCGATCTGAAACAGCGCAAACAGACCGACGGTCGTGATCGTGTCGTGCAGTGTCGACAACATGGCGCCAATGCCGAACTGCCATTCGAAGCGGAACCAGACGTAGATCGCGATCGCCACCAGCGCCAGGATGGTGGCGATGGTGCCGGCGCGGATCAGCTCGCCGCCGATGGTCGGTCCAACGACGTTGGTGCTGCGATAATCGATGCCAGGGCCGAGCGCCTGCTTGACCTTGGTGACCGCCTGCTCCTGCGCCTCGTCGCCGCCCGGCTGGCGCTGGACGCGGATCATCACGTCGTCAGGGCCGCCAAAGCCCTGCAGCGCAACCTGGCCGATGCCGAGGCTGTCGAGCTTGGTGCGCATCGCCGACAGGTTGGCCGGTTGCGGCGTGCGCGCCTCGATGACGATGCCGCCGGAGAAATCGATGCCGTAGTTGAGGCCATTGACCCCGAACAGCACGATCGAGCCGATTGTCATGATCGCTGACAGCGCGAAGCCGAACATGCGCATCCCCATGAAGTCGATGTTGGGGATGCGGCGGATGACGATGAGCGGGCGGAACATCGGCGCGGACCTAAATCGGAATTACTTTAGGCTTGAAGCGGCGTAACCAGGTAACGATCTGCAGGCGCGTCACCAGGATGGCCGAGAACAGCGAGGTCAGCACGCCGATGCTCAGGGTTACGGCGAAGCCCTTCACCGGGCCGGAGCCAAGCCAGAACATCAGCGCGCCAGCAACCAGCGTCGTGACGTGGCTGTCCAGAATGGTTCCGAAGGCGCGTTCGAATCCGGCTTGCAGCGACGAAATCAGCGAACGCCCGCCGCGCACTTCTTCGCGGATGCGTTCGTAGATCAGCACGTTGGCATCGACCGCCATGCCCAGGGTAAGCGCGATGCCGGCGATGCCGGGCAACGTCAGCGTCGCGCCCAAGAGCGTCAGCGCCGACAACATGATGCATAAATTGAAGAACAGCGCGACGTCGGCGAAGATTCCGAACAGGCCATAGAACACGACCATGAACACCACGACCAGGATGACGCCGACCACGCACGAAGTCGTGCCTTCGCGGATTGAATCCGCACCGAGATCGGGTCCGACGCTGCGCTCTTCGATTACGGTAAGCGGCGCCGGCAGCGCACCGGCGCGCAGCAGCAACGCCAGATCGTTGGCCGACTGCACGGTGAAGCTGCCGCTGATCACGCCCTGCCCGCCCAGGATCGGTTCGCGGATCACCGGCGCGCTAATGATCTTGTTGTCGAGGACGATGGCGAAGAGCTTGCCGACGTTCTCCTTGGTAGCCTCGGCGAAGCGCCGTGCGCCGACGGAATCGAACTTAAACGACACCACCGGCTCGTTTTCCTGGAATGTCGGCTGCGCGTCAGTAAGCATGTCGCCCGATACCAGAATGCGGCGGCGCACAACATAACCAGTGGGCAGTCCGGGACGGTTCTCGGCCGCCGGCAGGAATTCGTCGCCCGGCGGCACGCGGCCGGCGCGGGCCTCATCCGCCGACGCGTTGGGATCGACCATCTGGAAGGTCAGCCGCGCGGTTTTACCGAGCAGCGCCTTGACGTGCTCGGGATTGCTGATGCCCGGCAGCTCGACCAGGATGCGCTTATCGCCTTCGCGCTGGATGGTCGCTTCGCGTGTGCCGGTCTCGTCGATGCGGCGGCGGACGATCTCGATCGACTGTTCGACCGCCGAGCGTTGCCGCGCCAGGACGGCTTCCTGGGTCGGCTTCAGTGTGATCGTGCCGTCGGACTCGCTGGCGAACTGGAGATCGGGATCGAACTTGACGACGGCGTCGCGCACTTCCTGGTATTTCGATGGATCGGTCAACTTGACCGCGACGTGATCGGCAGCGACGCCGAGATTGGTATAGCCGAGATGGCTGGCGATCAACGCCGTACGAAGCTCGTCGACCAAGCTGTTGAGCCGGTCGCGTTCGACCGACGCGGTGTCGACTTCAAGCAGCAGGTAGGAGCCGCCGCGCAGATCGAGGCCAAGGCTGACCTGATGCTTCGGGAAGAAGCTCGGCCAGCTTTCGACCGTCTGCGGCGAGAAGGCGTTGGGCACCGTGAAGATGACCCCTAGCGCACAAACCGCCAGGATGAGGGCGATCTTCCACGTCGGGAAATACAGCATGCGTTAGCCGCCGGCTTTGGCGCTGTCCTTGGTTTCGTCCTTGGTCGCGGCGTCGTCGCTGCCGTCGTCGCCGTCATTGTCCTTGTCGCTCTTGGCGCCGGCCGCCGGCGCAGTTTTGGCGAGCACGTTGACGATAGTGCTGCGGACGACGCGGACGCGGGTATTTTCGGCGATATCGACCAGAACCTCGTCATTGTTCCCGACCTTGGCGACAGTGCCAATGATGCCGCCGCCGGTAACGACGCGGTCGCCGCGGCGAATGGCTTCGAGCATCGCCTTGGTCTCTTTCGCCTTCTTCTGCTGCGGCCGGATGAGGAAGAAATAGAAAACGACGAAGATCAGCGCGAGCGGGGCCATTTGCATGATGGCGCTGGCACTGCTGCCTCCGGCCGCTTGCGCATAGGCCGGCGAAATCAAGTACATATCGGACTCCCGCGCGATGTGGAGCGCATTGGTAATGGACTTGAATTGAAAGCGCAAGGCGAGGTCGCGGTTGACGGCGCGCGCCCGCGCGCTTAGGGTCGCGGCGAATTTTCCCTCTCTGCCAAAGGCTTACCGCCCCTTCCATGAGCGCCGACAAGAGCCACGACACGCTGCTGCAACGCATTGCCGACGCCCTCGAACGGATCGCGCCGAAGGCCCATCCGCCGGTCGATTTCGAGGCGGCCGACGCCTTCATCTGGCACGCCGAAGGCCAGTGGCTTGAGCCGGTGAAGACGGTGAACCGTGTCGAGATCGACCTGCTGCAAGGCGTCGAGCGCGTGCGCGACATCCTGCTCGACAACACCCAGCGCTTCGCCAAGGGCCTGCCGGCTAACAACGTGCTGCTGTGGGGCGCGCGCGGCATGGGCAAGTCGTCGCTGGTCAAGGCGGTGCATGCGACGATCAACAAGGAGCGGCCGCGCTTGCTCGTACTCGTCGAGATCCATCGCGAGGACATCCCGTCCCTACCCATTTTGCTATCCAAGCTGCGCACCACCAAGCGGCGCTGCGTGCTGTTCTGCGACGACCTGTCATTCGACGCGCAGGACGCGAGCTACAAATCGCTAAAGGCGGTGCTCGAAGGCGGTATCGAAGGCCGGCCGGACAACGTCGTGCTCTATGCGACTTCGAACCGCCGCCACCTGCTGGCGCGCGACATGATCGAGAACGAGCGTTCGACCGCGATCATGCCGGGCGAAGCGGTCGAAGAAAAAGTCTCCCTCTCCGACCGCTTCGGCCTGTGGCTCGGCTTCCACGCCTGCGACCAGGAAACCTATCAGGCGATGATCCGCGGCTATGCCAAGCGCTACGGCCTCGACTATCCGGCCGACAAGCTCAAAGCGGAATCGCAAGAATGGGCGATCACCCGCGGCGCGCGTTCCGGCCGCGTCGCGTGGCAATACATCCAGGATTTGGCCGGTCGGCTCGGGAAGAAGCTCGAAGCGCGCTAGCGCCCGGCGCTCGCCTGATCGGCCGACAGGTATTGGCTCGGGTCGAGCACCTGCGTGCCGCGGCGGACCTCGAAATGGAGCTGCGGCTGGCTGACGATGCCGGTGGCGCCGACCTTGGCGATTTCCTGACCGCGCTTCACCACGTCACCGCGTTTGACCAATAGCACTTCGTTGTGCGCGTAGGCGGTCATCCAGCCGCCGGCGTGTTTGATCAGCACCAGATTGCCGTAGCCGCGCAGCTCGTTGCCCGCATAGGCGACGACGCCGGCATCGGCGGCGCGTACCGGCGTGCCCTTGGGCGCAGCGATATTGATGCCATCGTTATGCGTGCCCGATGCCGTCGTGCCGAAATTGCCGATGACCTTGCCCTGCACCGGCCATAGGAAGCGGCCGCCGCGTGCTGGCGGTGTGGGTAGCGCCGCCTGCGGATGTTCCGTCGTCGTTGCCGGAGAGGGCGGCGATTGGGGCGGCGGCAGGCTCGCGACTTCAGGCTTTTGCGGCGGCGGCACCGGCGGCTTACCTTCCGGCTGCGCCGTCACCGGCGCGAGTGTTGCCGTCGCGATATCGGGCTTTCCCGGCGGCGGTCCTGGCAGGGGCGTCGGCGGTGCCAGCGGCCGCGCCACTGCCGGCGGCAGCTTCAACACTTCGCCCGGCCTCAGGGCGAATGGCGGCGTCAGCTCGTTCATGCGCGCCAGCGAATAAAGTTCGACGCCTTCGGCGTCAGCGATGGTGTACAGCGTCTCGCCACGCTGCACGACGTGCGTCGGCGTGCGAGGCACCACCAAGGTCTGCCCGGATGCCAGCCGATAGGGCGGCCGCAGATGATTGGCGTCGATCAGATCGCGTACCGGCGAACCGGTGCGTTGTGACACCTGATAGACCGTTTCGTCGTGCCCGACGGTGACCTGGCCGCCAGGAATATTGCCGGGACTGGGCGGTGGCGGTCCCGCGTTTTGCGGAACCGGCGGCGCGGACGGTTCCGCACCCGGCGGTGTACCCAGCCGCACATGCGCGTTCTGGCAACCGGCGAGGATCGTCGCCAGCGCCAACCCGATTAGGAAAGCGCGCCGTCTCCGATCGCGCGGACTCATGCGCGCAGTCTATGACGCGCGTGGCGGCCGCGACAGGCCTTCTCTTGCCCGCGGCAATCCTGCAACGAGCGGCACGAATCGGACGCCGCCAAGATTCTCGATCTCCAGGTCGCCGTTCTTGCGCCGCACGCGCAGCAGTTTCTGGTCGCGCCGCGCCGGCCCGACTGGCGCCACTAGGATGCCGCCTTCGGCAAGATGCTCGAGCAGGTTGCGCGGAATCTCCGGCGCCGCCGCGGTGACGATGATGCGGTCGAAGGTCTCGTGCTCGGGCCAGCCTTTGGTGCCGTCGCCGAAGCGCGTCGTGACGTTATGCAGCCGCAGCTTGGCGAAGCGCACCTCGGCCTCCTTGAGCAGCGCGCGATGGCGCTCGATGGTCAGCACACGCCGGCACAGCCGCGCCAGCACCGCCGCCTGGTAGCCTGAGCCGGTGCCGACTTCGAGCACCTTGTGGCGGTCGCTGAGTTCGAGCGCTTGGGTCATAAGCGCGACGACATAAGGCTGGCTGATGGTCTGGCCGTGGCCGATCGGCAGAGCGACATTCTCGTAGGCCTGCTCGCGGAAAGTCGCGGGCACGAACAGTTCGCGCGGCGTACGCTCAATGGCGTTGAGCACGCGCTGATCTGAAATGCCCTCGCCGCGCAGCTCCATGATCAGTCGCGCCACTTCGGATTTGTCGGCAGCCGGCGTCATCGGAAGGCCTTGCGCAGCCGCGTCAGCACACGGCGGCTGGTCAGATCGAAAAACACCGGCGTCACCGAAACATAGCCATCGACCACTGCCTTGACGTCGCTGCCGCGCCGGGTCCGCTGTTCGTCGCGCATCGGGCCGATCCAGTAATACGGCCGGCCACGCGGATCGAGCCGCTCGACGAGGTTGTCGCCTATCTTACGGCGTCCCTGGGCAGTGACATGAATGCCTTTGACTTGGGACGGCGGCACATCGGGGAAATTGACGTTCATCAGCGTGTTGCTCGGCCAGCCTTGCGCCACCAGCCGGCGGACGACACGCGGCAGATATTTCGCCGCCGTCGACCAGTGGAAGTCCGCACCGCTGGACGCGTGCTGACTGAAGGCGATGGCCGGCACACCAAGCAACGTCGCTTCGAGCGCGGCGGCGACCGTGCCGGAATAGATGACGTCTTCGCCCATATTGCCGCCGGCGTTGATGCCGGAGAACATCAGGTCGGGCTTGCGTTCGCGCATGAAGCCGTTGACTGCGAGCAGCACGCAATCGGTCGGCGTGCCGTCGACCGCATACCG
>DASQGX010000197.1:0-3185 GCA_035632395.1 Allostellaceae bacterium
CGCGCATGTCCGGCCCCTCGATCTCGGCAAGGAATTCGCCGAACGCCGGGCCGTAGGTCACGTCGCCGACCGGAAAGCTTCCGGGCTGCTCGACCACCGGATAGTCCGCGGACAATGCCGCGCGCGCCGCCGCCGGCACGAAGCCGGGCACGATCAGGTAGGGAAACGGATCAGCTTCGAGCGGCGTGCGCTCGAACGCCGCCAGATCGATGAAGCGAAGCCGCTCTTGGGTGGCAACCGCGGTCATGCGCCTCATCATACCGGCGGGCCGGCGCGCCGCCAATATCTCGTGCCACCTTCTTGACCTGGATCAAGGCAGTTTCTGCGCCGTCGGTGATGCTGTCCCCGGATGAGACAGAACCTCACAGTCGCGCTCACGCTTCTGGCGACCGTCGCCGGCACAACGCTATTGGCCTGCGCGCCGCAATCGCCGCCGCCAGCGCCGTCGCCGGTCGTCGCGC
This sequence comes from Allostellaceae bacterium, assembly GCA_035632395.1. Taxonomy (GTDB): domain Bacteria; phylum Pseudomonadota; class Alphaproteobacteria; order ATCC43930; family CGMCC-115725; genus REEB95. The sequence continues at coordinate 462 of DASQGX010000197.1, forward strand.
AGGATATGAATGCTGCGCGCAGCCGCGGGCCGACGCCCGAGATCGATACCAGCACAAGCTATTTCCGTCCCAACCCCGCGATATCGACGACGTCCGCACCTGCTGCGACGGCGCCACAACCGCCAGCGGCACCGCCGCTTCCCGGCCGCGTCAGTATCGGCCATAGTTTCGCGCTCGCCAATTGTCGGCCGTGCCACGTTGTCGAACCCGGCCAGAACGTACAGATCCGGTTCGCCAACGCACCGGCGTTCCACACCATCGCCGTCAATCCGCACACCACCGATCTGAGCCTCAATATCTGGCTGCGCAACCCGCATCCGACCATGCCGACACTGGTGCTGACGCGGCAGGAGGCGCGCGACGTGATCGCCTATATCATGAGCCTGCGCGACGCCCGTTAGTCAGGCCTGCCATAGAAGCCGGCCGCGACGGCTGCCCGACAGATCCGACACGAACCGGAACCTCGAGCCGAAATAAACGCGAACCCGCGCGCGCGGCGCCGCTCGACGAGCGCGGCCCGCCTCCCCTAGAGTGCGCGGCCATGAAAAAATCGAAACGCGTCCGCATCCTGCGCAAGAAAACTGTCTATCGCGGCTATTTCCGGCTCGACCGTTACACGATCCGCCACAAGCTCTACCGCGGCGGCATGAGCGCGCCGCTCGATCGCGAAGTGTTCGAGCGCGGCAACACCATCGGCATCCTGCTTTACGATCCGAAGCGCGACGCGCTGGTGCTGGTCGAACAGTTCCGGCTACCGGCCTATCTTGCCGGCCGGCCGGCCTGGCAGACCGAAATCGTCGCCGGCATCATCGACCATGATCACGAAAGCCCACGCGCGGTCGCCGTGCGTGAAGCATACGAAGAAGCCGGCATCAAGCTGACCGAGCCGCCGCTCCTAGCACAGCGGTACCTGACTTCGCCCGGCGGCTCCACCGAAAGCTTTCACCTGTTCTGCGCGCGTGTCGATAGCCGCGGCGTCGGCGGGCTGCACGGGCTACCGCACGAACACGAGGATATCCGGGTGACGGTGAAGGGATTTCGATCGGCGATGAAGCTCGCGCTCTCAGGCCGCATTCAGAACGGCCCGACGCTGCTAGCGCTTTACTGGCTAGCGGCAAACCGCGCGCGCTTACGCAAACGCTGGCCGCGCGGGTGATCCAAACGAACCGGATTAAGCTGCCGAGCGCGGTTTCTCGGAATCGTCGCGTTGCTGGTCGGCGCGCGCCGGCACCAGCTCTGCTGCAGCGCGATGCTGGCCCGGCCGGAAGAGGCGCGTGGCGACAAGTACCAGCAGCACCGGAACGACCCAGGCGAGACCGATGGCGTTGAAGGCGTTAGCGTGATCGAGAATCCAGTGCCACATGATGCTTGTCCCTCCCCCCGATGGAGATTCTAGGCACCGACTCCGACAACAATCCCCCCGAATTGTTTACGGCCGCCAGGGCGTTCCGATGATCGGAATTCCATTCTGATCGATCGGCGCACCTGCGCCGTTACGCGGCGTAAACGGGCCGTAGGTCGGCGTCGGCGGGTTGCCGGCACACCCCGCCAGCAACGCCACCACGATCGCCAAGGCCATGACGCCCGCCGACCGCGCAAACACGGCCGTAGAATGCAAGCCCGCGGGGTTGATTGCAAGAGGCGACTCACTATAGTCACGCATCCACACACCTCAGCCGCTCCCCCATGCTTAGTCCCGCCATCCGCAACGGCTTCATTGAGACGATCGGCAACACGCCGATGATCCGCCTGCGCAAGGCGTCGGAAATGACCGGCTGCGAGATTCTCGGCAAGGCGGAGTTCCTCAATCCCGGCGGCTCGGTGAAGGACCGTGCGGCGCTTTATATCGTCAAAGACGCCGAGACGCGCGGCCTGTTGAAGCCCGGCGGCACCATCGTCGAAGGCACGGCGGGCAATACCGGCATTGGCCTCGCCCTGGTCGGCAACGCGCTCGGTTACAAGAGCGTCATCGTCATGCCGGAGACGCAAAGCCAGGAAAAGAAGGACATGCTGCGGCTGTGCGGCGCCGATCTGCGGCTGGTGCCGGCGGTGCCGTACGCCAATCCGATGAACTATGTGCGCTATTCCGAGACGCTGGCCAAGGAAGTCGCGGCACAGTCGCCGCGCGGCGCGATCTGGGCGAACCAGTTCGACAATATCGCAAACCGCCGCGCCCATATCGAAACCACTGGACCCGAGATCTGGGAGCAGACGCAAGGCAAATGCGACGCCTTCATCTGCTCGGTCGGCACTGGCGGCACGCTCGCCGGCGTCGGCATCGCGCTCAAGGAATTTAACCGCAAGGTGAAGATCTATCTCGCCGATCCGATGGGCTCGGCGATTTATTCCTGGTACGCGAAGCACGAGCTCAAGGCCGAAGGCAGCTCGATCACTGAGGGTATCGGCCAAGGCCGCATCACCAAGAATCTCGAAGGCGCGCCGCTCGACGGCTGGTTCCAGGTAACGGACGAGGAGATGCTGCCCGTGCTATTCGATCTGGTCACCGACGAAGGCCTGATCCTCGGCGGCTCGTCCGGCATCAATATCGTCGGCGCGGTCAAAGTGGCGAAGGAACTCGGCCCCGGCCACACGATCGTCACCATCCTCGCCGATTACGGCACGCGCTATCAGTCGAAGCTGTTCAATCCAGCGTTCCTGCGCGAGAAGAAGCTGCCGGTGCCGGACTGGATTCCGGAGGAATAAGGTGGCCGCCGTCTACGGCCA
>DASQGX010000198.1:0-8701 GCA_035632395.1 Allostellaceae bacterium
CGAGCAATCGGTCGTCGAAGGCACGGTCCACGTTTGCTCGTCGTGTCACGGCTTGCGCGGCAAGAGCGTCTCACCGACCTTCCCGAACCTCGCCGGCCAGCAGAAGGACTACATCGTCGCGCAGCTCAAGGCGTTCCGCGATCACACGCGAGCCGATCCGCATGCGCACACATATATGTGGGGAATGGCAGCGACGCTGAGCGATGCGACCATCGACGGCGTCGCTGCCTATTTCTCGTCGCAGCCGCCGGTGCCGGGCTCACCAGGCGATCCGGCGCTCGTGGCGCAAGGCGAAAAACTCTACAAGGACGGCATTGCCGATCAAAAGGTACCGGCTTGTGCATCGTGTCATGGCGCAACCGGCGAAGGCGCGGCAACCATTCCGCGGCTCGCCGGACAGCATCCCGGCTACATTGCGGAACAGCTCGACAATTTCATCTCGATGGCGCGTGCCAACGAGATCATGCACGAGAACTCGAAAAACCTGACGCAACAGGAAGTCGAGCAGCTCGCGGCCTATGTCGGCTCGCTCTAACGCGATCGCTCATACGTAGATTTACGGATCGGCGACCGACACGGGCTTGATCTGCGTCAAGGCATGGCGCGTGCAGCCGCATGACATTCGCGCACCACGATCGCTTTGACCGAATCAAAGGAATCCATAATGACCCGTACGATGAAACACGTCCTCGGCGCCGCCGCCCTCGCGTTCGCCGCTATTGCTTTTACCGTTCCGAGCTTCGCGGCCGAAGTCGAGGTTAAGGAACTCAACAAGAGCACCGACGGCCTCTTCGCCTTTGCGCCCGACGTCGTCTCGATCAAACCCGGCGATACGGTCAGCTTCGTCGCCACCGATAAAGGCCACGACGTGCAGTCGATCGCCGGCATGATCCCGGCCGGCGCGCAACCCTTTAAGACGCAGCTGAGCCAGGACGGCAAGGTGACCTTCACGACGCCAGGCGTCTATGTCTACGAGTGCCAGCCCCATCTCGGCCTTGGCATGGTCGGCGTGATCGTCGTCGGTTCGGCCGGGAATCTCGACCAGATCGACCCGTCGAAGCTGCCGCCGATGGCGCAGAAGCGGCTGACCGCGCTGTTGCAGCAAGTTAAGACTTCGTCCGCCAGCGCCCGCTGAGTTTTGGTCTTAGAACCTTTCGAACCGGCCCTTTCCCCTATCCCTTGGGGAATGGGCCGGAATTTTGCTAGGCGGCGGACCCGAGACCGTCCTATAAACGCGCCGTCCCGCGAGCCGGGATACGTCGACTTTAGAGCTTCACGAAGAACCGCAGCCTTGGTCATCGCAACACTGCCGCTTTACCAACACCGCTCCGCGGCGATGCGCCGCGGCACGCGCCATGCCCGGATTACGGGCATTCGGCGCCGTTGGTTCGCGCGACAAGTGTTGACGACCGGCGGCTTGAGGTATTCAAAGACGCTGTATTGAAGACGGGGGGTTCGCCCGGATGCGTGGCCCGCAGGGCCGCTCCGGGCTGACGGGAAATCTCACAAGGGCGATGGAAATGGACGCAGCAGCAGCGATCACCGATGGCTTTCACCTGGTGGTGGACGGCCTCAAACTGAACGGCATCGACACGATCTACACCGTCGCCGGCATTCCAATCACCGACCTCCTGCGCCTGGCGCAAAACGAGGGCATGCGGGTGTATGGTTTCCGGCACGAGCAGAACGCGGGCAATGCCGCGGCGATCGCTGGTTTCCTGACGCAAAAGCCGGGCGTCTGCATGACGGTCTCGGCGCCGGGCTTCCTTAACGGCATCGCCGCGCTCGCCAACGCCACCACCAACTGCTTCCCGATGATCCTGATCAGCGGCTCGAGCGAGCGCCCGATCGTCGATCTCGAACAGGGCGACTACGAAGAAATGGACCAAATGGCGGTCGCGAAGCCCTTCGCCAAGGCGTCGTATCGCGTCAACCGGGCCGAGGACATCGGCGTCGGCATTGCACGCGCGATTCACGCCGCGTCATCGGGCCGGCCGGGCGGCGTCTACCTCGACCTGCCCGCGGCCGTGCTCGGCTCCTCGCTTGAGCTATCTGCCGCAAAGAAGTCGCTGTTCAAAGTGGTCGACCCATCGCCGTCTGCGATTCCGTCAGCCGAATCCATCGCCCGCGCACTCAACTTGCTGAGCAAGGCCGAGAAGCCGCTCATCCTCCTCGGCAAGGGCGCGGCTTACGCGCAGGCCGACAAGGATGTCCGCGCGTTTGTCGAGAAGACCGGCATTCCCTATCTGCCGATGTCGATGGCCAAGGGACTGTTGCCGGATGACCATGCGCAATCGGCGGCCGCGGCGCGCTCCTACGTGCTCAAGAATGCCGACGTCGTCATGCTGGTCGGCGCACGCCTCAACTGGCTGCTGTCGCACGGCAAGCCGCCCACCTGGAACCCGAACACGCGCTTCATCCAGGTCGACATCGCGGCCAACGAGATCGACAGCAACCGGCCGATCGAGGCGCCGGTCGTGGCCGATATCAAGTCGGCGATGGCGGCGTTCCTCGCCGCGATGAAGCCCGGCCAGATCAAGCCGTCGGCCGCGTGGCTCAGCGGCGTTGCCGAGCAGAAGCAGAAAAACGTCGAGAAGATGGCGGCGCGGCTCAATGCCGATCCGACGCCGATGAACTTCTCGAGCGCCTTGCGCGCAGTACGTAGCGCCCTCAGCAGCCGGCCCGACGTCTACGTCGTCAACGAAGGCGCCAACACGCTCGACTTCGGCCGCAACATCCTCGACATGAAGGAACCGCGCCATCGCCTGGACAGCGGCACCTGGGGCGTCATGGGCATCGGCATGGGCTATGCCGTCGGCGCCGCGACGGTCAGCGGTAAGCCGGTGGTCGCCATCGAAGGCGACAGCGCCTTCGGCTTCTGCGGCATGGAGATCGAGACGATCTGCCGCTACAAGCTGCCGGTGACCACGGTGATCTTCAACAACAACGGCATCTATCGCGGCGACCAGCCAGGCGTCCCGCCCTCGCCTACAGGCCTGCTGAACAACGCGCGCTACGACAAGATGATCGAGGCCTTCGGCGGCGTCGGCCGTCACGTCGAGAAGACGGCGGACTTGCAGAAGGCGGTGAGCGAAGGGATTGCTTCCGGAAAGCCGACGCTCATCAACGCCGTGATCGACCCGCAAGCCGGCACCGAGAGCGGGCACATCACGAACCTCAATCCGAAGAGCGCGCTGCACAAGTAAGGCAGCGCGCAGGCGCGTTGCGCTAGCGCTGAATGCCGAGCTGCTTCTGGGCTTCGGCGAGGCAGCGCTCGAGCTCCATCCGGATGCGCGCGGCATCGAGCGTCAGGCCAACGGCCTTCGCTTTGAAATCGGCTTCGATCTTGGCAAGCACGGCTTCGTCGCCGTGCTTGCCGAAAGCCGCCGTCATCAGCTCGCGCGCATAGTTCTCGGCGGCCTCGCCGCTTAGCCCGAGTTGACTCGCGGCCCATAAGCCGAACAGGTGGTTGCGCCGGGCGCGTGCCTTGAAGGCGAGTTCCTGTTCGAGATGGAACCTCGCCTCTTCGCCTTTTTCACGGTCTTCGAAGGTTGTCATGCGGCGCAGTCTAGCCTGTGCCGCGGCGCTACACAAAGCGTGTGCACCGGTTCATCATCGCCGCCGCATGTGCACCTTCGTCATCCTGCGCCGGCCCGGTCATGATTGGCCGGTTGTCGTCGGCGCCAACCGCGACGAGATGATCGGCCGCCCGTGGCAGCCGCCGGCGCGACACTGGCGCGACCGGCCGGAAGTCCTCGCCGGCCTCGACGAGCTGGCCGGCGGCTCGTGGTTCGGCATCAACGATCACGGCCTGCTCGCCGGCATCCTCAATCGCTTCGGTTCGCTCGGCCCGGCACCGGGCGTGCGTTCGCGCGGCGAGCTGGTGCTCGAAGCGCTCGACCATGCCGACGCGGCGGCCGCGGCGCATGCGCTTGCCGCGCTCGATCCCAAGGCCTATCGGACCTTCAACCTGATCCTGGCTGACAACCGCGAGGCGTTCTGGCTCAAGCATGCCGATCCGTCGGGCGAACAGCCGCTTGATCTGTGCGAGATCAAAGCGGGTCTTGCGATGATCGCTGCCGGCGATCTCGACGACAAAACGCCACGCTTACAGCGCTACAGGCCGCTGTTCGAGCGCGCCAAGGCGCCCGATCCGGCGGCCGGCGACTGGTTGGCGTGGGAGAAGCTGCTGGCCGACGACCGGCCCGATCCGGCTGACGGCGCCGCCAATTCCATGCGCTTCCTGACGCCCGAAGGCTTCGGCACGGTGTCCAGTGCCCTCGTGGCATTGCCGGCGCCGGGCCGGCGCAAAGCGAAATTCCGGTTCGCCGCGTGGCAACCCAAGCCAGCGCCGTGGCGCGACATTCCGGTGTGATTTGCCTGTGAACGACTCGGCATTTACCGGCGCGGCGGCGTTGGCGCGGCGGGTTCCGCTTGCTATATAAGGTCTTGCCTCTCTTTTTCCCGCCGAGGCGGTCATGACCAGACGCAAACAAATCTACGAAGGCAAGGCCAAGGTGCTGTTCGAGGGCCCCGAGCCGGGCACCCTTGTGCAGTATTTCAAGGACGACGCCACCGCCTTCAACAACCAGAAGAAAGGCACGATCACCGGCAAGGGCGTGCTCAATAACCGCATCAGCGAGTACCTGATGCTGCGTCTGGCCGAGATCGGCATTCCGACGCACTTCGTGCGCCGGCTCAACATGCGCGAGCAGCTGGTCAAGCAGGTGCAGATCATACCGGTTGAAGTTGTGATCAGAAATGTCGTCGCCGGCTCGCTCGCCAAGCGCTTCGGCCTCGAGGAAGGCACGGCGCTGCCGCGATCGATCATCGAGTACTATTACAAGAAGGATGAGCTCGGCGATCCGATGGTGTCGGAAGAGCACATCACCGCTTTCGGCTGGGCCTCGACCCAGGATCTCGATGACATCATGCAGCTGTCGCTGCGCGTCAACGACTTCCTCACCGGCCTGTTCCTCGGCATCGGCATCCGCTTGATCGACTTCAAGCTCGAATTCGGCCGGCTCTATGAAGGCGACGAGATGCGCATCGTGCTCGCCGACGAGATCAGCCCAGATAATTGCCGGCTGTGGGACCTGAAGACCAACGAGAAGCTCGACAAGGACCGTTTCCGCCGCGACCTCGGCAAGGTCGAAGAAGCGTATCAGGAAGTCGCGCGGCGGCTCGGCTTGTTGAACGAAGCCGCGCCCGGCGACGTGCGCACACCGCAGGTCGTGCAATAGTGGTCAAGGCGCGCGTCCAGATCATGCCCAAGACCGGCGTGCTCGATCCGCAGGGCAAGGCAATCTCGCACGCTCTCGCCTCGCTCGGATTCAGCGGCGTCGGCGAAGTGCGCCAGGGAAAAGTGATCGACCTCGAATTGAGCGAAAGCGATCCGGCCAAGGCGAAGCGAACAGTCGAAGCGATGTGCGAGAAGTTGCTCGCCAACACGTTGATCGAAAGCTATCGCGTCGAGATTCAGAACTAAGTCTGCACGATTTTTGCAGGGCGATTGGCATGACCGGACCGCTGGCCGGCAAACGCATCGCGGTACCCGAAAGCCGCGAGCTCGACCTGTTCGCCCGCATGCTCGAAGAACAGGGTGCCGAAACTTTGCGCTGTCCGCTGGTGGCGATCCGCGACCTCGACGATCCGGCGCCGGCCGAAGCGTGGCTCCGGCGTCTCATCGCCGGACGTTTCGACGATCTAATCCTGCTGACCGGGGAAGGCTTGCGGCGCTTGATCGGCATCGCCCGGCGCGCCGGCATCGAGAGCGAATTCATCGCTGCGCTCGGCACAGTGCGCACGATTACGCGCGGACCGAAACCGGTGCGGGCACTGCGCGAGATCGGCCTCAAGGCAGGCGTGGTTGCCGACGAACCGACAACCGCCGGCATCATCGCGACGCTCGTGGACGAGAACCTCAACGGCCGAACCGTTGGCGTGCAGCTCTATCCGGGCAATCCGAATGCACTGTTGCTCGGCTTCCTCGATCAAGCGGGCGCCGGCGCCGATCCGGTCCTGCCCTACGCCTATGCAAGCAATGCGGAGACGGACCAAGTCGTCGCGCTGATTGGCGAACTCGCGGCAGGCGCGCTCCACGCCATCGCGTTCACCGGCTCGATGCAGGTCGAGCGCCTGGCCGAGGTTGCCCACACGCGTGGGCTTGAGATGCAGCTGCGCGACGGATTGACGCGCACCACGATTGCCGCGATCGGCCCCGTGGTAAGCGAGGCGCTGGAAAAAATCGGCGGCCGTGTCGCGATCACACCGGCTGGTGGCTCGTTTCACCTCAAGCCACTGGTCAATGCCATCGTTGCCGCGCTCGGCAATAACACGCCACTGCAATAAAACTGAAACGGCGTCGTCATATTCTGCCGGAAATTTTTCAGTCGTGTGTCATTGCGTGCGGCACGCGCGCAACAAAATCGGGAAACGGCCGTCTATTCAGAAAGAATTAGCGGTTCGGCCTCTAGCGTCCGGCCGCCACCAACGGATTCTTGTGGATGTTGTCGCCGTCTCCCCTGCCCGCCCTGCCCGATGACAGCGGCCACGCCGGCTTGGCCGACGTGTTACTCGACATCGCACCGGTTACGCCGCAGATCACCAGCGGCGTCGTATACAACCGGTTCCGCGACGATGCCGAGCTGATCTCGATCCCCGTCGTCGCCGACGGCAAGCCGATTGGTCTCGTCTATCGCACGACTTTGATGATGGGTCTGGCGCACAAATACGGCAATGCGCTCTATGCCGACAAACCGGTGACGCATCTGATGGATGCGCAGCCGCTGATCGTCGACCAGTCGGTGAGCGTCGACGAGCTGGAAGCGACCATCGCCAACGAAAAGCCATCGGCGCTGATGCGCGGCTTCATCGTTACGCGCGATGGACGCTATGCTGGCGTCGCCAGTGCGCTATCGCTGTTGCGGCTCGGCATGGCGCGCACCGCGCGGCGCAATCGCGAGCTCGAACACGCGCGAAGCCGCGCCGAGGCGGCGAACGAGGCGAAGTCGCAGTTCCTCACCATCATGACGCACGAGCTGCGTACGCCGCTCAACGCCATCATCGGCTTCACCGACCTGATGCAAAGCGGTATCTACGGCACGATCGCGCCGCCGCGCTACGGCGATTACATCACCGATATCAACAACGCCGCCAACCAGCTTCTGTCGATCATCAACGACGTGCTCGACATGGCCAAGATCGAGCAAGGCAAGATGGTGCTGCAGGACGAGCCGGTCGACGTCAAATCGCTGATCGGCACTTTGCTGCGCGTGGTCAATGAACGCGCCCAGGCCGGCCGCCTGTCGCTGTCGAGCGATCTGCCGCAGGAGCCGGTGACGCTCAGCGCCGATCAGCGGGCGCTGCGCCACATCCTGCTCAATCTGCTGTCGAATGCGATCAAGTTCACGCCGGCGGGCGGCGACATCCAAGTGCGGCTGACGCTGCTGCGCGATGGCGGGATCGAACTCGCAGTCGCCGACACCGGCATCGGCATGACGGAGGAACACATCACGGTGGCGCTCACGCCCTTTGCCCAGGTGGAGAACGCCTATACCCGCAAATACGATGGTACCGGCCTCGGCTTGCCGTTGGTCAAGTCCCTGGTCGAGTTGCACGGCGCCGAACTGACGATCGATAGCCAGCTCGGCGCCGGCACGGTCGTCCGTATCGGCTTCGGCGCCGCGCGCGTGCTCGAGCCCGTGGCACGGCTGGCGCCTCCCAGCCTCTTCGCCCGCGCGTCGTAACGTCACGCCGAGTCGTCGCCGGCCGGCCTTGATCAGCCGCCCGGCGCGGGCTATCTCAAGGGCGTAGTCCGCGTCCGAGGCCGCCCGTCCATGCAAGCCGCGATCATCCTGTTCCCCGGCTCGAACCGCGAGCAGGACGTGCACGACGCACTCCAGCGCGCCACCGGCAAGCACCCGTTGCGGGTCTGGCACCGCGATAGCGCCCTGCCCAAGGCCGACCTCATCGTCATTCCCGGCGGCTTTTCCTATGGCGACTATCTGCGCTGCGGCGCCATGGCGGCGCATTCGCCGATCATGCGCGAGGTCAAGGCGCGCGCCGATGCCGGTACGCCGGTGCTCGGCATCTGCAACGGCTTCCAGATCATCACCGAGGCGGGTTTGCTGCCCGGCGTGCTGCTGACCAACCGGACGTTGCGCTTCCACTGCAAGGACGTGCATCTGCGCGTCGAGACCAGCCAGAGCGTCTACACGCGGCGCTACAACGCCGGCCAGGTGATCCGCGTGCCGGTGGCGCATCACGACGGCAACTATTTCGCCGACAGGAACACGCTCGATCGGCTCGAAGGCGAAGGCCGCGTCGCCTTCCGCTATTGCAGCGAAGCCGGCGAGGCCGTCGACGAGGCCAACGACAACGGCTCGGCCCGGAACATCGCCGGCATCCTCAACGAGAAACGCAACGTCCTCGGATTGATGCCGCATCCCGAAGACGCGACCGATCCGCTGCTCGGCTCGACCGGCGGCCAGGGTTTCTTCGCCTCCCTCGCCGAGGCACTGGCGTGAGTCCCGATACCGGCGCGGAATCCGCAGCGACGCTCGACCAGGCGCGGCAGTTCGGCCTTTCCGAGGACGAATTCAAGCGCGCCTGCCGCATCATGGGCCGCACGCCGAATTTCACCGAGCTCGGCATCTTCTCGGTGATGTGGTCGGAGCATTGCTCCTACAAATCGTCGAAG
>DASQGX010000199.1:0-6727 GCA_035632395.1 Allostellaceae bacterium
CCACCATTCTCTCCGCAGAAGTCCTCGGTTCTCCTGTCGCGCCGGGCCACCGTGACGCGCCAGTCGCCGTCAACGAAGTGATGATTTCAAAACTCCAGCATCCTTGATTTGTATCAAGGCAATGCCGCCGCTGGCGCGGCACCTATAGCTGAGCGTGGAGTGCAGGCATCGCCGGTGACACCAACCGGGGCATTGGCAATGGACCTCCAAGAAGCAATCTACAGGCGGCGTGCTGTGCGCGCGGTCCTCGACGTCGTTGTCATCCAGACAGTAATGCACCTCCTCCGTCATGACGTCGCCGACAACGCAGTCCGCGACGGCCTTGCCCTCGGCGATCACGCGCACGACGATGTCGCGGTCGGTGACGACGCCAGCCAGATGGTTGCCCTCGATGACGGGCAAGACGCCATGCCGTTGTTGCGCATGGTCGCGGCGGCGCTCCTGACGCTCGTCGACACCGAAGCAGCTGCCATGTTGCGGCTCATGATCTCTCGGGCTTGCATGGCCATTTCCCAATCATTCCGGCTTCGGACGCCGGGCCGAAGCCCGCGCGCGATCAGCTCGGTCAGAGCGCGCGCCGCCCTTCCCGTCGTTGATCCACCTCAATCCGCCGTACGGCCGACTTTTCGCGCACCGCCGGTGCCGGCCGACGCCGCCCAGGACAGGATGGCGGGCCAAATCTTGGCGCGGGCCTTGCGGCCGATCAGCAAGGCGACGTGCTGGAAGCCGACGCCGATCTCGCCTGCATAGGCCATCGATTGCACGTATCCGGCCGGGGCGGCCCGCAGAAAGTGCAGCATGGAATCGGGGGTCACGATGGCATCCGACGTGTTGACAACGGCAAGCGTCGGCACGCGCAGACGCGACGGTCCAATGGTGCGACCCTGGACGACCAGCGCCTCGCGGCAAAACCGATCCTCGCGGTAGAGCCAGCGCGCGATCTCGCCGACCAGCCTGCCCGAAATCGGTGCTTCATCGAGCGTCCACCGCTCAACCCGCGCATGGAGGGCGGCGGCTTCGGGATCGCTGGCGCTCAAGGCGGCATCGGCGAGGCGTGACCAAACGAAGGTTTCGGGTGATGCCCAGACGCTAAGCTGGGAGATTAGCGAGCCGGGTACCATCACGCGTTCGTCCGCCAGGGCGGAAGGCAACAGCGCGGCCAGCGCATCGCCGAAGCGGCTTGTGCCGGCGCGGAAGCACAGCGGCGAGCCAAGCAGGACGAGGCCGCGCAGGCCGTCGGGCTCCAGGGCGGCGGCCACCGCCGCCAGCGTGCCACCGAGCGAATGTCCCATCAAAAGCGGCGGCGCGGCGTGTTCGCGGGCGATGCAGGCGACGGCCTCGTGGACCGCCTGGATATACCGATCGAGGCCCGGCATATCGGTGTCCGTTGGCGGCACGACCCATTCGATTAGATAGGGCGTAAGGCCGCGATCGAGGCAATAGCGGATGACGCTCGCCGCGCGGGAAATATCCCAGATGTAGGGTTTCTTGATCGGCGCCGAGACGATCAGCAGCGACGGCCCGCTTGCGTCGGGTGCGTAGGCGCGCAGGCGCCAATGCGGGCCGGACGCCAGGACGCGATAGCGGCATTCGCGTGGCGCGAGGCCGAGCCGTCCGAAGAATTCCGCCTGGATTTGCCGCAGCGCGTCCCCGGCCGCGAAGACTTCCAACCACCACCCGTCGATTACGGCCGGCGCTGCCCCGCGTCCCGTCAGCTCTGGAAAGAACGGGATCACCCGGATGCCGCGATCAGAACCGCCGGCCGCCGGCCGCCCCAGGTGTCGGGCCGCGGCTCGAAGACGCCGGCGCATTGCGTGCAGGGGCCTCGGTCGTCGAGCTTGCGCCAGCACCAGGCGAAATGGCGCGGTCCGAGAGCCGATATGTCGATCTCCGGTCGCATGGGTCGCAAGTGGCTTTGCTACCTCCGCTACGGACAGCCACGGCCGGGCCGGCTGCGCGGCGGCAGGCTGCACGCGGCATCCGGCGCCGCCTTGGACCGATCAGGCGAACACCCGGCGTCAATGAGATCGGGCGCCACGTCGGTCTCATAGGTGTCGGCGACCGGCGCGTGCGCCGCAGTGGCCGGCACAGCGGACAGGCGCGAACGCCATTTGGCTCTAGCCGTTTTTCGTCGTTTCATGGCGGACTCTCCGCCGCCCTCAAGGGCGGACCCCGATCCGGTTGACGACCTGATCGACACCGAACACGTACCAAGCGTCGAACTCGGCCATGTCGTGCTCGGACGGCGTCGGCACGAGACCGGCCAGCGTGACCACTGCGTTGCGCGTGCCGACCCGGATCTGGCTGGCGTTGACGAACGGATCCTTCTCGAGCGCGATACGGACCGCGTCGGTGATCTCCTCGTCGTTGTCGTCCTCGGGCGGCGTGACGCCGATGCCATTGACGACGTCGCGGCTGCCGGGCACCCACCAGGCCAGCACGCCGGCGAGGCGCTTCAGGCCGAGGCCGGGCACGTCACCGTCGAGCGTGACGACGCCGTCGGCGACGGTGACCGTGATCGCGCCGGCGGGCGCAGTCGGCGCCTGCACCGGCTCGAGTCGGCCCTTGTCCCAGCCGGAGAGCGCGCATGCGGCGAAGGCCGAATCCTGCCGCAAGGCGTTGCAAACTAGGTCGCGGATGCGATCGTCGGGCATGACCTCAGCCGGCGCGACGCGCAGCCGGTCGACGATCGCGTCGACGCCCGGCACGCGTGCGACGCGCTCCAGGGCGAGCTTCTTGGCGGCGACGTCGGCAACCTCGCCGTCGATAATGAGATCGCCGTCGGTCCAGCTCAGGCGAAGAGGATGGTGGGCGATATCGATCCGCGCGTCGCGATGCAGCGATTTCCGGACCCTATCGACGATGTCTTCCGTCGATGGCATTGGCATGTCCGCACTCTATCCGCTCGTACTTCGGAGGCGGCGGCTGGCGGCACGCAGCGCTCCGACGGCTTTTCCGCGCCGGTCATGCCGGCCACGCTCACCTCCGCCCACGGTCATAACGCCGAAGGCGTCACCATGAGTTTCGTCGCGTCCGCCTTCGGACGCTCTTCCTCGACCGCCACGCCGCTCACCAGATAGCGTACCATTTCCGCGATGTTGGTGGCGCGGTCGCCGACCCGCTCGATGTCGCGCGCCATGAAGAGGATTTGCGTGCCTGAGGTGATCCGCCGAGGATCTTCCATCATGTAGCTCAGTAGCTCGCGGAACAGCGCCGTGTACATCTCGTCGAGCTCTTTGTCCTGGTTCCAGACCTCGGTCGCCTTTTCCGCGTCGGTTTCGACATAGGCTTGCAGCGCGTCGCGCACCATTGTCGTGGCAAAGCGGCCGAGATTGATCAGCGAGGCGAGACGCTCATGGCCCGCGGTGCCGAGCGCCAGGAGACGCTCGGCCAGGCCCTCGGCGTAATCGCAGATGCGCTCGAGCTCGTTGGCGATCCGCACCGAGGTTAAGACGCGGCGCAGATCAGTCGCCAGCGGCTGGCGCAACGCGAGCAGCCGGATGGCAAGGTTATTGATCTCGTGCTCGAGATGGTCCGCCTGCGGCTCGCGCTCGATGACGCGCCGCGCCAGCGCCTCGTTCGTTCGCTCGGCCGCATGCAGTGCGGTCTCGAGCTGCTCGACGGTCAGATTCCCCATGGTCGAGAGCATATCGCGCAAGCGCGTGAGCTCTTCGTCGAAGGTCTTGCTCAGATGATCGGTCATGGCGATTGCGCTTCGTGGGCCGGCTGACGCCACGGTCAGCCCTACGCCCCGCCGAGTTGGTGAATGACGTTCTTGAAATGCTTCCAGTCGGTCAGCGGCCACAGCTCGGTGTGGGCATGGCCGTAGGTGCGCACGATCGTCGAAATCTTGCTGGCGTCGTCGAGATCCTTCGCCTTGAACAAGTCGAGGTAGTCGTACGGTCCCAATACGGCGTAGCTCCCGATCCACTGCGCGGTCGGGCAGGCCGAGCGGATATGGTCCATCACCTGGTGTTCGAGGCTTTCGACTGCCGTTGGCGATTGCAGGCCATCGGGCTCGAGCCGGGTCAGCATCGCGAATGTCTGCATGGGGCGCTCCGTTTGAAAAGTTCCGATGGCGCGAGGCAGTCCTCGCGACCTTCAGACGGGTAATGCTAGGCGGTCGGCGGGCGTCCTGGATTGAGCTAGATCAACGAACGCGTGCCTATTTTCAGGCCGCGTCGCCGCCGCCCGCCTCGCTCTGCCGGCCCGTCGCCCGCCAAGGCGTGATCCGTGGCGCCGCCCGGGTGGGTTTGAGGCAAATCAAGGCGCCGGCGGGCGAAGCGGTGATTACTGGCATCGCGCGGCGCAGACGGCGAAGCCGCCTGCGTCCGGTCATGTGCGGGAGGTCGCGATCTTCGCCCATCGTCTTCGGCTGTTCTCGCTGTTCGGCTTCGACGTCTGGATCGACGCCTCGTGGCTGCTGCTCGCCGCGCTGATCACTTGGACGCTGGCGGGCGCCGTCTTTCCGGCGATAACGCCCGATCTCAGTGTCGCGACCTACTGGTGGATGGCCGCGGCCGCCACCATCGGCCTGTTATTCTCCATCGTCTTGCACGAGACCGCGCATTCGCTGGTCGCGCGCCACTACGGCATGCCGATCCGCGGCATTACGCTATTTGTATTCGGCGGCGTCGCCGAGATGGAGAAGGAACCGTCGAGTCCGAAGGCCGAACTGCTCATGGCGGCAGCGGGACCGATATCGAGCCTTGTACTCAGCGCAGCATTCTTCGCTTTGAACGTCCTTGCCAAAGCCTGGAATCCGCCGGCTGCAGTCGAGGGCATGCTGTGGTACCTCGGATTCATCAACGGCATGCTCGCTCTGTTCAACTTGGTTCCGGCCTTCCCACTTGACGGCGGCCGCATATTGCGCGCTGCGCTCTGGATCTGGCGCGACGATCTCCCCTGGGCGACGCGCATCGCCACCGGTGCCGGCAACCTTTTCGGCATCGCCCTGATGGCGCTCGGCGTCTTCCGGGTCGTTACGGGCGATTTCGTCGGCGGCATGTGGCAATTCCTCATCGGTATGTTCCTGCGCGGCGCGGCGGCGGCGAGTTATCAAGAGGTAATCGCCCGCAACGCGCTAAAAGGCGTTTCGATCGCGCGCATCATGACTCGCGTACCGATCTCCGTGACGCCGGATGTGTCGATCGCCGCCTTCATCGACGACTTCGTCTACCGCCACCACCACCGGATGTTCCCCGTCACGCGCGAGGGCACCCTCGTCGGCTGCGTCGGCATCGAGCAGGCAGCAACGGTCGACCGCGCGGCGTGGCCTGTCACGGCCGTCGGGCAGATTATGGTGGCGTGCGGCGTCGATGAAATCATCGGCCCGGATGCGGATGCCTTGGTGGCGCTTGCCCAAATGCGACGAGCCGGCCGCACCCGCCTGTGGGTTGTGCAGCAGGGTCGACTCATCGGAGTCCTGTCGCTCCGTGACATGCTGGACCTGCTTTCGGTGCGGCTCGCACTCGGCGTCGGTGAACCGCAGGCCGGCCGGTTATCGGGCCGATCGGGAGCCACGCGATGGCGCTAAGCGCCGCAAGCCGAACCGAAGACCCGAAGACCGGGTCTGGTCCGTCTCGTGATGCCATGCAGGTCGAGCGTGAAGCCACGGCTTGGAACGTGGTTATTACGCTCAACGAAGGCACGTATTTCGAAGCACGCCGTCTGCTGCGCGGCTGGGGTCAACCGCATTCGACGGGCTTCTACCATGTCCTCGTCATGCGGGTGCAAGACGTGGCGCGATTCACCACAGAATTCGCCACTGCAGTGGCGGAAGCACCGGGGATCCTCAACGTCATCGCGCATGTAGCCCCGGCGCGTGCGGCCTTCGACTTCGCCAGCGCTGGCGAATTCGAGACGCGCGCCACCGAGTTCGTCGGCGGCTGGATCGGTGAGCTTGCAGGCAAGCGATTCCATGTTCGCCTACACCGGCGCGGATTCAAAGGCGTACTGTCGACGCCGCGCGAGGAACAGTTCCTCGATACGGCGTTGCTGTCTGCGCTGGAGCGTGCCGGCACGCCTGGCACGATCGGTTTCGACGATCCCGACGCTGTGATCCAGATCGAGACCGTCCGTGGCCGCGCCGGCATGTCGTTGTGGAGACGCGATGAGTTGCGCCGCTACGCTTTCCTCGGCCGGATGTGACGCGCCACGTCAGCGCGAGTCCGGCGACACGGTGCTCGGCGCGACCCGATGCACGCCGAGAAAAGCGTCAGCGACCTCGCGGCGCGACCACAGTGGAGCAAGGTTATGTGCGCAATCTACTGGACGCGGAGGATGTCAACGTCCGCCGTCACGCGCGTTCCGAAGCGACCGCTCTCGCGATCGAGCGTCCTCTGCAACCAATCGATGTAGGCGGTTAGGGCGCGATTGAGGCGGACCTGCGGATCTGAGACCGCAGCATCTCGAGACGGCCGATTTCGCCGGTCGCGATCGCGCAGGGACCGCTGTCGCGCAAACAACTCGGCAAGCTTAAACGCCATTTCCTGCCCTCCCTCTATCGCGCTCCGCAAAGCCGGCACGCTGGGCAATGTCTTGGGCAAAGCCACTAGACCGTCGGGATATCCTGGGTTATCCATCGCCTTCACACAGGTGAGGTCGTACGCTCACCCTACAGCGCCCACCATTCTCTCCGCAGAAGTCCTCGGTTCTCCTGTCGCGCCGGGCCACCGTGACGCGCCAGTCGCCGTCAACGAAGTGATGATTTCAAAACTCCAGCATC
>DASQGX010000200.1:0-1725 GCA_035632395.1 Allostellaceae bacterium
TTTGCTTTCGCGCCCGCTTTGGAATTATCAAAGACGCCCGCATTGCACCGTAAACCGCCATGGCCCAGCCACCGCGCTCGCTCAAAACCCTGCGTCGGCAGATCGACCAGATCGACGACAAGCTGCACGACCTGCTGATGCGCCGGGCCGAACTGGTCGCCGAAGTCGGCGCTGCCAAGCAGGAAGAACACGCCCGCGTCGAGGTGCCGCTGCGCGAGGCCGAGATCCTGCGTCGCCTCGGCGGACGCCACGCCGGCAATCTGCCGATCGGCGTTCTGGTGCGGCTTTGGCGCGAGCTCATGGGCGCGGCGATCATGGCGCAGGCCGAATTCTCGGTCGCGGTCGCGGCGCCCGACAACGATCCCGGTATCTGGGACCTGGCGCGCGACCATTACGGCAGCCAGGTGCCGATGACCGCCTACCGCACGCCGGCCGAAGTGCTGCGCGCGCTCGCCGAGCAGCGCCACGCTTCCGGCGTCCTCGCTGTGCCCGCCGGCGATAACGACGAGCCGTGGTGGCGCGCGCTGGCCGGCGCCGTCGACGGTACGCGCATCAACGCCCGGCTGCCGTTCGCCGGCCGTGGCAACGCCCGCGGTTTGCACGACGCTTTCGTCATCGGCCGCGCTGCCAACGGCGTCGGCGACCGCACGCTGTTCGTGCTCGAGATGAGCGGCGAGGCGAGCCGCGCCAGCCTGATCGCCGCGCTCTCGCATGGCGATGTCGGCGCCGTCGTCTTGCAGCTCGTGCGCGGCAACGATTCCTCGCTCGCGCTGATCGACGTCGACGCGCCGCTGACCGCCGACGATCCGCGTCTGGCCAAGCTGACATCCGGTGTCGGCAAGCAGCTCGTCCACGTCGCGGCGATCGGCTCCTACGCCAAGCCGCTGCTCGCCGGCGAAGCCGCCCGCGCATCCGACCGGTGAGCGCCGTGTCCGCTGCGCCGACGCCGCGTCCCGGCATCCTCGACATTGCCGCTTATCAGGGCGGCGAGGGCCGCATTCCCGGCATGGCCAAGCCGATCCGCCTGGCGTCAAACGAAAGCGCGCTCGGCCCCAGCCCGGCTGCCATCGCCGCCTATAAAGCCGCGGCCGACGAAATCTTCCGGTATCCCGACGGCCACGCCACGGCGATGCGCGAGGCGCTGGCGCGCCATCACGGTCTCGATCCGGCGCGCATCGTCTGCGGCGCCGGCTCGGACGACATCATTCATTTGCTCGCTGCGGCCTATGCCGGTCCCGGTGATGAGGTGCTTTACGGTCGCCACGGCTTCGCCATCTATCCGATCGCGGCGCAGACCGCCGGTGCGACGCCGGTCGCCGTGCCCGAGAAAAATCTCACCTTCGACGTGGACGCGACGCTGGCGCGGGTGACGAAGAAGACCAAGCTCGTCTTCATCGCCAATCCGAACAATCCGACCGGCACGTTCATTCCACGCGACGAGCTGGCGCGGCTGCACGCCGGCTTGCCATCCTCGGTGCTTCTCGTTGTGGACTCGGCCTATGCCGAATATGTCGTGCGCAACGACTACGATCCCGGCTTGGATCTCGCGACGGCGGCGCCCAACGTCGTGATGACGCGCACCTTCTCCAAGATCTACGCCCTCGGCGGCCTGCGCCTTGGCTGGTGCACGGCAAGCCCGGCGGTGATCGACGTGCTCAACCGCGTGCGCAATCCGTTCAACGTCAGCTCGGCGGCGATTGCCGCCGGCATCGCCGCGCTCGACGA
>DASQGX010000201.1:0-1891 GCA_035632395.1 Allostellaceae bacterium
CCTTACGGGGGGAGGCCAGTCCGCGCGTTGCGCGCACTGGCCGCGCACGCATTTGGAGACCGGTTTGTTCGAAAGCCTGAGCGGCCGTCTGGCCGACATCTTCGACCGGCTGAAGCGCAAAGGCGCGCTGTCGGAGGACGACGTCAACGCGGCGCTGCGCGAGATCCGCATTGCACTGATCGAGGCCGATGTCGCGCTCCCGGTGGTGAAGGATTTCGTCAACGCGGTGCGCGAGAAGGCCGTCGGCCAGGAAGTGCTGCGCTCGGTGACGCCGGGTCAGATGGTGGTAAAGCTCGTCCACGATCACCTGGTGGCGACGCTCGGCGGCGGTCCGGGCGACAACGATAAAGCCATCAATCTCAACGCCGTACCGCCGGCGGCCATCCTCATGGTCGGCCTGCAAGGCTCGGGCAAGACCACGACCGCGGCCAAGATCGCGCGGCTTCTGCAGACGCGCGCGAAGAAGAAAGTGCTGCTCGCCTCGCTCGACGTGGCGCGGCCGGCAGCGCAAGAGCAGCTGGCGACGCTTGCCAAGCAGATCGGCGGCGCGTCGCTACCCATCGTCGCCGGCGAAAAGCCGCTCGCGATCGCCAAGCGCGCGCTCGATACCGGGCGGCGCGAAGGCTACGATGCCGTCATCCTCGACACGGCCGGCCGGCTCCATATCGACGAGCCGCTGATGCAGGAAGTCGCCGCGGTCCACGAAATCACTCAGCCGACGGAGACGCTGCTGGTCGTCGACTCCCTCACCGGCCAGGACGCGGTCAATCTGGGCAAATCGTTCGCCGAGCGCGTCCCACTCACCGGCATCGTGCTGACGCGGATCGACGGCGACGCCCGTGGCGGCGCGGCACTGTCGATGCGCGCGGTTACCGGCAAGCCGATCAAATTCCTCGGTACCGGCGAGAAGCTCGACGCGCTCGAACCGTTCCACGCCGAACGCATCGCCTCGCGCATTCTCGGCATGGGCGACATCGTCAGCCTGGTCGAGAAGGCGGCCGAAACCGCCGACCACGACGAGGCCGAGAAGCTGGCGCGCAAAATCGAAAAGGGCGGCTTCGATCTCGACGATTTGGCGTCGCAGCTCAAGCAGTTGCGCAAGATGGGCGGCATGGGCGGCATCCTCGGCCACCTGCCCGGCATCGCCAAGGTGAAGAAGCAGCTCGACCAGGCGAACA
The DNA here is from genome assembly GCA_035632395.1 of Allostellaceae bacterium. Classification (GTDB taxonomy): domain Bacteria; phylum Pseudomonadota; class Alphaproteobacteria; order ATCC43930; family CGMCC-115725; genus REEB95. The sequence goes on from DASQGX010000201.1 coordinate 1,179, forward strand.
TCGACGAGACCATGCTCAAGCGTCAGGAGGCGATCCTGTCGTCGATGACCAAGGCCGAGCGTAAGAATCCGAAGCTGCTCAACGCCTCGCGCCGTCAGCGCATCGCCGCCGGTTCGGGCACGACGGTTCCGGAGATCAACCGGCTGATCAAGCAATACCAGGACATGGCGCTGATGATGAAGCGCATGGGCAAGCTCGGCCAGAAGGGCCTTGCCCGGCACGGCATCTCGGCGCTCATGCCGGGGACTCCCACGCGACATTGAAACCGAGAGGTCAACGAAAGGAACTCCATGGCACTCAAGATTCGTCTCGCCCGCGGCGGCGCCAAAAAGCGCCCCTTCTATTCGATCGTGGTGGCGGAATCGCGCAGCCCGCGCGATGGCCGCTTCATCGAAAAGCTCGGCACCTACAACCCGATGCTCGACAAGGGCCACAAGGACCGCGTCGTGCTGAAAAGTGAACGCATCCAGCACTGGATCAAGATGGGCGCGCTGCCGTCCGAGCGCGTGACGCTGTTTCTCGCCGACGCCGGCATGATGAAACGGCCAGAGATCCGCGAGACGCCACAACGCTCGATGCCGCGCGCCGATCCCATCAACGCGAGTTCGAAGCGGCGCGCGCCCTGTGCGTCCTGCAGCGGCCCGTAGGCGGCGATGTCCTGCACGCGCGCGGTGAAGCTCTTCAGCCGCACCAGGCCCTTGATGCCGTGCGCG
>DASQGX010000202.1:0-10001 GCA_035632395.1 Allostellaceae bacterium
CAACGCCGTGAAGCGCGCGCTGGTCGCTCTCGGCATCGACGCCAACCGCATCACGACGATCAGCTACGGCAAGGAACGTCCGGCGGTGATCGGCGATAACGAAGCGGCGTGGGCGCAAAATCGCCGCGGCGTGACCGTCGTCCAGTAACGGACCGAGACGTTCGATCGGACCACGAGGCGCCTGCTTCCTACCAGCGACCTATCAGTCGCGGAGGAGCAGGCGCCCTTTTTTTGCCCTAATGCTCGATCATCACTGTTGACGCCAAGGACCGCAGCTGTGATGCGCCTCCGGATCATTGTATTCGCGCTCGCTGCGCTGGTGGGCTCAATTCCTGCCGCACTGGCGCAGGACACGGGCGACACCGCCGCGTTGAGCGACCGGCTGGACCGGATGCAGCGGGATCTCGACGCGTTGCAGCGCCAGGTCTATCGCGGCGGTGCACCCGCGCCGGCGACTGTCGGCAGCGCGGCGCCTGAGACCTCGGGGCCAGTTGCCTTGCAAGCCGAAGACCGCATGACGCAGCTCGAAGAGCAGATGCGCGATCTCAACGGCAAACTCGAAGTCATCAACAACGAGATCAGTCAGTTGAATGCACGGTTCGACAAGCTTTCGAGCGACGTCGACATGCGTTTGAGTGCGCTTGAGCATGGCGGCGCGCCGGTGAGCGCCAACGGCCCGCCGCCGGCTGCGGCCGGCGGCGGTCAAACCCAAGCGAATGCGGCGCCGGCTGCCGGCGCTGCGGCGGCAACACCCAACGAGCAATACGAGGCTGCGTTCGCGCTGTTGCGCCGCGCCGATTATCCCGGCGCCGAGCAGGCGCTACGCGCCTTCGTCACTCAGCATCCGAAAGACCCGCTTGCCGGCAACGCCCAATATTGGCTCGGCGAGACGTTTTACGTGCGCAAGAATTGGAAGGATGCCGCCATCGCCTTCGCCGAGGGCTATCAGAAATATCCGAAAAGCAGCAAGGCGCCGGATGATCTGCTGAAGCTCGCGATGTCGCTTGGCAACATGGGCCAGAAGGCCAACGCCTGCACCGCTCTCGGGCGGCTGGATCACGATTTTCCGCAGATGCCCGCCAATGTGCGCGGCCCGGCGACCGCCGAAAAGCGACACCTGGGCTGCTGACGCCATGGAGGGCGCCGTCGCCGGCTCGATGACGCCGCTCACCGCAGCGGAGTTCGAGCGGTTGATGGCGCCGTTCGCACCGTTCGAAACTGGTCCGCATCTTGCCGTCGCCTGTTCCGGCGGTGGAGACAGCATGGCGCTCACCGTGCTCGCCGATCGCTGGTCGCGCGCACGCGGCGGCAAGGCGACCGCGCTGATCGTCGACCATCGCCTGCGGCCGGAGTCTGCGAGTGAGGCCGCGGGCGTCGGCCGCGCGCTCGCCGGTCTTGGTATCGCCCATCGCATTCTTGTCTGCGCCGATGCGCTGCCTGCCGGCAATCTCGAAGATGCAGCGCGGCGCGTGCGCTATCGGTTGCTCGAAGCGTGGTGCGAAGACAATGGCATCCTTCATCTGTTGACGGCGCATCAGCGCGACGATCAGGCGGAGACGCTGCTCATGCGTCTAGCGCGCGGCAGCGGGCTCGACGGCTTGGCCGGCATCGCGCCGGTCAGCATCCGCCGATCATGTCGTGTGCTGCGGCCGCTGTTGACGGTCCCGTCCGAACGTCTGCGCGCGACTTTGCGCGAACTCGGCGTGGCGCATGTCGAAGATCCGATGAATCGCGATCCGGCGTTTCAGCGTGTGCGGCTGCGGGCCGCACGGACGTTCCTCGCCGAAGAAGGGCTGTCGGCCGAGCGGCTGGCGGCAACTGCGACGCGTCTGGCGCGCGCACGCAGCGCGCTCGAGACGATGGTAACGGCAGCGTTGGCTCGCGCAGTCGCACTCGATCCGTTGGGATACGCCCGCGTCGATGCCGGCGCACTCAGAGCGGTGCCGGCCGAGGTCGGGCTGCGGGCGCTCGCTGCCGTGCTGGCGACCGTCGGCGGTGCCGACTATCCGGTCCGGCTTGAGCAACTCGAACGTCTCTATGAATCATTGCCCAATGGCATCGGCGGCGGGGGCACCCTTGGCGGCTGTCAGCTGGTCGCCAAGCGGGATCACATTCTGGTGTGCCGTGAGATGGCGGCGATCGCCGACCGGCAGAGTGTCGTGCCGGGCGCGCGGTTGCACTGGGACGGACGTTTCGCGATCGCGATGCCGATCGGTGCCCCGCCGGGCCTATCGGTGGGCGCCCTTGGCAATGACAGCGCTGCGCGCTTGATGGCTGCGGATTATGACGGTGGGCTACCGGCAGTCGTGCGGGCGACGTTGCCGGCCCTGTTTGATCCCGAGGGGCTGGCGGCGGTGCCGCCGCTCGGCTGGTTTCGGTCGGAAATGGATGCCTGCCTTGCCGACCGTGAAATCGCCGTTTTTGCCCCCTTAAGGCCGCTGTCGGGCTTTTGGGTAACAGTTGTTTAAGCGCAAAGTCATCTTATGTAGTAGCATCGAGCGGCGAGGGGCGGGGTGTCCGGCCCCGGGGCCTGGAGAACGATAGGCAGCCGGCTCGGCATGGAAGGGCCTTTGGACTCGTGAACAATTTCGGCAAGAACCTCGCCCTTTGGATCATCATCGGCCTGCTCCTGGTTGCGCTATTCAACCTGTTCCAGAGCTCGACCACCCACACGCCGCAGCCAAGCCTCGCTTATTCCGAATTCATCAATGACGTGAACCGCGGCGAGGTCCGCCAGGTCACGATCCAGACCGGCCAGCAGGGCAGTACGGTCACCGGCAAGCTCAACGACGGCCGCGAATTCTCGACCTTTGCGCCGAACGATCCGAATCTGGTCAGTCGCCTGCTCGACAAGGGCGTGGTAATCCGCGCTTCGCCGACGGAAGAGAACATGCCGTCGCTGTTCGGCATCCTGATCTCGTGGTTCCCGATGTTGCTGCTGATCGGCGTGTGGATCTTCTTCATGCGCCAGATGCAGGGCGGCGGTGGACGAGCGATGGGCTTCGGCAAGAGCCGCGCGCGGCTGCTGACCGAGAAGGTCGGCCGCATCACCTTCGACGACGTCGCCGGTATCGACGAGGCCAAGAACGAGCTCGAAGAGATCGTCGAATACTTGAAGGACCCGCAGAAGTTCCAGCGGCTCGGCGGCAAGATTCCGAAGGGCGTGCTGCTGGTCGGACCGCCTGGCACCGGCAAGACGCTGCTGGCACGCGCCATCGCCGGCGAGGCGAACGTGCCGTTCTTCACGATCTCGGGCTCTGACTTCGTCGAGATGTTCGTCGGCGTCGGCGCGTCGCGCGTGCGCGATATGTTCGAGCAGGGCAAGAAGAACGCGCCCTGCATCATCTTCATCGACGAGATCGACGCCGTCGGCCGTCACCGCGGCGCCGGCCTCGGCGGCGGCAACGACGAGCGCGAACAGACGCTCAATCAATTGCTGGTCGAGATGGACGGCTTCGAGGCGAACGAAGGCGTGATTTTGATCGCCGCGACCAACCGTCCCGATGTGCTCGATCCGGCGCTGCTGCGTCCCGGCCGCTTTGACCGTCAGGTCGTCGTGCCGAATCCGGACGTGGTCGGCCGCGAAAAGATCCTCAAGGTTCACATGCGCAAGGTGCCGCTGGCGTCGGATGTCGATCCGCGCATCATCGCGCGCGGCACGCCCGGCTTCTCAGGCGCCGATCTCGCCAATCTCGTCAACGAAGCGGCGCTGATGGCGGCACGCAAGGGCAAGCGCTCGGTCACGATGGCCGAATTCGAGCAGGCCAAGGACAAAGTGATGATGGGCGCCGAACGGCGTTCCATGGTCATGACCGAGGATGAGAAGAAACTCACCGCCTATCACGAAGGCGGCCACGCGCTGGTCATGCTCTACACCGAAGGCCACGAGCCGCTACACAAGGTGACGATCATTCCGCGCGGCCGGGCGCTCGGCATCACCATGTTCCTGCCCGAGCGCGACAAGTACAGCCAGTCTAAGCTGGAACTGGAAGCGATGCTCACCAGCCTGTTCGGCGGCCGCGTCGCGGAAGAGCTGATCTTCGGCCCCGAGAAGGTTACCACCGGCGCGGCCGACGACATTCGGCGCGCGACCAGTCTGGCGCGGCGCATGGTCACGGAATTCGGCTTCAGCGACAAGCTCGGCCCGTTGCGCTACAGTGACAACGAGGAAGAGGTCTTCCTCGGTCATTCGGTGACGCAGCGCAAGAATATCTCTGACGCCACCGCCAGGGTCATCGACGAGGAGATTCGCCGCATCGTCGAAGAGGGCGAGAAGCGCGCGCGCGACGTGCTGACCAGCCATATTGACGAGCTGCACGCCCTCGCCAAAGGCCTGCTCGAATTCGAAACGCTCACCGCCGACGAGATCCGCCGCATCATCCGCGGCGAGAAGATCGTGCGGGACACCGGTCCGGCGCTCGAAGAGCCGGCCAAGCCGGCGCCCGGACGGCGTCCGTCCGTGCCGCCCGCGGGCCGCGACAAGCCGGCCGGCGGCATCGAGCCGGAGCCGCAGCCGGGCGGCTGAACCGTCCGCGCTCCAGGGGATATGGTGAAGCCGACAACGCGCAAGCTGTTCGGTACCGACGGCATCCGTGGCACCGCCAATCGCGAGCCGATGACGGCCGACATCGCGCTTAAGGTCGCGATGGCGGCGGCATTCGTATTGCGCCGTGGCGATCACCGCCATCTCGCGGTCATCGGCAAGGACACGAGGCTGTCCGGTTATCTGATTGAGCCGGCGCTGACCTCGGGCTTCATCGCCATGGGAATGGACGTAGTCCTCGTCGGCCCACTGCCGACGCCGGCGATCGCCATGCTCACGCGGTCGTTACGGGCCGATCTCGGCGTGATGATCTCGGCCTCACACAATCCGTTCGAGGACAACGGCATCAAGCTGTTCGGACCTGACGGCTTCAAGCTGTCCGATGAAATCGAGGCCCAGATCGAAGTGGCGTTCGACCGCGCCGCCGAGCAGCGCGCAAGCTCCAAGGGCCTGGGCCGTGCCAAGCGCCTCGACGACGCCGGCGGCCGCTACATCGAATTCGTCAAGAACACGTTCCCTAAGCGCTTGCGGCTCGACGGCCTCAAGGTCGTAGTTGACTGCGCCAATGGTGCCGCCTACAAGGTTGCACCGACGGTGTTGTGGGAGCTCGGCGCCGAAGTTGTGCCGGTTGCCGTTGCGCCCGACGGCCTCAATATCAACCGCAAGTGCGGCACCACCGCGCCTGAGACCATGCAGGAAGCGGTCGTGTCGCATGGCGCCAATCTTGGCATCGCGCTCGATGGCGATGCTGACCGCCTGATCATGGCCGACGAGCATGGCCGCATTCTCGACGGCGACCAGCTCATGGCGCTGATCGCGCTCAACTGGCACCGCGGCAGCCGGCTCGCGAAATCCGGCCTGGTCGCAACCGTGATGTCGAATCTCGGCTTCGAACGTCATCTCACCGGCAACGGGGTTACCGTGACACGCACGCAGGTCGGCGACCGCTACGTCGTCGAAGCCATGCGCCGTATCGGCAGTAACCTCGGCGGCGAGCAATCCGGCCATATCATCTTGGGCGACTACTCCACGACCGGTGACGGTCTGATTGCCGCTCTCGAAGTTCTGGCAGCCGTGGTCAAAACCGGCGCGCCGGCAAGCCAAGTCTGCAAGGTCTTCGAGCCGATTCCGCAGTTGTTGCGCAACGTGCGCGTGAATGGTGCCAACCTGCTCGATGATCGCGCGGTCAAGGCGGCGGTTGCCGCCGGCGAGCGGCGCCTCGGCAAGGCGGGCCGGCTGCTGGTGCGCAAATCCGGCACCGAGCCGCTGATCCGCATCATGGCCGAAGGCGAGGACCAGGCGCTGGTCGCCGAAATCGTCGACAGCGTAGCCGCGGCCGTGACCGCGGCGGGACGCGCGGAGGAAAGCGCGGCCGAATGACCGGCCGCGTGCTCATCGTCGCCGGTTCGGACTCCTCTGCCGGCGCGGGCATCCAGGCCGATCTCAAGACCGCCATGGCGCTAAGCGGCTATGCCACTACCGCCATTACCGCGGTTACTGCACAGAATACGCTCGGCGTCGCCGGCGTGCTGCCGATAGGGCCTGATTTCGTCCGCCGGCAGATCGAAGCGGTCCTGTCCGATATCGGCGCCGACGCGATCAAGACCGGCATGCTGGTCGACGCCGCGGTGGTCGAGACCGTGGCGGATGCGCTTGCGGCACTGGCACCAGACGTGCCGCTGGTCGTCGATCCAGTGATTGCCTCCACCAGCGGCACCGTGCTCCTCGACGAGGCCGGCGTCGAACGGCTGAAGCGCCGCCTGATCGCGCGCGCTGCGGTGGTGACGCCCAACGTGCCGGAAGCGGCCATGCTCACCGGCCTGACGGTCGCCGATCTTGATGGTATGCGCCGCGCCGCCGATGCGTTGCTCCGTCTCGGCGCGCGGGCGGTGGTCGTGAAAGGCGGCCATTTGCCTGGCAAGACTCTGACCGATCTGGTCGTGACTGCACGCGGAAGTTTTACCATACGCGTAGCGCGTCAGACGACGCGCGCGACCCATGGCACCGGCTGTACCTATGCCTCGGCCATCGCCGTTGGCCTGGCGCAGGGCTTGGCGCTCCGGCCGGCGGTCGAGCGCGCGCACGCTTTTGTGCAGCAGGCGATCCGCAACGCACCGGGATTGGGCCACGGCCGCGGACCGATGGGTCACGCGCCGCTCCCGCAACGCAAGACGAAAGGAAAACATGTCCGACGCCATCGCCTACGTCGACGAACCCGCTCTCGGCGTCGATGAATTCATCGACGTGCTGCGGCGTTCGACCTTGGCCGAACGGCGGCCGGTCGACGATCGCGGCCGCATCGCGCGCATGCTGGCGGAGGCCGATATTCGGCTTTGCGCGCGCAACGCCGAGGGCCTGCTGGTCGGCGTCGCACGCTCGCTCACCGATTTCGCTTATTGCTGCTATCTCTCGGATCTTGCGGTCGATACCGCCTTTCAGCGGCGCGGCATCGGCAAAGAGTTGATCGGCCGCACGCATGCCATCGCCGGTCTCGACACGACGCTCATCCTGCTCTCGGCGCCCAAGGCGATGAGCTATTACCCGCACATTGGCCTGACCCGCTCGGAACGCGCATTCACCATCGCTCGGCGCTGAGCTAGATTGCCGCGCGCGTCGACGGGGGCAGGCGATGGCGGAACGCTATTTCGACGATTTCAAGGTCGGGGACAAATTCACGACCGCGACCAAGACTGTCACCGAGGACATGATCGTCGAATTCGCCAAGGTCTACGATCCGCAGCTGTTCCACATAGACCCTAAGGCGGCACAGCAGACGCATTTCGGCGGCCTCATCGCCAGTGGCTTCCAGACGCTCGCGCTCGGCTTTCGCTTGATCTGGGATACGGGCATCTTCGCCGCGTGCAGCATGGGATCGCCCGGTTTCGACGAGCTTCGCTGGCTCCAGCCGGTACGGCCGGGCGACACGCTGCGCGTCGAGATGGAGGTCACGGAAAGCCGCCCATCGCGATCGAAGCCTGACCGCGGCATCATGCGGGCGGCCTACCGTTACCTGAACCAGAATGGCGAAGCGGTGTTGACGTTCAACTCGATGCACCTGCTACGCCGCCGCCCGGCCTAACGGCATTCGACCGTCGACCCACCGGCTTTCTTCCAGGCGTCGATGCCGCCGTGAATGTGGCTCGCTTGCGACAGGCCGGCCGAATGAGCGGCCTGTACCGCCATCGCCGAGCGCTCGCCGAAGGCGCAATAGAACACCAGCTTGCGCCCGGTCGCCCGCGACAGTTCGAACAGCATGCCACCTGGATTGATGTTCGCTGCGAGATCGCGATAAGGTGCATGCAACGCGCCGGGAATTGCACGATGCTGCTGGCGCTCGCGCAATTCGCGCAGATCGACCAGCACGATTCCGGGCTGCGTGGGCAGCGCCAGGGCGTCCTTCGCCAAGATGCCGAAACCTTCGGCGAGAAGCCTCTCTTGCGCCAGGCCGACGTGCACGTTCCTGGGGACTGCTACGTCCATCATCTTGGGATTCGCAAGCTTCAGCTCGGCCATGATCACGGCGTATTCCTCGGCGGAACGGGCCTTGAGGCGCGGGTTGAAGGCGCGCTCCTCGCCGATGGTCGAAACCGTCTCGCCCTTATAGTCATGCGCGGGATAGACCAGCGTCTCGTCCGGCAGGTTAAGCAGCTTGTTGAAGATCGAATCGTATTGGGCGCGAGCGTCGCCGCCTTGGAAATCGGTGCGGCCGGTGCCGCGGATGAGCAGCGTGTCGCCGGTGAAGATGCGGTCGCCCGCGAGGAAGCAGTAGGAATCCGGCGTGTGGCCGGGCGTGTGGATCGCGGTCAGGCTTAACCCCTCGATTTCGACGCTGTCGCCGTCCGCAACCCGGATGGAAACCACGTCCGCCTGCGTTTCCTGGCCCATGACAGTGACGCAGTGCGTCCGGTCGCGCAGCGCACCCATGCCGCTGATGTGGTCGGCATGGAGATGAGTGTCGATCGCCTTGACGAGGTTGAGGTCGAGCTCTTTCAACAGCTGGAGATATCGCTCGACGCGATCGAGCACCGGATCGATGATCAGCGCTTCGCCGCCGTGCCGCGATGCGAGCACGTACGTGTAGGTGCTTGATTCGGTGTCGAACAGTTGCCGGAAGATCATCACCTCTCCCCCGGTGCAACGGCATCGTCGCTGGTGCGCCGATGCTAGCATTCCAGCGCGCTGGCGTATGCCGCCTCGTTGAGCAACTTTGGTTGACGCGTTGTCTCCGCTCCCATAGGTTCATCGGCGGGACACGCCCCCCCAACGGGGCGCGGCTATTCTGGAAGGAATAGACTTATGAAGCCGAATTCTCGGCCCGCCAATCCGTCATTTTCATCGGGTCCTTGCGCCAAGCGCCCAGGCTGGAGCCTGTCGGCGCTGTCGGCCGGCTTGCTCGGCCGCTCCCATCGCTCAAAACCGGGCAAGGCCAAACTCAAAGAGGCCGTCGACCGTTCGCGCCGCCTGCTCGGCATTCCGCAAGACTATCGCCTCGGCATCGTGCCCGCCTCGGACACCGGCGCGGTCGAGATGGCAATGTGGTCGTTGCTCGGCGCCCGCGGCGTCGATCTGTTGGCGTGGGAAGTGTTCGGCGAGGGCTGGGCGACCGACGTCGAGAAGCAATTGAAGCTCGCCGATCTGCGTATCATGCGCGCGCCCTACGGCACGATCCCCGATCTTGCCAAGGTCGATACTGACCGCGACGTGGTCTTTCCGTGGAACGGCACGACGTCGGGAGCGCGGATTCCGAACGGCGACTGGATCAAGGCCAACCGCAAAGGCCTGACGATCTGCGATGCGACGTCGGCGGTCTTCGCCATGGATTTGCCGTGGCCCATGCTCGATGTCGTCACCTGGTCCTGGCAGAAGGTCCTCGGCGGCGAGGCGGCACACGGAATGCTCGCGTTATCGCCGCGCGCGGTCGAGCGGCTCGAGACCTACAAGCCGGCGTGGCCGCTACCGAAAATCTTCCGCCTTACCACCAAGGGCAAATTCGCCGAGAATATCTTCCAGGAAGAGACCATCAACACGCCGTCGATGCTGGCGGTCGAGGATGCGATTGACGGACTCAAATGGGCGGAATCGATCGGCGGTTTTCCGGCGCTCAAGGCACGTGCCGAAGCCAATCTCGCGGCCATCGACCGTTGGGTGGCGAAATCGAAGTGGATCGCCTTCCTGGTCGACGATCCCAAGATCCGGTCCTGCACCTCGGTCTGCCTCAAGGTGGTGGACGACTGGTTCCTGCGTTTGGCGCCCGATGCGCAGCGTGCCCAGGTAAAGCGCATCGAAGCATTGCTCGATGCCGAGGGCGTGGCTTTCGACCTCGCCGGCCATCGCGAGGCTCCGCCCGGCTTGCGCATCTGGTGCGGCGCGACCGTCGAGACACACGATGTCGAGGCGCTGCTGCCCTGGCTCGACTGGGCCTTCGCTGAAGTCCGCCGCGCCGCGGCGGCCTGACGGC
>DASQGX010000203.1:0-10993 GCA_035632395.1 Allostellaceae bacterium
GCGCAAAATGCGGCGCGCACCATGCGCTGTCAACCGTCGCCGGGCGGCATTAGACTGACCGGCAACGGAGACGCCGATGAGCCCACGGACCGCACCGGCCGCCGGACTGGCACCCGTCGACCTGGTGATCGAGCCGCGCACTCGCGACCTCGGCGACGGCTTTGAAGTGCGCCGCGTGCTGCCTTACGCCAAGCGGCACATGGTCGGCCCGTTCATCTTCTTCGACCATTTCGGGCCGACGAGGTTCCGCGCCGGCACCGGCCTCGACGTCCGCCCGCATCCGCATATTGGCCTGGCTACGATCACCTACCTGTTCAACGGCGAGATCATGCATCGCGACAGCTTGGGCAACGCGCAGCCTATCCGACCGGGCGCGGTCAACTGGATGACCGCCGGACGCGGCATCGTCCATTCCGAACGCACGCCGCCGGCGGTGCGCCAGCACGAATCGCCGATCTACGGCATCCAGAGCTGGATCGCGCTGCCGCGGGCGCGCGAGGAGATCGAGCCGGCATTCGAGCATGTGCCGGCGGCGAGCCTGCCACTCATCGAGGGCGATGGCGTCTCGGCACGGCTGATCGCCGGTACGCTGTTCGGCAAGACGTCGCCGGTCACGACGCTGTCGCCGATATTCTATGCCGATGTGACGCTGCGCGCCGGCGCAACCATGACCATGGCGCCGAATTATACGCAGCGCGCCGCCTATCTGCTCGAAGGTGCCGTCGACTGCGCCGGTGCGCGGCATACGCCGCCGCAGATGCTGGTCTTCGACAGCAGGGCGCGTGCCGCGATCACAGCGCGCGAGCCGGCACGCCTGCTGCTGCTCGGCGGCGAGCCGCTCGACGGCGAGCGGCATATCTGGTGGAACCTGGTGTCGAGCTCGGCCGAGCGCATCGAACAGGCGAAGCGCGACTGGCAGGCGGGCCGCTTCCCGAAAATCCCGGGCGACAGCGAGGAGTTTATTCCGCTGCCGACGTGACCGCGGCGAGGAATTCCGTCAAATCGTCGATGGTGTGATGGATGGCGGGTGCATGGTGCGCGTCAAGCTCGTCATGCGGGCCGCCGCGCAGCCAGATCGTGGTCATGCCGAGCGCCGCCGCCGGCGGCAGGTTGCGCGCCATGTCCTCGACCATTGCAGCGCGCACCGGCTCTATCGAATAGGTTTCGATCAACGCGCGGTAGCCGGCTGCGTTCGGCTTCGGCTGGAAATCGATGGCGACAATGTCGTGGATCGCGGCGAAATGCCCAGTCAGTTCGAGTCGATCGAGAACGCGCTCGGCATGACGGCGAGTACCGTTGGTAAATACCAGCTTGCGTCCCGGCAGCGCGGTAAGCGCGCGGCTCAGCGCCGGCGCCGCCTGCACCGCCGACACGTCGATTTCGTGGACATAGTCGAGGAATTTCCGCGGCTCGACGCCGTGTTCGTTCATCAGGCCGCGCAGCGTCGTGCCGTGCTCTTGGAAATAGCGCCGGCGCAATGCGTGCGCACCTTCGAGATCGAGCTTGAGCTCGTCCATGATGTAGCGCGCCATGCGCTGCTCGACCTCGACGTAAAGCCGGCAGGACGACGGATAGAGCGTGTTGTCGAGATCGAAGATCCAGGTATCGATGTGGCCGAACGAATGGGCGCGCGGCAAGGAATCGGTCAGGCTCATGGGTGCGACCGTTATATGGCGCACCGGGGCGGCTTTGTCGATGCCCCCCGATCAAAAGTTTACGGCCGGCGCCGCTGCCGCCGCGCCGCTGGCCTTCGTGGAACCATCGTTAATCGGCAGCCGCGGGAACTGCGGCAAGCGCAGCCGGCGCCGCAACCTTGGGCCGCGATGCCGCCCAATAGCCGAGCGCCATGAAGCCGGCCCCGGCGACGATGTTGCCGAGCGTCACCCACAGCATGTTCCAGCCGAATCCCGCCCACGTCACGGTGTCGGGATGCGGGCTGAGCAGAGCGATCAGCAGCAGCGTCATGTTCGCCACCGAGTGCTCGTAGCCGCTGCCGACAAAACCGAACAGGCACCAGAAGATGGCGATACATTTCGCGGTATCACTCTCGGTGCGCGCCGCCATCCAGATCGCCAGACAGACGAGCCAATTGCATAGTATCGCCCGTGCGAACAGCGACAGCGCGGGCGCATTCATCTTGGCGGCAGCAACCGCGAAGATAAATTGACTCTTCGCGTGCAGGATCGAGCCGCCGCCGCCGGCAATGAAGATAACGGCCAATAGCGCGCTGCCGATAAGGTTGCCGATCCATGATCCGGCCCAGCAGCGAAGCATGTCGCCGAGCCCGATTTTGCCGCGCAGCACGCCGAGCGGCATGTACATGGCGTGGCCGGTGAACAGATCGGCGCCGGCAAAGAGCACGAGCGTCAGGGCGACACCGAACGACGCGCCCATGATCAGCGGCCGATAGGCCGGATCGACGTCCGAACCGATGCTGAAAATCAAGATGATGCCAAGGCCGATATAGGCGCCCGCCATCATCGCACTAAGCAGGAAGCCGAACGGCGCGCGGTTGAGGTAGGCGCTTTTGGCCGCTGCGGTCGCGGCCAGCTTGTCGACAGTCTCAAGATACATGGATGCCTCGTTCGTCTGGTGATCGCGTGCCGGCTCGCACTCTGCGGCGCGATTGCCGACCTCTGCTGTCGCTGCCGCAAGGAGCATGCCAACGACCGCAACGACGGAAATGGCCGCGCGTTGATCCGGCCGCGTCACGGGTTGCATCACACGACGGCGTAGCGCGCGACCTTTTGCCCAAATTTCAATCGGTCAACATTGCTGCACAAAAAATTCGCAGATGAGTGGCCGTTAATCATATTTCTTGAGCAGCAGTGCGAAACCAGCTCGGCGCCCAAGGGGCTGTCCGCGCGGCAAATCAGCGACCTACGCCCAGCAACGCGGCTGGCACCGCGGTTGCAATGCACCGAGCGACATCCGTGCATCGCACCCGCTTTTGGTAGCTGAATGACCACCGACGCGATTCTGACCGACGAACAAAAACAATACCTTGAAGGTTTCCTCAGCGCCGTCGCGGCGCGCAACGGCGGCACCGGCGGCGGCGCGCCCGATATCCACCGCATCGCGCAGGATCGTTTTGTCGCCGCTGGCAAACCGCTTTCCGCCGAAGAGGATGCCAAGCGCAAAGCGCCGCCCCTCGACATGTGGGACGAGATCGCCGCCAACGCGGCCGCGTCGCGCGCGCCGAAGGGCATCGATATCTTCCGCCACAAATTCTACGGCCTGTTCTACGTTGCGCCGGCGCAGGACTCGTTCATGTGCCGGCTGCGCATGCCCAACGGCATCCTGAGCGCACATCAGTTCGAAGGCCTCGCCGATCTCGCCGAGACGCTCGGCGGCGGCACTCTCGACGTCACCACGCGCGCCAATCTGCAGATCCGCGAATTTCAGCCGAGTTCGGTTATCGACGTGTTGACCGGCATCCAGGAACTCGGCCTCACCTCACGCGGCTCCGGCGCCGATAATATCCGCAACATCACCGGCAGCCCGACGGCTGGTATCGACCCGGGCGAGTTGATCGATACGCGACCGCTGGCGCGCGCGCTCCACTTCACGATCCTCAATCACCGCGAACTCTATGGGCTTCCGCGTAAATTCAACATTGCTTTCGACGGCGGTGGCCGAATCAGCGTGCTCGAGGATACCAATGACATCGGGTTCGCTGCCGTGCGTGTCGCCGAAGGCGCATCCGTGCCGGCCGGCGTCTATTTCCGGATGTATCTCGGCGGCATCACCGGCCACGGCGATTTTGCGCGCGACGCCGGCATCCTGCTCAAGAGCGAGGAATGCGTCGCCGCCGCAGTCGCCGTCGTGCGCGTGTTCATCGCCTATGGCGACCGCACCGACCGCAAGCGGGCACGGCTCAAATATCTACTCGACCAATGGGGCATGGATCGATTCATGGTGGAGGTCGCCAAGGAGCTTTCGTTCACACCGCCGAAGATGCCAGCCGAGCAATGTCTACCGCGGGGTCCGCTGCTGAAGCACGGCCATATCGGCGTCCATAAACAGAAACAAAAGGGAATGAATTATATCGGCGTCGGGCTGCCGGTCGGCCGGCTCACCGCCGCGCAGGTTCGCGGTCTGGCGGCGATTGCCACGCAATTCGGCAGTGGCACCATCCGGCTGACGGTCTGGCAGAACCTGATCCTATCCGACATCAGCGACGCCAAGCTGCCGGGCGCGCGCAAGGCGATCGAAGAAATTGGGCTGAACGCCGAAGCCTCGCCGATCCGCAGCGGCCTCGTCGCTTGCACCGGCAATACCGGCTGCAAGTTTGCCGCCACCGACACCAAGGCACAGGCGCTCTACCTGGCGCAATATCTCGAGACCCGGATTAAGCTCGACAAGCCGATCACCATCCATCTCACCGGCTGTCCGCATTCCTGCGCTCAGCACTATGTCGGCGACATCGGCTTGCTCGGCGTCAAGGTCGCAGAGGGCGACGAGATGATCGAGGGTTATACCATCGTCGTCGGGGGCGGTGCCGGCGGCGACCAGCGCCTGGCGCGCGAGATCGCCCGCGACGTGCCTTTCGCCGACGTTGCCGACCGGCTCGAAGCGCTGCTGCGCTGCTACCTTGCGGAGCGTCGCGACGCCGAATCGCTCCATGAATTCGCCAATCGCCATTCGGTCGCGGCGTTGCGAGCGATGCTCACGGCGGAGCCGGTAGCATGAGTCATATCGCGCCGCTCATTCCCGACGACGCACCGTTCAGCAGCGCCGAGCGCGCCTTCATCAACGGCTGGATTGCGGCCTACTACGCCACGGATGTCGCGACACCGATATCGGCAGCGCCAGCGACGGTCGGGGAATTTCCCTGGCACGACGCCTCGCTGCCGCTTGACCGGCGCATGGAGATCGCCGCCGGCCAGCCGATGCCGCAGCTGCTGATGGCGGCAATGGCGCAGCAGGATTGCGGCCAGTGCGGCTATCTCTGCCGGACTTATGCGGCCGCCATCGCCGAAGGCAAGGAAAGGGCGCTGACGCGCTGCGTTCCCGGCGGCAAAGAAACCGCCCGCAAGCTCAAGGAACTGCTCGAGACCGGCGGCGCGTCGGCACCGGCAACGGTTCTGGCCGCGCCGGCCGCCGCGACGGTCGCACCCGACACATCCGGTCCGGCGACCGTCGCGGCCCAATTCCGCGTCGCGCGGCCGCTCAATCGCGCCGGCTCAGCCAAGGATACGCGCCAGGTGGTGCTGAACCTCTACGGCTCCGGCCTGCGCTATCAGACGGGCGACAGCATCGGCATCATGCCGACCAACTGCCCTGAAACGGTCGCCGCGATCATCGAGGAGCTGGGTGCCGATCCACACGCCGACGTTGATGCGCCCAACAGCAAGCGCCTGCCGCTGCGCGAGGCACTAAGCCGCGCCTGCGACATTGGCCGGCCGTCGGACGAAGCGGTCGAGGTACTGGCATCGCGTGCCCGCGACCCCGATCAGTCGCAACGGCTGCAGGCGCTGGCTGAAGGTTATCCCGGTGCCGAGCCGGAAGGTGCCGACCTGCTCGAGCTGCTGACCGTCTTTCCGTCGGCACGGCCGCCATTGCAGGAGCTGATCTTGGCGCTAGCACCGCTGCAACCGCGGCTCTATTCGATCGCCTGCTCGCCGTTGGTGCATGGCGGCGAGGTCCATCTGACGGTCGCAGCCGTGCGTTGGGAGAAGCGCGGCCGCGCGCGCAAGGGCATTGCTTCGTGCTTTCTCGCCGAGCGCGCGACCGAGGAAACGACGATGCCCGTGTTCGTGCAGCCGCCAGCGCACCGTTTCCGCCCTCCCGAATCCGACGACGCGCCGATGATCATGATTGGACCCGGCACCGGCATCGCGCCGTTCCGCGCCTTTCTGCAGGAGCGGCGCGAGAACGGCGCCAAAGGACGCAATTGGCTGTTCTTCGGCGACCAGCGGCGCGCCACCGATTTCCTCTACGAGGACGAATTGATCACCTGGCACAAGGAGGGCCTGCTGTCCCGGCTCGACGTGGCGTTCTCGCGCGATCAGCCAGAGCGTATCTACGTGCAGCAGCGCATGCGCGAACAATCGGCGCGGCTTTGGCGTTGGCTCAACGACGGCGCCTACGTGTTTGTCTGCGGCGCGATGGCGATGGGCCGCGACGTCGACACCGCGCTGGCGGCCATCGTCGCGCGTCAGGGTGGCATGGGCATCGGCGCCGCCAAGGCGTATTTGGCGCAACTTGGTCGCGAAGGGCGGTTCGTGAAGGACGTCTATTGATGGCCCACTTCCCGATCTGTCTCGATCTCGCCGGCAAGCGCTGTCTCGTCATCGGCGTCGGACCGGAAGCCGAGCGCAAAGCCGCGGCCTTGCGTCGCGCCGGCGCACAGGTCATTGCGTCGCCGGGTTTTGTGGCGACTGATCTCGACGGCTGTGCGCTGGCGATTGCGGCAGACATGCCGTTCGCCGTCGGTGAAGCCGTGTCGCGCGCGGCAACGGCGCGCGGCATCCTGGTCAACGTGGCGGATCGTCCGGAATTGTGCAGCTTCATCATACCGGCCGTGATCGACCGCGCGCCCGTCACGCTGGCGATTTCGACCGGCGGCGCATCGCCAGCACTGGCGCGGCGGTTGCGCGAGACGCTCGATGCGATCGTGCCGCGGCGCCTCGGCGCGTTGGCGGCGCTCGCCGCTGAATTCCGGCGGCGCGTACGCCGCCACATTACCGATCCGGCGCAACGGCGGGCGTTCTGGGACCGAATACTTGACGGACCGGTGGCGCGGCTGGCGTTGGCCGGCGAACAGGATGCGGCGCGGCGTCACCTCGAAGCCGCACTCAACGCCGAAGGCGCCAACGCGACGCGGCGCAAAGTCGCCTAGGCGCGGCGCGGCGCGGATTTGCGCCGGCGGATCAAAGTGCCGGCGCCTTCGGCGAACAGCTCGAGCAGAATTGCGTGCGGCACGCGGCCGTCGATAATGACCGCGGCTTCGACGCCGCCCTCCACCGCCTCGACGCAGGTTTCGACCTTGGGGATCATGCCGCCCGAAATCGTGCCTTCGGCGATCATCGCCTTGGCATCGGCAACCGACAGCTCGTGCACCAATTTCTTGTCGCCATCGAGCACGCCGGCCACGTCGGTCAGCAACAGCAGCCGCGCGGCCTTGACCGCCGCCGCAACCGCGCCGGCGGCCGTGTCGGCGTTGATGTTGTAAGTCTCGCCTGCCGTGCCGACGCCGATCGGTGCGATCACCGGAATGATGTCGGATTTCACGAAATACTCGAGTACCGGCGCATCGACGGCATACGGTTCACCGACGAATCCCAGGTCAAGCACCTTCTCGATGTGGCTGTCGGGATCGGCGCGCTTGCGCGTCAGCTTGCGCGCACGGATGAGGTCGGCATCCTTCCCCGACAAGCCGATGGCGCGGCCGCCGGCACGGTTCACCGCCGCAGCGAGCTCTTTGTTGATAGAACCCGAGAGCACCATCTCGACGATCTCGACCGTCGCCTGGTCAGTGACGCGCAGGCCGTCGATGAACGAGCTCTTGATCTTCAGCCGCTCGAGCATCTGGCCGATCTGAGGCCCACCGCCATGGACGACGATGGGATTGATACCGACCTGCTTCAGCAAAACGACGTCGCGCGCAAACAGATCGGCGATCTCGGTATCGCCCATCGCATGCCCGCCGTATTTGATGACGATGGTTTTGCCGGCGTAGCGCCGCATGTAAGGCAGCGCTTCCGACAGCGTCGCGGCTTTCAACACGGCATCGGGCGGCGCGGCGCGGGTTTTGTCGCTCATGGCGGGGCTTTATAGCGGCATCGGCGTTAGCTCGCCAGCGCGGCGAGCAGCGCGCGCAACGCTGGAATACCCTGGCCAGTTTCGGCGCTGGTGGCGACGACGCGCGGAAAAGCGCTCGGATGACGCGCCAGCACCGCACCGATGGCGGTGATTTGCGCCGCGCATTCCCCCGCACCGACCTTGTCAGCCTTGGTCAGCACGACCATCACCGACACCGCGTGCTGCGCCAGCAGATCGAGTGCGAGCCGATCGCCGTCCTTGAGACCGTGCCGCGCGTCAACCAGCAACAGCGCCCGCTTCAGCACGCTGCGCCGCGCGAGATAGAAGCTCACCGTCTGGCCCCAGCGGCGCGCCTCGGCCTGCGAAACCGTTGCGTAGCCGTAGCCCGGTAAATCCACCAGCATCAGCCGGTCGCCGACCGAGAAGAAATTGAGCGCGCGCGTGCGGCCGGGCGTGCGCGAAACCCGCGCCAACGCCTTGCGGCCGGTAAGCGCGTTCAGCAGACTCGATTTGCCAACGTTGGAGCGGCCGACGAAGGCGACTTCCGGCAGACGTTCGGGCGGCAGTGCGACAGGTCGATCGGCGGCAGCGACGAAGCGGCATTCGCCGGCGAACAAGCGTCGGCCGCGCTCGAGCTCGGCCGCGCCGCTGGGCACCGCCGGAGCCGTCATGGCCTCAGGCGGCGCCCGAGCGCCGCATTATCGCCCACTGCTGCGCGATCGACAGCAGGTTGTTCCAGCTCCAGTAGATCACTAGGCCGGCGGGGAACTGCGCCAGCATGAAGGTGAACACGACCGGCAGGACCATGAACATCTTGGCCTGCACCGGATCCGGCGGCTGCGGATTGAGTTTCTGCTGCAGGAACATGGTCAGGCCCATGATCAGCGGCCAAGCGCCGATATGCAGGAAGGAGACGTCGGGCGCCTGGAACGGCAGCAGACCGAAGAGATTGACGAAAGTCGTCGGGTCGGGCGCGGATAGATCGTGGATCCAGCCGTAGAACGGCGCGTGGCGCATCTCGATGGTGACGTAGAGCACCTTATAGAGCGAGAAGAACACCGGGATCTGGATGACGATCGGCAAACAGCCGGCCATCGGATTGGCGCCGACGCGCTTATACAGCGCCATCATCTCCTGATTGATCTTCTGCTTGTCGTCGCCATATTTCTCGCGCAACTTCTGCATTTCCGGCTGCAGCTTCTTCATCTTGCTCATCGCGCGATAGGATTTGTTCGCCAGCGGGAAGAAGACGAGCTTGATGAGAACCGTCAGCAGCAAGATCGCGAGTCCGAAATTACCGATTAGCTTGTAGAAGAATCCGAGCGCCAGGAAGATCGGCTTGGTGATCCAGTAGAACCAGCCGAAATCGATCGCGCGATCGAAATTCGGAATGCCGAGTTGATTCTCATAGTGATCGAGCAGGGCGACTTCCTTGGCGCCGGCGAAGGCGCGGCTTTCTTCGGTCAGGCTTGCGCCCGGCGCGATGTCGCGCGCCGCGCCGATGTAATCGGCCTGATAGATGTCGACGCCGCCGACCTTGCCGTATTGCAGTTCCGCGGTCACGTTCGCATCCTGCAGGGGGATGAGCGAAGTCAGCCAATATTTGTCGGTGAAGCCGAACCAGCCTCCCTTGGTGGCGAACTGTGTATGCGGATGCTTCTTCATTTCGTCGTAATTGAACGGATCGCATCCGAGAAGGAAGACGCACGAACCATCGTGCAGCTTGCCGTCGGTGACGCCGATCGGCCCTTCGTGCAGCAAGTAGGTATGCGAGACCTCGATTTCGCCTTTGCGCACGTCGACGACATAGGGCGAGAGTTTGACCGAGCCGGCGCCGCTGTTGGTCACCTGATCGGTGATTGTGAACATGTACTGGGCATCAACCGCGATATGGCGGGTGAACTTGAGTCCCGCGCCGTTGTCCCAGGTGAGATCGACCGGATGGGTCGGCGTCAGCGCGCCGCCCGACGTGTTCCATCGCGTATCCGGCCCAGGCATCTTCACGTCCGGACTGGCGGCGAGCCAGCCGAACTGAAGGAAATAGGGATGCTCGCTGCCATCGGGCGCGAGCAGCACGATCTCCGGACTCTTCGGATCGACGGTCTCGTGATAGGTGCGCAGCGTCAGATCGTCGATGCGGCCGCCGATCAGGTTGATTGAGCCTTCGAGACGCGGGGTATCGATGGTGACGCGCGGCGTGGCCGCCAAAACCTGCGCACGCGGCGCGACTTTGGCCTCGCCGGCGACTGACGGCGCCGTGGCCGGTGTGCCGGTCGCAGCCGCCGGCGCATTGGCGGAAGGTACGGTTTTCGTCTGTTGTGTCGATGGCGGCGCCGCGGGATAGAACCGTTCGCCGAAATATTGGAAGGCGATCAGGATCACGATCGAAATCGCGATCGCGATGACCATGTTGCGCTGATCCATGTCAGCCCCGCACCGGCGGCACCGGGTCCACGCCCGATCCGCCCCAAGGATGGCAACGTGCGATGCGCTTCACGGCGAGCCACGTGCCGCGTGCCGCGCCATGGACGTGCACGGCTTCGGCGGCGTAGTGCGAGCAGCTCGGCCAATAACGGCAGTTGGCGCCGAGCAGCGGCGCGATCAAGAGCTGATAGGCGCGGATGAGTACCTGCAGCACGAGGCTCACGGCACACCCCCGCCGTCGGCACGATAGGCGCCGACCTGTTTCAAGGCGATCTCGAGATCGCCCACGAGGTCTGCGAACGGCCGCGTCAGCGTCGCCGTGCGCGCGATTAGGACGAAATCGTGTCCGGGCGCACCATGGCCACCGATGACGCGATCCGCGGCGGCCCGCAGGCGGCGGCGCGCGCGATTGCGTGCCACAGCGATGCCGACCTTCTTGCTGGCGGTGAACCCGACCCGCGCCACGTCCGCGCCGGCGCGCGGCGCCGCTTGCAGGATCAGTCCCGGCGTCACGTGTTTCCGGCGGCTCGCGGCAACTGCAAGGAACTCAACGCGCCGTTTCAGGCGCGCGATCTTGGTCATCGGCTGCGCCTCCCCGGCGACAATCCCGCGTTAGGCCGATAGACGCTTGCGACCCTTGGCCCGGCGGCTCGCCAGAACGCGGCGCCCGCCGACCGTCGCCATGCGCGCGCGGAAGCCGTGACGGCGCTTGCGGACGAGTTTGCTGGGCTGATATGTGCGCTTCACGGCGATGACTCCGGCGAGACTTCTCGCAAAATCGACGGCGCTGTATACGAGAGCG
>DASQGX010000204.1:0-5185 GCA_035632395.1 Allostellaceae bacterium
GAGGACGCCTTTCTTGCCTTTGAGCGAGGGCACGTGCGGGACCAAGCCGGTGCCCTCGTTCAGGTGTTCGAAGACGAGCTCATAGCCCTTTTGGAGATCGTGGCCATCGGCTGAATAGGCGCCGGTCAGCGGCACCGTAACACCGACGAAGACAGATGGCCCCTTGGCGCCTTCGGGCCAATTGCCAATTGACTCTTCGGCGGCGAAAGCACCCGGGACATGAATCAACGGCAACGTACCGGCTGCCGCGGCAGCGCCCTGCAGGATGCGGCGGCGTGAAACGGAATTTTTCTTGCGTTGGGCCACGATGCGCTCTCCCTCCATGAATTTTCGTTTATGATGGCGACCGGGCTAGCGCCGGCCGATTGGTGCGTGTCGTACCGGCTATTTACCCGCAGCCTATGGCCGAAAGCAACACGTTAGCCGCATAAAACAGTCTATACGCGCGACGGTTGTAGGCCGCAATTCAGGCCGCGCTCCTCGTTTTTCAGTGATTTACGGGCCGGGACGCTTGCTGGCGAGCTGCGCGCGCAATGCCTTCATCTCTTCGAAGCGTTTTGTGACCTCGCGCAGGATCGCGGCAATGCCAGTCATCCGGCCCGCGGCATCGTGAAACGGTACGATTGTGAATTCGACCGAGATGCGCGCGCTGTCCTTGCGCAATGCCGGCACCGCGAGCACGTCGCCGGCGCCATAACGCGTGCGGCCGGTCTGCATCGTCGCGCGATAGCCATCCCAATGTCGCTGGCGCAGGTTCGCCGGAATGATGATGTCGAGTGACTGTCCGATAGCCTCACTAGCGTCGAAGCCGAAGATGCGCGCCGCCGCGGCGTTCCAGAATCGAATCACGCCCTCGCTGTCGGAATAGACAATCGCGTCGGCGGCATCGCGCACAAGATCGTGGCAAAAACGGTCTGGATCAAAGCTCATTGTCAGCCGATGATCGCGCCCCGTATCGCCGGTGTCACGCTGCGCGCCGAGCGAACGCCTCGGACATTGTCGCGCCGACCAGATGCGCGCTCGGCGCGATGATGACGCCGACATCCTGCAGCGCCTTGATCTTGCTGTCGGCGTCGTCGGATGCCTGTGCGGTCAGCGCGCCGGCATGGCCCATGCGGCATTGCGGCGGCGCGGCGCGGCCGACGATCAGCGCTACTACCGGTTTCCCCAGGCCGTTCTCGCGGATATAACGTGCGGCTTCCTGCTCCTCGGTGCCACCGATTTCGCCGACCAGGACGACGCCCTGAGTTTCGGGATCCTTGAAGAACAGGTCGAGACATTCGGCGAAGCCAATGCCGTGAATCGGGTCGCCACCGATGCCGATGGTGGTCGACTGGCCGAGGCCGGCAGCGGTCAACTGGCTCACGACTTCGCTGGTCAGCGAAGCCGAGCGCGAGGCGACACCGATCGGACCGCGCCGCGCCCGATCGGTCGCCATCACGCCGATCTGGCAGATTTCGGGCGCCAGCACACCCTGGGAGTTGGGGCCGATCAAACGGGTGCGCGATCCGACCAACGCCTCGCGGACGCGCACCATGTCGAGCACCGGTACGCGCTCGGTGACGACGACGACCAGCGGCAATTCCGCCTCGATCGCCTCGAGCATTGCGCTTCCGGCATTTGCCGGCGGCACGAAGACGATGCTGGCGTTGGCGCCAGTCGCCTTTTTCGCCTCGACGACGGTGTTGAAAACCGGCGCGCCGAGATGGGTCGTGCCGCCCTTGCCGGGCGTGACGCCGGCGACGACATTCGTGCCGTATTGGATCATGCGATCGGTGTGATAGGTGCCGGCCCAGCCGGTCATGCCTTGGCACAACAGCCGCGTCTCGCGATCGATCAGGGCCGGCATCACGCCCTCCCTTGCGCGATCGCGGTCGCGCGAGTCGCTGCCTGCCACATGTCGGTGCATTCGGTCTTCGGCAGGTTGAAATTTGCAAGCCGCATGCGCGCGAAACTCTCGTTGTTGCCAGTGATGCGCAGCACCATCGGCATGACGCGGCCGCTCTTGCGGAAGGCAATTGCCAAGCCGTCGACCACCGTATCGCAGGCCTGCATGCCGCCACCGTAGACGTTGACCAGCAGCACCTTGGCGCGCGGATTGTCGAGGATCATGCCCACGCCGTGCGCGATATCGAGGCTTTTCGCGGTGGTGCGGATGTCCATGAAATTGGCCGGCGTGCCGCCAGCGGCATGGACCATGTCGAGCGTCGCCAGCCCCAAGCCCGCACCGTTCACGACGATGCCGATATTGCCGTCCATCTGCACGTAGTTGATCTGATGGCGCTGCGCCTGGAGCTGGATCAGATCGACTTCCTCATCGTTGCGCAATTGGGCGGTTTCGGCATGGCGGAACATCGCATTGTCATCGATCGACACCTTGGCATCGACCGCGATGAGATCGCCGGTTTCGGTCTGGATGAGCGGGTTGATTTCAATCAACGTCGCGTCGAGCTCGACGAAGGCGCGATGCAGCCGCGCGATTAATTCGCCGAATTTGGCGGCTGCATCACCGCTCAGGCCGAGCCGTCGGCAGAAATCGGCGATGTCGCCCGACCGGCGCTCGCCGGCGATGGCGAGCACCACACTCTGGAATCCGGGTGCCCCCGCAGCCAAATGCTGTTCGATGTCGGGCCGATGGGCGCCAGCGAGCGCGGTGATCGCGCCGACGGCCGGATCGACGCGTAACGCCACGTAGAACTCGTGCGCGGCGGCGACACCCGCTTCGACCAGGACGCGTTTCACCACGTGGCCGGCCGGGCCCGTCTGTGACGTCACCAGTTTGTGGCCGAGCAACTCCGCGGCCGCCGCGCGCGTCCCCGACGGCGAACGCACGGCGCGCACGCCGCCCGCAGCGCCGCGGCCCCCGGCAAGAATCTGCGCTTTGACGAAAAGAGAATCCGATCCGATCTGGCGCGCCGCCGCCGCGGCTTCATCGGGCGTTAACGCGATTTGGCCCGGAGGAGTATCGACCCGATAGCGACGCAGGAGGTCCTTGGCTTGGAATTCGTGCAGCTGCATGCGTGCTCCTTCTCGGCGTCGTCTTCGGCGTTCAGCGCTCCTTCATCGACCGCTCAGCCAGCCACGACGTTGGACGGCTGGCCCGCGTGGAAATTCTCGATGTGGCTCACGACCTGATTCCACAGGACCTGCATCGCCTCGTCGCTCGCCCAACTGACATGCGGCGTCACGATGACGTTCGGCCGGCCGAGAATCGCATGGAACGGATGATCCGGACGCGGCGGCTCCGACGTCAGGCAATCGAAACCGATACCGGAGAGCAGGCCTTCGTCCAACGCCTCCACGACGTCGGCCTCGACGACCAGGCCGCCGCGCGCGGTATTGACCAGCAGCGGCCGCTTCTTCATTTTGCGGAACTCCGCGATGCCGAGCATGTTGCGCGTGCTCGGCATCAGCGGGCAATGCAGGGTAATGATGTCGCTCGTCTCCAGCACCTCTTCGAAAGGCGTGTAGAGCGGCCCGAGGCCCTGCACGCCTTTGTGCGCCGCGAACAGGGTCTTCATGCCGAAGGCCTGGCCGAGCCGCGCGACCGACTGGCCGATGATGCCCTCGCCCATGATGCCGAGCGTACTGCCCGCCAGCTCGTGGATCGGATGGTTGAAGAAGCAGAACTGGCCCGCCTTCTGCCATTCGCCGTTGATAACGTCCTGCCGGAAGCCGACGATTCCGCGGCGCAGCGCCAGGATGAGCGCGAAGGCGTGTTCGGCCACGGTATTGATGGCATAGCCACGCACGTTGGAGACGATGATGCCGCGCTCGCGGCAGGCGGCGACGTCGACGACGTCGTAGCCGGTGGCCGCAATGGCGATCATCTTCAGCTTCGGCAGCTTGGCAAGGTCGTGCGCGCGGATCGGCGCCTTGTTGGTTACGGCGATCGTGGCGCGCGCCAGTCGTTCGCCAACTTCGTCCGGTGCGCTCGCACCGTATTCAACCCATTCATGGTCGAAACGCGGCCGGTTCACGCGGACAGCCGGTCCCATCGTGTTGCGGTCGAGAAAAACGATGGTCGGCGGCGACTTCGACGCGGTATCGGGCGACATGCCCCTATGTTCCGACCATTAGGGGTGGTTGTGCAACCTCCGCGGCGGCTGGCCGGAACGCCGGGTAGATCGCCAGCGAACGGCCAAGCTGTTGCACCAAGCCCAGGACGACGTCGATATAAGGCGTCTTAACGTCGACCAAGCGGCCCATCTCCTGCACCGCGGTCAGCAGCGCGTCGATCTCGAGCGGCCGGCCGCCTTCGAGATCCTGCAGCATCGAGGTGCGGTGCGCGCCGACGCGCGCCGCACCATTGATCCGCCGCTCGATGTCAACGCGGAACGAGGCACCGAAGCGGGTCGCGATCTCCTGCGCTTCCGACATCATCTTGACCGACAGCGCGCGCAAATCCGGTTGCGTCGCGACGATGTCGAGCGTTGCCCGCGTCAGCGCGCTGATCGGGTTGAAGCACAGATTGCCCCACAGCTTGAGCCAAATCTCGCTGCGGATGTCATCGAGCACCGGCGCGTCGAAGCCTGCGGCTTCGAGCGCCTGCGATAGAGTACGACAACGCTCGGAGATCGTGCCGTCCGGCTCGCCGAGCGAGAATTTGTTGCCGTAAGTGTGGCGCACGACGCCCGGGCTGACGATGTCTGTGGCGGGATAGACGACGCAGCCGATCGCACGCTCCGGTCCAATGGCGTTCCACTGCCGATTGTCCGGATCGACGCTTTGCAACCGCATGTCCTCGAAACCGCGCAGCCCGAAGCCGTACCACCAGGGCACGCCGTTCTGGCACGTGACCACCGCCGTGTCCTTGCCGAACAGCACGCGCGTCTGTTCGGCAGTCTCCCACGCCTGATGCGCCTTGAGACCGACGATAACGTAATCCTGCGGCCCGAGGGTCGCCGGATCGTTGGTGGCGGCCGGATGACAGACGCGCTCCTCGCCATTGATCAGCAGCTTCAAACCCGACTGCTGAATCTTCGCCAGATGCGGGCCGCGCGCGACCAGCGACAGTTCGACGTCGTCGACTGTGCTGAGACCAGCGGCGAGATAGCCGCCGATGGCGCCGGCGCCGTAGATACAGATCCGCATTACCGCCCCTCCGGCTTGGGGTCTCAGGCGACCTTGCCTAATTTGAGCTTCGGCGCAGTCGCACGGATGTACTCCTCGGCCGCACCGACGC
>DASQGX010000205.1:0-2611 GCA_035632395.1 Allostellaceae bacterium
GCCGCCTCGCCTTTAAGACGCTGCAACAGGCTGCGCGCGCCCTCCTCCGCCATATCGACCGACAGCGAATCCATCATGCTGTCGGTGGTGAAGCGGTCCCAGCCCGGCTGGAAGAGCTGTAGATAAGGTGTCGCCGTCTGCACATAGGCGGCGCGCGGTCCCCAGGGCGCGTATTCCTTGACGTTGCTCGGGCCGAAGAGGCCGAGCGTCGGCGCGCCAGCGGCGGCGGCGACGTGCATCAGGCCGGTGTCGTTGCCGACGAACAAGGCGGCGTTGTGCAGTATCGCGGCGGCAGTCAGCAGATCGAGCTTGCCGACGAGATCGACGACGCGTTCGCGCGGCAGCGCCGCGATCACCGGCGCG
This sequence comes from Allostellaceae bacterium, assembly GCA_035632395.1. GTDB lineage: Bacteria > Pseudomonadota > Alphaproteobacteria > ATCC43930 > CGMCC-115725 > REEB95. The sequence continues at coordinate 364 of DASQGX010000205.1, forward strand.
GCTTGCGCGCGCTCGTGCGCTGCCGCCATCACCACGATGCGCGCGCCGGACAGCAGCCCCGTTGGCGCTGTCAGCCGCAATGCGAGCTCGGCGAATCGCGCCGGACGCCACTCCTTGCCCTGCCAATTGGCCGCTGGACCGACGACGAGTACCGGCGCGCCCGGCGGCACAAGACGATTGGCCGCGTCGCGATGCTGCGCGCCGAGCCACAGCATCGGCGCCGGCGGCGGCTCGAGATCGAACAGGCGCGCGAGCTGATGGACGCGATGCTCCTCGGGACTGCCCTTGCCCATGACGCGGCGCTGCCGCGCCCAGAGAAGATAAGCAAGCGCCGAGCCGCGCAGATCGACCGCCAGATCCCAGCGCGTCGCCGCGACTTGGCCGTAAAGCGACAGCCAATGCAGGCCACGCGCCTTCTTCTCGACAGCGATCAGCCGTTCCAGGCCCGGCACCTCGGCGAACAATGGCGCCGCCAGCGGGCCGGCGGCGATCGTGAACGCAGCGCCGGGATATCGCTCGATCAGATGGCGCAGCAACCCGGTCGACAGGACGGCGTCGCCGATTCGCGTCGCCGTGACGAACAGGATTTTCATGCGGGAGGCGCGCTCGCGGGCGGTGGAATCGCCGGTTTATAGGCCGGGCTCCGCCGCTTGCCAAGCCTCGGCGGGTCGCCTACCTGTAGCGGGCCGAGGTGCGCCGATGACTCTGTCTTTCGCGCCGCTCGGCGACCGCGGCGTCCTTGAAGTCGCGGGCGCCGACCGCGTCGCCTTCCTGCAAGGCCTAGTTTCGAACGATGTCGCCAAGGCGGCAGCCGGCGCGCCGGTCTATGCCGCGCTGCTGACCGCGCAGGGCAAATATTTGCACGATTTTTTCGTCGTCGCGCTCGGCGACGTACTTTATCTCGACTGCGAGCGCGCGCGGCTCGGCGATCTCCAGCGCCGGCTGTCGCTCTACAAGCTGCGCTCCAAGGTGATGCTCGCGGATGCGAGCGCACGCTTCGTCGTCGCCACGGCATGGGGCGACGCTGCGCTGGCGAAATTGAGTCTTGTGGCGGCCGTGGCCACGCCGTTCGCTGGCGGCATCGCTTATGCCGATCCGAGATTGGCGGCACTCGGTGCGCGGTTTTTGATTCCGGCGGGACGCGAGAGCGACATCGCAGTGGCGGGCTTCGCGCGCGCCAACGCGGCAGCCTACGACCGCCATCGCCTCGCGCTTGGCGTGCCCGATGGCAGCCGGGACCTGGAAATCGAAAAATCGATCCTGCTCGAGAACGGCTTCGAGGAATTGAACGGCATCGATTTCGCCAAGGGCTGCTACATGGGCCAGGAGCTGACAGCGCGCACCAAGTATCGCGCGCTGATCAAGAAGCGGCTCGTGCCCGTGACGGTCGACGGACCGCTACCCGCGCCGGGCACGGCAATCACACGCAATGGCGAAGAGGTCGGAGAGCTGCGTTCGGGTGCCGACGGCTTGGCGCTGGCGATGCTCAAGCTCGATGCGCTCGCCGGACCTTTGGTGGCAGGCGCGGCGAAACTCACGGCACAACCACCAGCGTGGATGAAGCTCGGCTAATTCACGCCGTCGTTTCGGCAGGTTCCCTGGCGAGCGCCGCCTGCGCCGCGGCCAATCGGGCAATGGGCACGCGATAGGGCGAGCACGAAACGTAATCGAGCCCGATGTCGTGGCAGAAACGCACCGAGGCGGGATCGCCGCCGTGCTCGCCGCAGATGCCGAGCTTCAATTTCTTGCGCGCGCGGCGGCCGCGCTCGATGCCGATTTTCATCAGCTCGCCGACGCCTTTCTGGTCGATCGAGACGAAGGGATCGTGCTCGAGCAGGCCCTGCTTCAGATAGGCGTCGAGGAAGCTGCCGGCATCGTCGCGCGACAGGCCGAAGCAGGTCTGTGTCAGGTCGTTGGTGCCGAAGCTGAAGAACTCGGCGCTTTGCGCGATCTCCTCGGCGCGCAGCACGGCGCGCGGCAGCTCGATCATCGTGCCGGTGAGGTATTTGAGCTTGGTGCCGGTTTCCTTGGAAACCTCGGCGGCGACGCGGTCGGTCATCGCCTTCAACAGGTCGAACTCGGCCTTGGTGGCGATAAGTGGATGCATCACCTCGGGCTCGGGCAGTTTGCCGGTTTCTTTCGCCACCTGCGCTGCGGCCTCGAAGATGGCGCGCAGCTGCATCTCGTAAATTTCCGGCGCCGTGACGGCAAGCCGGCAACCGCGATGGCCGAGCATCGGATTGGCTTC
>DASQGX010000206.1:0-11741 GCA_035632395.1 Allostellaceae bacterium
AACGGGCGGAAATCCGCGTTGAGCACGAGCGCCGGACAACTATCGAGCGCGACTGACAACCAGCCTCCAGATCCCGGCGGGCTGGAACCCGCCCTTGGCCGGCATTAAAGCCAAAAAAGTATGACGCTGCAATGTCATCGCGGCACTTAGCGCGTCGGCACCGGCTTGTCGCCGCGATAATCGTAGAATCCGCGGCCGGCTTTGCGTCCAAGCCAGCCGGCTTCGACGTATTTCACCAGCAGCGGGCAGGGCCGGTACTTCGAATCGGCGAGGCCTTCGTACAGCACCTGCATCACCGCGAGACAGGTGTCGAGGCCGATGAAATCGGCGAGCTCAAGTGGTCCCATTGGATGGTTGGCGCCGAGCTTCATCGCGATGTCGATGGCTTCGACTGAGCCGACGCCCTCGTAGAGCGTATAGACCGCCTCGTTGATCATCGGCAGGAGGATACGGTTGACGATGAAGGCAGGAAAATCCTCCGCCGCAACTGGCGTCTTGCCGAGCTTCACCGCCAGCTCGCGAACCGCGGCGAAAGTCGTTTCGTCGGTGGCAATGCCGCGGATCAGCTCGACCAGCGTCATCACCGGCACCGGATTCATGAAATGCATGCCGATGAACTTGCCCGGCCGGTCGGTCGTCGCGGCGAGGCGCGTGATCGAGATCGACGAGGTGTTGCTGGCGACGATCGCCGACGGCTTCAGGTTGGGCACCAGCTTCTTGTAAACCTCGCGCTTCACCGCCTCGTTCTCGGTCGCCGCCTCGATCACCATGTCGCATTCCTTGAAACGGTCGAATGCGGTGCCAGTCTTGATGCGCTTCTGCGCCGCCACCTTGTCGGCCTCCTTGACCTTGCCGCTCTTCACCTGGCGCGACAGGTTCTTGTCGATGACGCCGGCCGCGCGGTCGAGCGCCGCCTGGTCGAGATCGGCGAGATAGACGTCGTAGCCGGCGAGCGCCGCGACGTGTGCGATGCCGCTGCCCATCTGGCCGGCGCCGATGATGCCGATGGTCTTGATCGTTGTTGCTGCTTCCGCCATGCCTTGCCCCCGTTTATGCCGCGCCGCGTTTCGCCAGCGCCGCGTCAAGCGCCGGCACGATTTCGAACAGATCGCCGACCAGGCCATAATCCGCGACCTGGAAGATCGGCGCTTCCTCGTCCTTGTTGATCGCGACGATCACCTTGGAATCCTTCATGCCGGCGAGATGCTGGATCGCGCCCGAAATGCCGATGGCGATGTAAAGCTCGGGCGCGACGATCTTGCCGGTCTGGCCGACCTGATAGTCGTTGGGCACGAAGCCGGCGTCGACCGCCGCGCGCGACGCGCCGACGGCGGCGCCAAGCGTGTCGGCGAGCCGCTCCAGCAACTTGAAATTCTCGCCCGATTGCAGGCCGCGGCCGCCCGAGACGATGATGCGCGCCGCGGTCAGCTCCGGCCGCTCGCTTTTCGCCAGCTCGGCGCCGACATATTGCGCCAGGCCGGTGCTGCCGGCGCCGGGAATTTTTTCGATGGTGGCGTTACCGCCGGTTGCCGCGGCGGCGGGAAAGGCGGTGGCGCGCACGGTGACGACCTTGATCGAATCCGACGATTTTACCGTCGCGATCGCATTGCCGGCATAGATCGGCCGCTCGAACGTGTCCGCCGACACAACCGCCGAGATGTCCGAGATCTGCGCCACGTCCAGGACCGCGGCGATGCGCGGCATGACGTTCTTGCCGAAGGTGGTCGCCGGCGCCAGCATATGCGAATAGGCCTTGCCGCGCTCGACCAGAAGCTTCGCCAGCTCTTCGGCCAACGGATGCGCATAGATCGGATCGTCGGCGACGAGCACCTTGCTTACGCCGGCGATCTTGGCGGCTTCGGCGGCGGCACCGGCGCAGCCCGAACCCGCCACCAACACATGCGCCTCGCCGAGCTTCGCCGCCGCCGCGACTGTGTGCAGCGTCGCGGACTTGAGCGTTTTACCGTCGTGTTCGGCGAGGACGAGGACCGCCATCAGATCACCCGCGCCTCGTTCTTGAGCTTGTCCACCAGTTCGGCAACCGAGCCGAGCTTCTTGCCGGCCTGGCGCTTCGGCGGCTCGACGACCTTGAGCGTGGTGAGGCGCGGCTTGGGATCGACGCCGAGCGCTTCGGGCGTCAGCTGCTCAATCGCCTTCTTCTTCGCCTTCATGATATTGGGCAGCGACGCGTAACGCGGTTCGTTGAGGCGCAGATCGGTGGTCACCACCGCCGGCAATTTGACCGTGATCGTTTCGAGGCCGCCGTCGACTTCGCGCGTCACGGTGGCCGCTCCATCGGTGATTTTGAGCTTTGACGCGAAGGTCGCTTGGCCCCAGCCCAGCAACGCCGCGAGCATCTGGCCGGCTTGGTTGCAATCATCGTCGATCGCCTGCTTGCCGAGGATGACAAGCTGCAGCTGCTCTTTGGTGACGATTGCCTTCAAGAGCTTCGCCACTGCCAGCGGCTGCAACTCCGCATCGGTCAGGACGTGGATGCCGCGGTCGGCACCCATGGCGAGCGCTGTGCGGATGGTTTCCTGGCATTGCTGCGCGCCCATCGACACGGCGACGATTTCCTTGGCGATGCCGGCCTCTTTCAGGCGCACGGCTTCCTCGACGGCGATCTCGTCGAACGGATTCATCGACATCTTGACGTTCGCCGTCTCGACGCCGCTGCCGTCGGCCTTGACGCGGATTTTGACGTTGAAGTCGATCACCCGCTTGACGGCGACCAGAACCTTCATGAACGGGGCGCCCCGCCTGCCTTGCTGCAATGCGGGATTGATTTGTGCACGTGCACAAAGCGAAGGCAAGGAATTCGTAACGGAAATTTCACGCAGCGAAACGCGACGCCGCGCGGCCGTCGATCAGCGATTGGCGCCGGGCTGCCAAAGCACGTCGGCCTGGCCCTTGTCGTTGGCGTGCCGCGCTAGCACGAAGAGATGGTCCGACAGCCGGTTGAGATATTTGAGCGCTTCCGGATTGATGCGTTCCTTGGCCGCGAGTGCCGCCACGGCGCGTTCGGCGCGGCGCACGATGGTGCGCGCCAGATGCAGCGAAGCGGCAAGCGGCGTGCCGCCCGGCAGCACGAACGACGTCAGCGGTTGGAGCTCGGCGTTGAGCGTGTCGATTTCGCGCTCGAGCCGCGCGGTTTGCGCCGCGACAACGCGCAGCGCGCCCTTCGCCTTGCGGCCGGTGTGCGGCGTCGCCAAATCGGCGCCGACGTCGAAGAGATCATTCTGGATGCGGCCGAGCATGCGGTCGATAGCGTCCGCGGCCTGGAGCCGCGCCAGGCCAATCACGGCGTTGGCCTCGTCGACCGCGCCATAAGCGGCGACGCGCGCTCCATGTTTCGGCACGCGCTTGCCGTCGACCAGCGAGGTCTGTCCCTTGTCGCCGCCGCGGGTATAGATGCGCGTCAGACGGACCATCGGCGGGTTCAGCGCCGATACAGCATCATGAAGATGAAGAACAGCAGCAGCGCCGTGCCCTGAAACCAGATGCGGTAGCGCATGATGGCGTTGGCGCGCTTGGGATCGCCGCCGCGCGCCATCCAGAACACGCCGACCAGCAGCGTGCCGAGGGTCGCGAACATGGCGATGACGACCAGAATCGGCAGGATAATTTGCATCGCCGCACTATATACCGCGGGCCGCGCGGCGGGCCAGCGCGTGCCGTGGGCACCATCCCATAATTTGACGCAGCCGGACCTGCCGCCGATAATCGCCGGCAAGCACAAACGACCGCCGGCGCAAGGCGGCCATCCAGGGGAGGGAAATCGCATGGCTTCGGCACCGACCATCGACGTCGCCCGCATCATCGACGACCGCCGGCTCGACGGCTTCAACTGGTCCGTCATCGTCTGGTCGTTCATCATCATCATCTTCGACGGCTACGACATCTCGGCGATCTCCGCGTCGGCGCCGTTGCTGCTCAAGGAATGGCACGTCGCCAATCCCGGCGTGTTCATGGGTACGGTGATCAGCGCCAGCCTGTTCGGCATGCTGTTCGGCGCGCCGATCCTGGGCTATCTCGGCGACGGCATGGGCCGCCGCACGGCGACCATGGCGTCGAGCCTGATTTTCGGCATCTTCACGCTCGCCTGCTGTTGGGCGACCGATCTCGAGACGCTGCGCGTCCTGCGTTTTTTCGCCGGCGTCGGCATCGGCGGCATGATGCCGAACCTGATCGCGCTCAACGCCGAATACGCGCCGCGCCGCGTGCGCGCGACGCTCATCATCATCATGTTCTGCGGCGTAACGCTCGGTGGCGCGTTCCCCGGCTTCGCCGCGGTCTATCTCGCGCCGGCCTACGGCTGGCAGGTGATCTATTTCATCGGCGGCGTTCTGCCGATCGCGCTCGCCATCCTCGCCTATTTCGTGCTGCCGGAATCGCTCAAGTATCTCGTCGTGCACGAGAAGCGCGCCGCCGCCGAGAAGCTGGTCAAGCGCCTGGCGCCGTCGGCCTCGGTCTCAGCCGCGACGCAGTTTGTCATCGCGGACGAGGGCAAGAGCACCAAAAGCCTGTCGCCGGCGAAGCTGTTCAAGGGCGGCCTGGCGTACATCACGCCGCTCTTGTGGCTGTGCTTCTGCATGAATCTGATGGGCTTCTATTTCATGATCGCGTGGATGCCCACCATTTTGCGCAACACCCATGTGCTGACACCGGCCGACGCCCAGTTCTCCGCCGTGCTGATCCAGATTGGCGGCACGGTCGGCGGCCTGCTGCTGGCGCGGCCGATGGACAAGAAGGGCTTCCTTCCGGTGACGGTGCTGTTTGCGCTGGCGGTGCCGGCGATCGCCGGCATTGGCTACTTCGCGCAGACGTCGACCTCGATGGTGATGCTGTGCGCCTTCATCGCGGGTTTTGCGGTGCTGGGTTTGCAGTTCGGCATCAACGCCGCGTCGGGCATGATCTATCCGACGGCGGTGCGCTCGAACGGCTCGGGGTGGGCCTTCGGCATCGGCCGCTTCGGCTCGATTGTCGGTCCGATCCTCGGCGGCTATTTCGTGGCGCAGCATCTGCCGCTGAACCAGCTGTTCCTGCTGTGGACTATCCCCAGCATCATCGGCTTCCTTGCCGCGCTGGCTTTGACGCTGCTCTATCGCAGCCGCTTCAAGGGCCTGGGATTGGGGCAGCGCGAGGTGCTCGAGGCCGCCGAGTAGTCGCGTTCGGTTGACGATGGCGGCGATCGACCTCGCGCGCCTGGCGCCGCCGAGGGGCGCGCGCATCGCCGTCGTCGGTGCGTGCGGCGGCATTGGCCGCGCGTTCACGCAAGCGGCTATCGACATTGGTCTCGAGATCGCGGCGCTCGACCTGCCGCGCTCGCTCGCCGAATTTCCGCCGCCCGCTGGCGTCAAGCTCGCGGTGGCGCTCGACGCCACCGACGAAGCGCAAGTCGAAGCGGCGTTCGCGCGCGTTGGCCGCGCTTTCAATGGCCGGCTCGACGGCCTGGTCAATCTCGCCGGCTTTCCGAACCGTCACGTGCCGTTCCACGAACTGTCGCTTGCCGAGTGGCAGGAGACGGTCGATGGCAGCTTGAAGACGACCTATCTCTGCTGCCGCGCCGCGGTGCCGTTGCTTAAGGCGTCGGCGCAAGCCGGCGGTGCGCCGGCAATCGTCAACACCGCTTCCGGTCTGGCGGCGCGGCCGCTGCCGGGTTTGTCGGCGTACAGCGCGTCGAAAGCGGCCGTCTCGAACTTCACCAAGACGCTGGTGCACGAACTCGCGCCGCACATTCGCGCCAACACGCTCGCGCCGGGCGTCGTGCGTACCGCGTTCCATACCGGCGGCACCGGCCGGCCGGCAGATTCCTCCAACGCCAATCCGCGCGTCGATTTCGAAAATTATGCGCGGCTGGTGCCATTGGGCCGCGTCGCCGAGCCCGGCGACATGGTCGGCCCAATCCTTTTCTTGCTCGGTCCAGCGTCCCGATGGGTCAACGGCCAGGTGCTGCACGTCAACGGCGGCGGCCTGATGCCCTGAAAAGGCGGCGGGCCTGGGTTGCGCCCGCCGCAGCCAGCCTTTTCTTGCCGATCATAAGCCTGCTTATTAGACTGCGGTCATGGCTCAAACTCACGATTTTGAGCGCGCCTTCGGCTTTGTCCTGCACGAGGCGGCGCGGCTCCTGTCCAAGCGTTTCGATCAGAAGGCGCGCGCCATCGGCCTGACGCGCGCGCAATGCAGCTTGCTGTTCCGCCTGTCTATGCAGGAAGGCATGAACCAGGCGCGGCTCGCCGAGCTGATGGAAATGGAGCCGATCTCGCTCGCGCGGCTGCTCGATCGCATGGAGCAGGCAGGCTGGGTCGAGCGCCGCGCCGATCCCGCCGACAAGCGCGCGTACCGCCTTTATATGACAGCCAAGGCCAAGCCGGTGCTCGAGCGCATGCTCGCTGTCGGCCTCGAAACGCGCGGCGAGGCGCTCGCCGGCATTTCGCAAGCCGACCGCGACCGCATGATCGACCTGCTGATCCAGGTGCGCCGCAACTTGTCCGAGCGCGGCGGCGAGCCGCAGCGCGACCACACCGGAGCGCGCGCATGAGTCCCGACACGCGTCCACCGCTGCCGCTCGGTCACGAGCCTGCCGCGCTGCGCTTGCGCCGCTGGTTCCGTCATCGCGGCGCGCAGTGGCGATTGCCGTTGCTGCTGGCCGGTCCGGTGCTGGTGCTTCTTGTCGCGGCTTATCTTTATCTGACCGCCGGCGGCACGGTTTCGACCGACGATTCCTATGTTCAGGCCGACAAGGTCACGGTCAGCGCCGATGTCGCTGGCCGCGTCGTCGCCGTCGTCGTGCACGACAATCAGCTCGTCCACGCCGGCGATCTGCTGTTCCAGATCGACGACCGGCAATATCGCATCGCCGTCGCACACGCCCAGGCCGAGCTCGCCGCGGCGCGGCTCAAGGTGCGCGAGGCGCTCGACAATCTCGCCTATCGCCAGCGTGAGTTCGACCGCCAACAGCGTCTATTCGCCGGCCATGTCACGTCGCAGGCCAGGCTCGACGAGGCGCGCAATGCACTCGATGTCGCGCGTCAGCAGGCGGCCGGCCTGACGCCGCCGTCGGCCGGCGACGCTGCCGCTGCGATCGACGCCGAGGTCGAGCAGCATCCGCTGGTGCTGCAAGCCAAGGCGGCGCTCGCCCAGGCCGAGCTCGATCTGTCGCGCACCACCGTCAAGGCGCCGCTCGACGGCGTGGTGACACGCGTCTCGAGCCTGCCGGTCGGCGAATATCTTAACGTCGCCCAGCCGGCCTTCGCGTTGGTCGCCAGCAACAAGGTTTGGGTTGAGGCAAACTTCAAGGAAACCGATCTGACGCACGTGTTGCCCGGCGACAGTGTGACCGTCGCCATCGACACCTATCCCGACAAGACGTTCCACGGCCATGTCGAGAGCATCGGTCCGGGCACCGGCTCGGAGTTCTCGGTGCTGCCGGCGCAGAACGCGACCGGCAACTGGGTCAAGGTGGTGCAGCGCGTTCCGGTACGCATCGTCATCGACAACAGCGATGCCGATCATCCGCTGCGCGCCGGCATGAGTGCCGAGGTCGAGATCAAGACCGGCTATTCGCGGCTGTTCGGATGGACCAAGCCGACGCCGCCGGCGGAGACCGCGCGCTGATGGCGCCGGCCGGCGAAGGCGAGGTCGCCAATCGCGGCCTGATCACGGTCTCGATCATGCTGGCGACGATCATGCAGGCGCTCGACACCACGATCGCCAACGTCGCGCTGCCCGACATGCAGGGCAGCTTCGCCGTGGCGCAAGACCAAGTCGCCTGGGTACTGACCTCCTATATCGTCGCCGCCGCCATCGCCACGCCGCTGTGCGGCTGGCTCGCCATGCGCTATGGCCGCAAACGGCTGTTCCTGCTGTCGGTCGCCGGTTTCACCGTCGCATCGTTGATGTGCGGCGTCGCCGGCAGCCTGACGCAAATGGTGATCGACCGGCTGCTTCAGGGTCTGTTCGGCGCCGCGCTCGTGCCGCTGTCGCAGGCGGTGCTGCTCGACTCCAATCCGCGCGAGAAGCACGGCCAGGCGATGGCGATCTGGGGCGCCGGCATCATGCTCGGCCCGATCCTGGGACCGACGCTCGGCGGCTGGCTCACTGACAACTACACCTGGCGCTGGGTGTTCTACATCAACCTCCCGGTCGGCATCGTCTGCTTTCTGGGATTGCTGCTGTTCCTGCGCGAGACGCCGACCAGCCGCGGCCGGCCGTTCGATTTCTTCGGCTTCGCCATGCTGAGTATCGCCGTCGGCGCGGCACAGATGATGCTCGACCGCGGCGAGCTCAAGGACTGGTTCGGCTCGACCGAGATCCGCATCTATTTCAGCCTGATCGTCGCGGCGTTCTGGGTCTTCGTCGTGTGGACGGCGATGGCCGACCATCCGTTCTTCAACCGCACGCTGTTGAAAGACCGCAACTTCGTCGCCGGCTGCATCTTTATCGCCGTGATCGGCGTCGTGCTCTACGGCACGCTGGCGCTGATGCCGCCGTTCCTTCAGACGCTGATGGATTATCCGGTAGTCACGACCGGCCTGCTGCTCGCGCCGCGCGGCATCGCCACCATGATCGGGATGCTGATTGTCGGCCGCCTGTCGGGCAAGGTGGATACGCGGCTGATGCTGCTCTTCGGTTTCGCGGTAACGTCGTATTCCCTCTGGCAGATGGCGCATTTCGATCTGCAGATGGATTGGTGGCCCGTCGTTGTCACCGGCGTCGTCCAGGGCTTCGGTTTGGGGTTCCTGTTCGTGCCGCTGACCACGATTGCCTTCGCCACGCTCGACCCGCGCCTCCGGACCGAGGCCGCCGGTATCTATAGCCTGATCCGCAATGTCGGCGCTTCGATCGGCATCTCTTTCTGCGAGACCGAATTGGCGCGCGGCATGCAGATCAGCCACCAATCCTTCGCCGCGGCGATGACGCCGTTCAACCGCGCGCTGACCAGCCCGCACGTCCAGACCTACTGGAACATCCACAGCACCGCGGGTCTCGCTGCGCTCAACGCCGAAATCAACCGCCAGGCGGCGATGCAGGCCTATATCGACGTTTTCATGGTCATCATGGTGATCGCGCTCGCCTCGGTGCCGCTGCTGTTCCTGCTGCGCGAGGTCAAGACGCAGGCCGGCGCCGCGCCGGCGGTGGAGTAGTCACTCCCGCGTCAGCGCTTGGCGGAAGGCGCGCGCATCGAAATCCGCCGTGCCGTCCTTGCCGGTGCGCTTTACCGGCAGGTCGAGCCGTGCCGCCGCTAGCAGCGCGGTTTCCGACAGCGTGTTGGTTGGCCCACTCGGCTCGAGCGCGAAGCGCGCCAGCGACGGGCTTTGCGACAACAGCCGGAACAGCGCCGTAACGCGCAGGAACAGCGCCAGCGTCACCGGCACGCTGGTGCCGAGCTCCTCGCTGAACAGGTCGAGCACTGCCTTGGTATCGATCTCGGGCTGCGTTGGCGTATCCGCGTCTTCATCGTCGGTCTCGTCTGGCGGTGGCATGTCGGCGCGGACGCGGTCGAGATATTCGCCGAAGATGTACACCGCCGACGCCAGCAGTTCGGGCTCAACCGCCGGCACTCGCGGCGGCAGCGGAAAGGGCAAGACGTCGTTCATGCCGCCGCGGCGCGCCGCCTCACAGTGTGGCGCCCGTGTCGGCGTTGAGGCCGGCGGCCTTGATGCCGGCGACGCCGCAGGCCTCGTCGTTTTCCGAGGTGTCGCCGCTGATGCCGACCGCGCCGACGATCTCGCCGCTGCCGTCGCGGATCAGCACGCCGCCTGGCACTGGCACGACGCGGCCGTCGAATGCCGCGGACAACGCCTGAATGAAATGCGGCGCAATCGGCACGCGGCGCGCAAACTCGCGCCCACCGAAGCCCATGCCGAGACAGCCATAGGCTTTGCCGAAGGCGATCTCGAACCGCATGATCGAGGTCTTGTCCTCGCGCTTGAAGGCGACCACATGGCCGCCGGAATCAAGGACGGCAACCGCAAGGGGCTTGAATTTCTGCGCGCGGCCGTGCTCTAGCGCCTTGTCGACGATAATCGTGGCCTGGGCCAGCGTGACATTGCTCATGCGAAACTCCCTCCCGTTTCAAAGCCAAGGGCCGCTATGATAGGGGCTGGGCGCGCCGAACGGAACGCGCCGAATTTCTTTTGGGGGCACAAAAGCGCATGTCGAAGCTGCGGATGACGCTGGCGTGTTGGGATTATGACCGCGTCAAGGCGCTCGCCGACAGCACGGTGCAGCCCGAGGGCATCGATCTCGAAATCCTGCCTTTGGTCGTCGAGGAAACTTTCTGGCGCATGCTGCGCCACCGCGAGTTCGACGCCGCCGAGATGTCGCTGTCGTCTTACTGCGTCTCGCTGATGAAGGAGCGCAAGGACTTTATCGCCATTCCGGTGTTCCCCTCGCGCATGTTCCGCCATTCGTGTTTCACGATCTCGGCCAAAAGCGGCATCCGCGAGCCCAAGGATCTCGCCGGCAAGCGCGTCGGCAATCCCGAATATCAGCTCACGGCCATCGTCTGGATGAAAGGCATCCTGCAAGACGAATATGGCGTCGATTGCGCAAGCCCGAACTATTTCACCGGCGGCGAGGAGGAGCCCGGCCGCGAAGAGAAACTCAAGCTGAACCTGCCGGCGAAGTTCAAGGTGCAGCCCATCGGTCCAACCCAGACGCTGTCGCGCATGATTGCCGACGGCGCGATCGACGCGATCTATGCGCCCCGCCTGCCGTCGACGTTCCACAGCGAACCCGACAACGTGAAGCGCCTGTTCCCGAATTACGTCGAGGTCGAGCAGGCCTATTTCCGCAAGACCAAGATCTTCCCGATCATGCACGTCATCGCGCTGCGCCGCGATCTCTACGAAGCCAATCGCTGGATCGCGGTATCGCTGATGAAGGCGTTCGTCGAAGCACAGAGACGCTGTTATGCCGATCTCGAGATGATCGCGTCGCAGAAGACCATGCTGCCGTGGCAGAGCGCGCATCTCGAGGAAACCAAACGCGTCATGGGCGCGGCATGGTGGCCCTACGGCCTCGCGGCCAACCGCCACACGCTCGACACTTTTCTGCGCTACCACCACGAGCAAGGGCTGTCGCAACGGCGCCTGTCGCCCGAGGAGCTGTTCGCGCCCGAAACCTTCGAGGCGTTCAAGATTTGACGCTGGTCCGGTTCACGCTCGTGCTCCTTGCCGCTGCCCTTTTCGGCAGCTCGGCCTGGGCGCAGGTGGACCGGCCCGGCACGGCGCACCGCATCTCCGCTGACCTGCCGCCACCGTTCGCGACATCGTCGGCAGTCAATCCGCCGCGCCTGGTCGCACGCCCGGCCGACGCCGTGCTCGCAGCGCCACCGGGCTTCAGCGTCAGCGAATTTCTTGGGGGCCTGACGCGGCCGCGGCTGCTTGCGACCGCGCCCAACGGCGACATCTTCGTCGCCGAAAGCGCTGCCGACCGCGTCACCATCGTGCGCGCGCCCGCCGGTGCGGCGCAGGCTGCGCAGCACCAAGTTTTCGCCGCCGGCCTCAGCCGGCCGTTCGGTATCGCCTTCTATCCGCCCGGTCCCGATCCGCGCTGGGTCTATATCGCCAATGAGGATTCGGTGGTGCGCTTCGCCTATCGCAACGGCGATCTGCGCGCGGGCGGCCCGGCCGAAACCGTGATCCGCGCACTGCCGAACGGCGGCAATCATTGGACCCGCGCGCTCGCCTTTACCGCCGACGGCAAGCATCTGCTGGTCAGCGTCGGCTCCGCCA
>DASQGX010000207.1:0-15894 GCA_035632395.1 Allostellaceae bacterium
CAATGCGACGACCGAGTTCGAGCGAGCGACCGAACGGCTGACGCGTGATGCGACGCTGGCCGCCGGCCGCATCGTCAGCGAGGCCGACGCCGTTCGCACGGCACTCGGCCGCGGCACCGACGACGCCGTAGCGCGCTTTAATGCGGAGGCGAAAGCGATCGGCGGACGGCTCGACGAGGCCGCGCGCAATCTCGACGCCGCATCGGAGCGCATTGCCAGCCAAACCACGGCGGCCGTGGCGCCCGCCGCGGCTGCACTTGACCGCGCCGAAAGCGTCGCCGACAAACTGCGTGCCGCAGCCGAACAATTGTCCCGCCAATCGGCCGAAGCGACCAAAGACGCCGAAGCTGCAGGCGATGCACTGATCCGGCGCGTCCAGGCGCTGAATGAGAGCGCCGACCAGGCGCTATTGCGCCTGAAGGAAGTCGGCGCGACCTTCGCGCGCGAGACCGAGGCGCTCGACAACGCGGCACGCCAAGGTGGCGCGCGGGTCGACGAAATGGCGGAATTGATGCGGCAGCGCACGCAGGAGCTGGCGGCGCATAACGCGCGGGCGATCGCCGACATGCTGGCCGCCGGCGAGGCGCTGCAGGCGCGCGGCGCCGAAGCGAGCAATGCCGCCGAGACCGGCACCCGCGGCATCCGTGACGCCATCGTCGCGCTCGAAGCCGGTAGCGCTAGCCTGAGCGCGCGGGTCAACGAGATCGAGCTGGCCGCCGAGCACGCCAAGACCGGATTGGCACGCGCCGGCAGCGGCTTCGACGACGAGGCAAGGCGTCTGGCGGCGGCGATCGGCGAAAGCACGGTGCGCTTCAACCAAGGCGGCGACGCACTCCGCCAGCAGGCCGAAGGCATGCGCCTCGCGACCGACGAGATCGAACGGCGCGTCGCGGTGCTCGGCGATACGTTCGGCCGCGAGCTCGATCGCTTCAGCCGCACACGCGAGGCGATCGGCGCCGAAGTCGGCCAGATCCAGGCCAAGCTGCAGCAGCATACCGAGGATCTAGCGCACGCCACCGAACTGGCGATGCGCAACGCGCACGGCGCCGGTCAGGCCTTCGAGAGCAACGCCGAACGGCTGCGCGATGCCGCCGCCGCGATCGGCGCGCAGGCAGACACGGTCGGCGCGGCGCTGGCGCGCCAACTCGCGGAATTCAAGATCGGCGCCGAAGGCCTGGCCGATCTCGGCAGCCGGTTCGAGAACTCGCTGCGCATCGGTGTTTCCGAGCTGACCCAGGCCAGCGATCGCGCCGTCGGCCGCGCCGAAGAGGTCGGTCAGGTATTCGCCGAACAGGGCCGCGTCCTCGGCCAGGTCAGCGACCTGGCGCTGCAGCATCTGGCCGCAAGCGGCGATGTGCTGCGCAACCGCGCAAAGGAAATCTCGGACGCGGTCGGCGACACCGAAGCGCAGATCGACGCGTTGGGCGCGCGTTTCAGCGAACGCAGCCTGATGGTGGTCGCCGCCGGCGATGAGGCGCGCGTCAAGCTCGAGGAAGTCAGCAATCTGTTCGGCCAGCAGGTGCAGCAGCTGGCCATCGCCATCGAGCGCACGGTGACGCGTGTCGAGGCGGCCCGCAACGTCCTCAACGAGCACTTCGCATCAATCGGCGGAGCGACCGACACCGTGGCGCAGCGGCTGCAGGAAATGGGCGCGATCGCGGAATCGCAGCTCGCCGGTCTGGCGGCCACCGGCACGGCGATGACCGAACAGGGCGACAAGGCAGCCGAAACCATGCGCCGCCAGCTGCGCGATCTTAACGGCGCGCTCGACGCCACCACCAAACGGCTCGAAAGCGTGCGCGCCGCGCTGTCGGACCATGCGGCGCAGCTCAATGGCGCGACCGATTTGGCAGTCGAGAAACTGCGCGACGTGATCTCGGGCTACGACAAGCAATCGGCGACGCTGGTGGCCGCCGCCGAGCACATCAACCGTACTGCCAACGAGGCGGCGGCGCTGTTCGGCGAGCAGACCAACACGATGCTCAAAGTGGCCGACGAGGCCACTGGCCTCGCCAAGCGGGCGCAGGATCAGTCACTCGCCAACCAGCAGGAAACCTTCCTGCGCGGTGCCACCTATATGATCGAGGCGCTGCAATCGCTCTCGGTCGAGATCACCAAAGCGCTCGACCAACCGGTTCCCGAGGCGATCTGGCGGCGCTTCCATGCGGGCGAGCGCGGCGTGTTCATCCGGCACTTGCTGCAGGCGCAGGAGCGCCAAGCAACGGTCGCGATCAAGAAGAGGTTCGAGGACGATCTGGTCTTCCGCGGCCACGCCCAGACCTATCTCGATCAGTTCGAGAACCTGCTGGCGCAAGCGCGCGCCTGCGACCATCTTGACGTGCTCGGCACGACCTTCGTCACCGCCGACGTCGGCAAGCTCTATCTCATTCTCGCCAACGCCGTCGGCCGGCTGAAGGCCTGAGCGGAGACAAGAAAAAGGGCGGTCCCGTCTGGGACCGCCCTCTGTCGTCGCAGACCTGCGCGCGTCAGGCCGCCTTCTGGTTGATCACCTTCGGGCCGCTGCCCTTGGCGATCTCGATCTTGCGCGGCTTCTTCTCTTCCGGCACCTCGCGCACGAGATCGACGTGCAACAAGCCGTTGTCGAGGCTCGCGCCCGCCACTTTGATGTGGTCGGCGAGCTGGAAACGGCGCTCGAACGAACGGCTGGCGATCCCGCGGTGGAGATAGCTGGTGCTGGCTTCGTCCTTCTTGGATTTGCCGCTCACCAGGAGCTCGTTCTCCTTGACGGTGACATCGAGCTCGTCGGACGCGAAGCCCGCAACCGCCACGGTCAGGCGATAGGCGTTCTCGCCGGTGCTCTCGATGTTATAGGGCGGGTAGCCCGAACCGTCGAAGCGGGTTGCCGTATCGGCCAACCGCAGCAAGCGGTCGAAGCCGATGGTCGAGCGAAACAGGGGAGCGAAATCGAAACTATCCATGATCCACAACCTCCATTGAGCAAAGTGGGTTTTGCGCGCCCGCCGGAATGGCCAGGCGCCCAGCGTCCGGACCCGCGAAGGCTCCGGACGAAAGCTCAAATGGGATCGGGACTGCGCCCCGTCAAGGGACGCGGCGGGCTACTTTTTTACGCCCAAACCCTTGAAACGCTTGTTGAATCGGGCGAGCTGGCCGCCCGTATCAAGCAGCTTCTGCTGGCCGCCGGTCCACGCCGGATGCGAGCGCGAGTCGATTTCGAGGTGGAGCGTGTCGCCCGCCTTGCCGTAGGTCGACCGGGTTTTGTAGGTCGTGCCATCGGTCATGACGACCGTGATCTCGTGGTAATCCGGGTGGATGCCGTCTTTCATGGGTGCCGCTCCAGGGAGGCGCGCTTTATAGCGGCCACGCCCGATTCATGCAACCGCTGCGCGGTTAACCTTCCGCGTAGCATGGAAGCGCCCTAACGTTCGGTCAGCTTGAGCTCTATGCGCCGGTTTTGCGCGTAGTCGGCATCGGTATTGCCCGCGGCGATCGGCGTGTACTGGCCGAACCCCGCCGCCACCAGGCGATTGGGCGGAATGCCCTGGGAGATCAGGAAACGCACCACCGACTGAGCGCGCGCCGACGACAACTCCCAGTTCGACGGAAATTCCGCCGTGTGGATCGGCCTCGCGTCAGTATGGCCGTCGACCTCGAGCACCCAGTCGATGGTGTTCGGGATCTCGCTCGACAGCTGCTTCAGCGCCTGTGCGACCGAAGCGAGCTGGGTCTGCGCCGCGGGCGTCAGATCGGCGCTGCCGGTGTCGAACAGCACGTCGGACTGGAAGACGAAACGGTCGCCGACGATGCGGATATCCTGGCGGTTGGCCAGGATCGCGCGCAAGCGGCCGAAGAATTCCGACCGGTATTTCGCTAGCTCGGCGACCTTGGTGGCGAGCGCTTGATTCAGACGGTTGCCGAGATCGGTGATCTGCGCCTGCTGCTGCTTGTTCTTGGTCTCCGACACGTCGAGCGCGGCGGCGATCTGCGCCAATTGCTGGCGCAACGCCAGCAGCTGCTGGTTCAGCTGATCCACCGTAGTCTGCGCCTTGCCGAGATCCTGGGTCTTCTGCGCCAGCTGTTGCTGCGTTCCGCTCAGCTGCGTGCCGAGCTCACCGATTTTCGCTTCGGCTGCGTTCTTGGCCGTCGTCGTCGATTGCAGTTCGCCACTCAGCTTCGACAGGTTGAGCTGCAGCGTCGCATTGTCGCTTTTTTGCAGCGACAGCATGTCGGTTAGCTCGTTCACCTGCCGGGTCAGCTGCGCTAGAGCGGCATCGCGGTTCGACAGTGCGCCGGTGAGATAGAACTGGCCGGCGGTGAACACCAGCAACACGAAGATGATCACCATGACGAGCTGCGTCAGCGCGTCGACGAAGCCAGGCCAGATGTTGATCGTCGACCGGCGCTGGCGGCGGGAATAGAGCGACATACCGGCCTAGCGCGTGCGCTCGGGTTCCGGGCGGAGCGCTGCGATGGTGCGCGCCACCAGTCGCAGCTCGTTGCGGATTTCCTGCACCGCCTCGCCGCGGCCCTGCGACACGTCTTCGGTGAGCCGGGCGAGATGCACTTCGATGGCACGCAGATGAGCGCGGCTTTCGTCACTAAGTGCGCCCGCTGCGCCGCTGCCGTCGGCCAGACGTTGCAGCACCGGCTTCATCTCGAGTTGCTGCTCGGCGAATTTGAGCATCAGGCCTTGTTCCGCGCGCATCTGGTCGGTGAGCCCGGCCAGGCGTTCGGTCAGATTGACGATGTTGGCGTTGGCGGAGATGCGGCTCTCCTCGCCGCGGCTCAGGACGCGCTGCAGATTATCGAGCGTGTCGGCGGTCTGCTCGAGCAGCGCCTGGATATAGGCCGGCGCCGAACCCTCGCCGGCGGCGAAAGCGGCGGGCGCGACATCGAGCCGGGTTTGTGCGGTCAGCCATTCCTCGAGCTCGTTGAAGAACCGGTTCTGCGCCAAACCGGCCTGAAGATCGAGGAAGCCGAGCACCAGCGAACCGGCCAGACCAAACAGCGAGGCGCTGAACGCCGTGCTCATGCCGCCGAGCGGCGTCTCAAGCCGCGCCTTGAGGTCGGCGAAGGCGCGCACCGGATCGGCGGCGCCGGCCGAAAGGCCGCCGATCACGCCCTTGACCGACTGCACCGTTTCCAGCAAGCCGTAGAAGGTCCCAAGCAGTCCTAAAAAGATAAGCAGACCAATGAGATAGCGTGAAGTCTCGCGCGTCTCGTCGAGCCGCGACCCGATACTGTCGAGCAGCGTGCGCAGAGCCGTCGCCGACAGTGCCAGGCGGCCGCGGCCTTCGCCGATCATGCGAGCCAGCGAGCCGAGCAGGCGGCTTGGCTTGCCGGTCGGCTGGCCACGCGAGGCGCGCGCCAGCCAACGTGCATTGCCCGAAAGCTGGACGACTTGATGGAAGATATAGATCACGCCAGCGATCAGGATTCCGATGATCACCCCGTTCACCACGGGATTGCCCATGAAATAGGGATAGAGCGCGGGCGACAGCGCGCCGGCGATAAGCGCGATGATCACGACAAAGATCGTCATGCGCGTCAGATAGCGGGAGGGATGACTCACGGGGGCCTGCCTTCTGAAGAAGGGGGTTGAAGGGAACGCGGACGGCCTAACGGCCGGTCGTCACCAAGTCGACGCGGTCGGCGGACCCCCCGCCCGTCACCCGATTACCCAGCGCGCGCACGTCGATCTGCGTGCTCGCCACCCCATGCTGGATCAGATAGGCGCGGACCGCGACCGCCCGCGCCAGAGAAACTCGTCGCGCCTCGATCGCCTGATCGGCGTCGCCGCTGGCATAGGCCACGAGCGCGATGCGATCGCTCGGCGCCGCCTTCAGCTTCTGTGCCAAACCGTCGAGCACGGCCGACGCGCCACCTTGTAGTTCCGTGCCGCCCGGCGCGAAGCGGATCGCACGGCTGTCCGACTGCGGCGCATTGCGCGGCGCGACCGGCTCGGTTGGTGACCGCGTCGCGGCCAACGCGACGCCGCCGATCGGCAGTAGCGACGACAGCTCGTTCAAATCGCTGCGGGTCTCAGGCGCGGACGGCGCCGTGGCGACGCGCGGCGGCGTGGGTGCGGAGGGTGTCGGCGACGGCGCCGGCCGGCTGGTTGCGGGCGACACGGCTGCGGCCTGTTGCGTCGCGCTGCGAACTGGCGGCGGCGTCATTGGTGCTTCCGGCTGCGCCACGGCCGGTGTTGCTGCCGCGACCGTAGCCGTGCCCGGACGGCGCAGTACGATGCGCGGACCACTGGCCTGGTTGAACGCGGCAAGAGCGCCGTAATCGATGGTCACGCTGCCAATCTGGACGATCTGCGCAGCCCGCTGAACCGGTCGCGCCTGGGCAACGGAGCGTGTCGGATGATGGACGACCTGTTGCGCCACGACACGCGGATGACGCTGCGTGCTGTGGCCGCGTGCGACATGCTGCGCACCGGGCTGTGCCGGCACATGCAATACGAAGCGATTGTCGGGCACGCGTGGTGCCGGGCCCAGGCGATCCAGAACGCCATAGTCGACCGTCACGCTGGAACCGGAATCTGAATAGGTGTAAGGCGACTGCGCGTGCGCCGGCGCGACGGCCGCACCGCCAAACGACAATGCGAACACGCCGACTGCGGTCGTGAGCAGCTTCCGCGTCGCGTGATGGGTCGTACGTGCCGTCGATGGCATCGCCGGGTTACCCCTCCGGTCCCCTTCGTCCTTGGTTAAGAGTTTATCGCAAGTGGTGCTGCGCCGCCACTGCCTCATCGAACGGGAGTCGTCTGTCGATTGTTCCGGGTGTGGCGGGTCGGTGTCCGGTGCGTTCGCGCGTACGCAATCGTGGCCAGTGAATTCGTCACGCCGAAGCGAACAACCGGCGCATTGCATCGTGCAATGGCGGGTTGGCGGCGAGCACCGAGCCGTTGGCGAGCATGTCCTGACCACCCGACAGGTCGCTGATATCGCCGCCGGCTTCGCGCACCAGCAGGATGCCGGCAGCGATGTCCCAGGGCTTGAGTTCGAATTCCCAGAAACCGTCGAAGCGGCCGGCCGCGACGTAGGCGAGATCGAGCGACGCGACGCCCCACCGGCGGACACCGGAAGTGGCACGCATCACCGGCGCCAAGGTTTTCAAATAACGCGCGTGGTCGCCGCGGTCGCGAAACGGAATACCGGTCGCGATCAGCGCATCGCCGAGATTGCGGCGTGCTGAAACGCGCAAACGCCGATCGTTGACATAGGCACCGAGGCCTTTCTCGGCCCAAAACATCTCGTCCTTGATCGGATCGTAGACGGTCGCGGCGATGATTTTGCCTTCGCGTTCGAGCGCGACTGAAATCGCGAAATGGGGCAGGCCGTGGAGGAAGTTGGTCGTGCCGTCGAGCGGGTCGACGATGAAGCGATGGCTGGTGTCGCGTCCCGCCTGAAACCCGCCTTCTTCCAAGAGAAATCCATAGTTTGGCCGCGCCTTGCCGAGCTCGCGCTTGAGCACTCTTTCGGCCGCGAGATCGGCAGCCGAGACGAATTCGCCGGGCCCTTTGACCGAGACCTGGAGCTGCTCGACCTCGCCGAAATCGCGCTTCAGGCTGCGCGCCGCCTTGAGACAGGCGGCCGCCATGACATTGATCAGTGCCGAGCGTGCCGCCATCGCCGGAGCGATCAGTCCTTGGCGCGTTCGACGTAGCTGCCGTCGGCGGTATTGACGACGACGCGGGTGCCAGTGCCGACGTGCGGCGGCAGCATGATGCGGCGCCCGTTCGCCAGCTTGCCCGGCTTGTAGGATGACGACGCGGTTTGCCCCTTCACCACCGGCTCGGCGTCGACCACTTCGAGGATCACGGTCTGCGGCAGCGTGACCGCGAGTGCCACGCCCTCGTGCAGCTGTATGGTGCAGATCATGCCTTCTTGGAGGAAGTCGGCGGGCTCGCCGATCAGCTCCTTATTGACGGTCGTCTGTTCGAACGTCTCGTTGTCCATGAAGGTCGCCATGTCGCCGTCGAAATAAAGGAACTGCATTTCCTTCTCGTCGAGGCGCGCGCGTTCGACCGTTTCCTGCGTACGGTAGCGCGCGTTGGTCTTGGTTCCGGTCTTGAGATCGCGCATTTCGACCTGGGCGAAGGCACCGCCTTTGCCGGGCTGGATGAGCTCGCGTTTCAGGACCAGCCAGAGCTTGCCGTCCTGCTCCAGCACGTTGCCGGGTTTGATATCGATGGCATTGATCTTCATGGCGCCAATCCTCGCGCGGAAAGCCGGTCTCGTTTTGGGTTTGCGGGCAGCTTCGTACCAGCTTGTCCCCTACGGCCACAAGCGAAATACGGCGCTTGGCGAGCCGGCGGCAGCCGCCTAGCTTGCGCAGCCGAAGGAAGGAGACGCGAATGGTCGAAGCGCCGTGGTGGGGACGCGAACGTTTTGCCGCGCGCGCGCCATATCTTGCAGCGCGTACCGCCGCTTTGCATGCGGTCCGGCGTTATTTCGACGTCGAAGGCTTCGCCGAAGTCGATACGCCGGCATTGCAGATCAGTCCCGGCCTCGAGCCGCATCTACGCGCCTTCGCCACCACGCTCGACGAACCCGGCGCCGGCGTGCGTTCCTTCTATCTGCACACCTCGCCGGAATTCGCGATGAAGAAACTGCTCGCCGCCGGCGTCCCCAAGTTATTCCAGTTGGCGCATGCATTCCGCAACGGCGAGCGCGGCGCCACGCACCATCCGGAATTCACGCTGCTCGAATGGTATCGAGCCGGCGCCACCTATCGTGACCTAATGGCCGATTGCGAACGGCTGCTGCCGGCGGTGCTCGAAGCTGTCGGCCGGGCGCAATTCTCTTGGCAGGGCCGGACGGCGGATCCGCGACAGCCGTGGCGGCGGGAAACCGTCGCCGGCGTCTTTGCCGACCGCTGCGGCATCGACATCCTGGCCACCGCACCCGAGCCGGAACGGCCGAGCCTGGCTTTGCTGGCCGCCGCGGCACGGCCACTCGGGATCGAACCGCATCCCGGCGATGATTGGGACGACCTCTTTTTCCGGATTTTCCTCGAAAAGATCGAGCCGACCCTCGGGATCGATGCGCCGACCATCCTGGCCGATTATCCGATCGCGATGGCGGCACTCGCCCGCGCCAAACCGGGCGATCCGCGGGTCGCGGAACGTTTCGAGGTGTATATAGGCGGCCTTGAACTGGCCAACGGCTTTTCCGAACTCACCGATCCGGCCGAGCAGCGCCGGCGGTTCGAACGCGACTGCGCGCGCAAGCAAGCCCGTTACGGCGAAGTCTATCCGATCGACGGCGATTTCCTCGCCGCGCTTGGCGCGATGCCGCCCAGCGCCGGCATTGCTCTCGGATTCGATCGGCTGGTCATGCTCGCGAGCGGCGCCGCACACATCGACGACGTGCTCTGGGCGCCGGTCGCGTAACGCGGGTTGCAGCTCTCAAAAGTCTTGGCGCGGCGTCGAAGCTTGGCCGGCCGCTCAGCTGGGTGGATACACCGGGATGAAAATCACGATCGACGTGCGGACCTGCGGCAGCTCGGCGGGCAAATGCGGAAACGGCGCGCTCGCGGCAATCATCTGGCGCGCCGCTTCGTCGATCAGACTCTGACCGGAGGATGCGAGCAAGGTGATGGTGCTGACCGTTCCGCCCGGATTGACGCCGACGCTGTAGACCACGGTGCGCTCCCCCGCGCCGTAGAAAGCGGACGCCGGCGGATAGATGCGGTTACTCTCGATCCGCTGCATGATGGCGTTGAGATAGGGATCGCCTGCGCGGTTGCGGTCGGCGTCGCCGCGCATCGGCAGGTGGAGTTCCAGTACCTTGAGTCCTTCGGTGGCAGGCTTCGGCGCCGCGACGACGGCGCGGGCGGAGGACGGCGCCGGTTCGCTGCGCGCGCGCGGCGGCGGCGCGGGCTCGGGCTTGACGGTTTTCTTCGCTTCGGTCGTCTGGTCGTGGCCGGATTCACGCGGCCGGGGCATCGTCGCCGGCGGTGGCGGCACGGCTGCCGGTTTGGGCGGTGCCTGCACCAGCGTGACCTTGAACACGGGCGGCGGCGGTGCCGGTGCCGTCGACCAGTGCCACAGCCAGATCAATACCGGCAATAGGTGCAAGAGCGCAGCCGCGATTAGCGCCCAAGGCGGCAGCACGCCGCGCCGCTCGCGCGCTATCGGCAATACGGCTTCGCCTGAAGTGACAACCATCGGAGAAAATCCGCGCTCGGTCAGCGCGCGGCAGCGATCGCCTTACTGAAGGCCTTGACTGCCGCGCCCGGCCCTTGCGGATGATCCCACACGGCAGCGACAACCGCGAGAAAATCGGCGCCGGCCTTAACCAATGGACCGCAATTGGCCGGCGTAATGCCGCCGATGGCGACGCACGGCACCGTCGTCGCCGTGCTCCACCAGCGCAACAATTCGGGATCGGCGCGGCTTTTGGCGTCCTTGGTTTGCGTCGGAAAGAACGCGCCGAAGGTGACGTAATCCGCGCCCCGTTCGGCCGCCTCGAGCGCCAGGTCACGGCTCGCGTGGCAGGTGACGCCGACGATGCGATCGGGCCCGAGTAGGCGGCGCGCCTCGTCGTAGGGCGTGTCCTCCTGGCCGATATGAACGCCGTCGCAGCCACAAGCGAGTGCCAGATCGGCACGGTCATTCATCAGGAAGGCGACGCCGCGGTCCTGCGCAATCGGCCGCAGGATATCGGCGGCACGACGGATCGCGTCGTCATCCGCCGGCTTGAGCCGCAACTGGACGCAGGCCACATCGCCGGCATCAAGCGCTTCGGTCAGCGAACGCGCGAAACCGAACGGATCGAACGCCGGCGGTGTGATGAGATAGAGGCGGGTCACGCCTCGCCGCGATAAATCCGGATGATCTGGGCGAGCATCTTCAGCGCTTCGTCGCGCGGCCGCTGGAATGTGTTGCGGCCGATGATCGAGCCGTTGCCGCCGCCATCGCGCACGGCGCGCACCTCGGCATAGACGCCGTCGATATCCTTGGCTTCGCCGCCGGAGAAAACGACGATGCGCCGGCCGTCGAAGCAGCATTGCACCACGTGGCGAATGCGCGCCGCCGGCGTCGAGATGTCGATCTTCTGCGCTTCGTAGACTTTCTTCGCCGCTTCGAGCTCGAGATGCGCGGTCGGCGGCTTGACCTTGATGATGTGGGCGCCAAGCAGCGCCGCCATGTGCGCGGCATAGCCACAGATGTCGACCGCGGTCTCGCCTTCCTTCGACAGATTGCCGCCGCGCGGATAGGACCAGACGACGACCGCGAGCCCCGCCGCCTTGGCTTCGCGGCCAAGCTCGGCGAGTTCTTCCATCTGGTCGTAAGCTTTGTCCGACCCGGGATAGATGGTGAAACCGACCGCTGCGCATTTGAGCCGGATCGCGTCCTGGACCGACGCCGTCACCGCCTGGTCGGGCGCCTCCTTGGCGCGCGACAGGCTGTTGGCCGAATTGCATTTGAGGATGGTTGGGATCTTACCGGCAAAGGTGCGTGCGCCGGCTTCGAGCATGCCGAGCGGCGCGGCATAGGCCGACAATCCGGCGTCGATCGCGAGCCGGAAATGATAGTGCGGATCGTAAGCCGGCGGATTGGGCGCGAAGCTGCGCGCCGGACCGTGCTCGAAGCCCTGGTCGACTGGCAGGATCACCAGCTTGCCGGTGCCGCCGAGCTTTCCTTGCATCAGGATGCGCGCCAAGTTGGCTTTGGTCTTCGGCGTGTCGCTTTCGTAAGCGTCGAGGATTTTCCGAACGGTCTTGGTGATTGTCGCCATCTCGCCTTCCCTTATGCGCCGGATATAGCAGAAGCGCTAAGCCCGCGTCATCGTCTCGCCGGCGAGCCAGGCACGGCAGCGCGCCTCGGCATGCCGCACGCGGCGCAGATCGAGCGCCGGAACGTCATCCGTCTCGAGCGTGGCATTGAGCTGCGTGGCGATCTCCTGCAGACGGCGGCGGGCTTCGGTGTTGCCATTGAACCGCACATGCTTCAGTCCGAGCCGCAATGCGGCCAAGACAATGCCCGGCGCCGCGCCGCAATCGAGGACCGTGTCGCAACGCCCATCCGGCACCGCGCGCATGGCTTCTTCGGTAAATGCCTTGAACCAGGCGGGACCGGCGTAACCACCGGCGTCGGCCGCGCTCGTCAGCGTCACCTCGCGTCCGATCGATGCGGCCGCCGCAAGCGCAGCGCACGCATCGGCGAGCGAATGGACGACAATGCGCGCCGCCATGGGCGGCTCAGCCCATGCCGCCGACCAGGGCCGCAACCTCGACCATCCGGTTCGAGAAGCCCCACTCGTTGTCGTACCACGCCAGAACCCGGCAGAGACGTTTGCCCATCACCACTGTCTGCGTCAGGTCAAAAGTCGAACTGTGCGCGTCGTGGTTGAAATCGCTCGACACCGCTTCCTCGTTGTTGACCGCGAGGATGCCCTTGAAGCGATTCGAGTTCGCCGCCTTGGCCATCACTGCGTTGATCTCGTCCTTCGTCGTATCGCGCGCCGCCGAGAATTTGAAATCGATCAACGAGACGTTGGCGGTCGGCACGCGGATCGAAGTGCCGTCTAGCTTGCCCTGCAACGCCGGAATCACGAGGCCGAGCGCCTTGGCAGCGCCGGTCGACGTCGGAATCATATTGAGCGCAGCAGCGCGGGCGCGGCGCATGTCCTTGTGTAGCGTATCGACCGTGTTCTGATCGCCGGTATAGGAGTGCACCGTCGTCATGTAGCCGTGCTCAATGCCGAGTGCTTCATTGAGCACATAGGCGACGGGGGCGAGACAGTTGGTCGTGCACGAGCCGTTCGAAAGCACCTTGTGCTCGGGCTTGAGCTGGTCGCTGTTGACGCCGAGCACAACGGTGATATCGGCGCCGTCGGCCGGTGCCGAGACGATGACGCGCTTGGCGCCGGCTTCGAGATGCTTGGCCGCCGCCTCGCGTTTGGTGAACAGGCCGGTGCATTCGAGTACGACGTCAACCTTGAGTTCCTTCCACGGCAGCTTCGCCGGGTCACGCTCGGCGAGGACGCGGATCGGTCCCTTGCCGATGTCCATCCAATCGTTGCCGGTCTTGATCTCGCCGTCGAAGCGACCGTGCACGCTGTCGTACTTGAGCAGATGCGCGTTGGCCTGGACCGAACCCAGATCGTTGATAGCGACGCACTGCACGTCGTTGCGGTCCTGCTCATGCAGGGCGCGCAAGGTCAGACGGCCGATACGGCCAAACCCATTAATGGCAACACGAATGGCCATAAAGCTCTCCTAGAGCAACGCTTTCGCGGCAGCGGCAACCGCCTCAGGCGTAATGTTGAAATGCTTATATAGGGCGTCGGCGGGCGCGGAGGCACCGAATCCGTCCATGCCGACGAATGCGCCTTTGGGCGGGAGATAGCGGTCCCAGCCCTCGCGGCAGGCGGCTTCGACGGCGACCCGCGGAGCGGTGCCCAAAACCGCGCGGCGATAGGCCGCATCCTGCTGCTCGAACAATTCCCAGCACGGCATCGAAACCACGGCAGCGGCAATCTTGGCTGCCGCCAGCTGGTCGCGCGCCACCATGGCAATGCTAACCTCGGAGCCGGTTGCCAACAGCGTCACCGAACGCGGACCGTCGGCCTCGGCCAGCACATACGCGCCGCGCGCCGATTTGTTGTCGGCCGCAGACGCATCGGTGCGCAGCGCCGGCAAGCCCTGGCGCGACAAGGCGAGCACCGATGGCGTCGCCGCATGCTGCAGCGCCAGCGCCCAGCATTCGGCCGTCTCCACCGCATCGGCCGGACGAAAGAGATTGAGATTCGGGATCGCACGCAACGCCGCCAGATGCTCGATCGGCTGATGCGTCGGTCCGTCTTCGCCGAGACCGATGGAATCGTGCGTCATGACGAAAATCACGCGCAAGCGCATGAGTGCGGCAAGGCGGATCGACGGCCGGCAATAATCGGTAAATACTAGGAAGCTGCCGCCATAGGGCACGATGCCGCCGTGCGCCGCCATGCCGTTCATCGCCGCCGCCATGCCGTGCTCGCGGATGCCGTAATGGAGGTAACGTCCGTCATAGGCGTCCCTGGTCAGGATTTTCTCGCCCTTGACCATTGTATTGTTGGACGGCGTCAAATCGGCCGAGCCGCCGATCAGCTCCGGAATCGCCGGCACCAGCGTTTCGAGGCAACGGCCGGACGATTGCCGCGTCGCTTCTTTCTTGCGCTCGGCGGCGAAGCTCTTGGCGGTATTCGCCAGCGCCTCCCGCCATCCTGCCGGCAGGTCGCCCTTCATCCGTCGTATCAGCTCGTCGCGCGATTGCGGATCGGTGGCCGCCAAGCGTTTGCGCCACACGGCATGCGGAATTGCACCGCGCGCGCCGGCGGCGCGCCAAGCCTTCATCAGATCGTCGGGAATCACAAAGGGCGGCGAATCCCAACCGAGGCGCCGGCGCGCACCGGCGATCTCCTCGGCGCCGAGCGGCGAGCCGTGCGCTGCGGCGGTTCCGGCCTTTGTTGGCGCGCCGAAGGCGATGATGGTGCGGCAGGCGATCAGCGTCGGCCGGTCACTTTGCTGCGCTTGAGTGATCGCAGCGGCGATTTGGTCGGTGTCGTGGCCGTCGATGGCGATCGCGTTCCAGCCGTGCGACTTGAAGCGTGCGATCTGATCGTCATCACAGGCGAGCGACGTCGCACCGTCGATCGAAATCGAATTGTTGTCCCAGAACAGGATCAGCTTGCGCAGCCGCAGGTGCCCGGCAAGGCCGAGCGATTCGTGGCTCACGCCTTCCATCAGGCAACCGTCGCCGGCCATGACATAAGTGTAGTGATCGACGAGATCGTTACCGAAGCGGGCGTTGAGGATACGCTCGGCCAGCGCCATGCCGACCGAATTGCCGATGCCCTGGCTTAGCGGGCCTGTGGTCACTTCGATGCCGGGTGCATGCCCGCGCTCGGGATGGCCGGCGGTGCGGCTGCCGAGCTGGCGGAAATTCTCGATCTCGGTGATCGTCATCTGCGGATAGCCGAGCAGATAGAGCAGCCCGTAGAGCAGCATCGAGCCGTGACCGGCCGACAGGATAAAGCGGTCGCGGTCCGGCCAGTCGGGATCGGCGGGATCAAACTTGAGAAACTTGGTGAATAGGACCGTAGCGACATCGGCCATGCCCATCGGCATACCGGGATGGCCGCTCTTGGCCTTTTCGACAGCATCCATCGCCAGCGCCCGCAGACAATTCGCCATGCGAAATAGCTGCGGGTCGCGCGGCTTCGGCAGCGGCGGCGCGGTCGTGGTCTTGATGTCGGTGGTAGCGCTCATGGAAGCGAACGATTCGCGGCTCGGAATTCGATGGAACGCGCGGCACCTTCGCCTGTCGCAGCGGGCGCCGTCAACCGGGATATCCGACAACAAAACCAGACTCGGCCCACTTTGGTTGCGACGCTCGGCGGCAGCGGGTAAGGTCGCCCCGACACGCGACTTGGCCGCGTCGTGCAGCCGGATTGGGGCGTCGCCAAGTGGTAAGGCAGCGGATTTTGATTCCGCCATACGGAGGTTCGAATCCTCCCGCCCCAGCCACGCAACCGCGATCGCCGCCCGCCCGTTTGATTGCAACGAGGGGGCATGGTCGATCCATCCTTTGAGACCAATATTCCCGCCCGGCTCGACCGGCTGCCGTGGCACCATTTCCATTGGCTGGTAATCACTGCGCTGGGCGTGACTTGGATCCTCGACGGACTCGAGGTCACGCTGGTCGGCTCTCTATCGGGCGCCTTCATCGGCGCTGGCGGATTGTCGATGAGCGAGAGCCAGGTCGGATTGGCCGCCAGCGCCTACCTCGCGGGCGCAATCGTCGGTGCGATCGGCTTCGGCCAGCTCACCGACCTCTATGGCCGCAAGCGGTTGTTCAGCATCACCGTCATGGTCTATGCGGTCGCCACCATCGCTACCGGTTTTGCGTGGAACTTT
>DASQGX010000208.1:0-9890 GCA_035632395.1 Allostellaceae bacterium
CAGCTTGGCGCGCGGACCGCGACGGGTCATCGCCTCGGCATCGGTACGGCGCAGGATGTCGCTGTTGGCGCCGCGGAGCACCAGCGTCGGACAGGTCATCGCGTCGTAGAGGTTCCACAGCGAAATGTCGCGGACGAACCAGCCGCGCTTGAACGGCACCGCGATTTTCGGATCGTAGTTGAATCCGAACGAACCGTCGGGCTTGCGCCGGGCGCTCTGCTCCGCCATGCGCCGCCACGTGCTTTCCGGCAGATCGCCGAAGCCGGCGAAGACCCAACGCAATGTCGCTTCGAGGGCGGCGATATCGATGAAGCTCGGATCGCGGCCGACATAGCGACGAATGCGCTTCAAGCCGGACTTGGCGATCAGCGGGCCGACATCGTTGATCACCAGTTTGCGGATCGGATTACCCGGCTGAGCCGCCAGGGCCATGCCAACGATGCCGCCCATCGAAGTGCCGACGATGTCGACGCGCTCGACGCCGAGCCGTGCGATCACCGCTGCCGTGTCCGCGGCATAGGTTTCGGTAACGTAGTCCTCCGGATGGCTCAGCCATTCGCTCGCGCCCCGGCCGGGAAAATCGAGTGCGACGATGCGAAATTCGGCACTCAGTGCCTCGGCCAAGACATCGAAATCGTGACCGTTGCGGGTCAGGCCGTGAAGGCAGAGAACCGTGGGCGCGCCGGATGGGCCGGCCCATTCGTAATAGGCCAAACGGTGAAAGCCGTGTCGGCCGAGACAGGCGAGCGTATGCGCGATCATGGTGCCAGATTGCGCTGCGAGTGAGCGTACGATCAAGGATTGGACGGCGGCGGATGGCTGGGTTAAGACGACCCCGCGGATCAAATTCGAAGGTACGCAGTACAATGGCCGGCAACGGACCGCTTCACGGCATCACCGTTCTCGATCTTTCGCGCATTCTTGCCGGCCCTTATTGCACCTTCCTGATGGCCGAACTCGGCGCGCGCATCATCAAGGTCGAAGCGCCGCCCAAAGGCGACGATGCGCGCGAATACGGTCCGTTCCGCGGTGGCAAGTCCACCTATTTCTCTTCGATCAACCGCAGCAAGCAGTCGATCGCGCTCGATCTCAAGAATGCGGCCGACAAACGCATCTTCGAGGCGCTGCTCGCCAAGGCCGACGTGCTGGTGGAGAATTTTCGGCCGGGCACGATGGAAAAGCTCGGCTACGGCTGGACCGATCTGCACCGGCGCTATCCCAAATTGATCTACGCCGCCGCTTCGGGCTTCGGTCACAGCGGTCCGTGGTCGGCGCGGCCGGCTTACGACATGGTCGTGCAAGGGCTCGGCGGCATGATGTCGATCACCGGCAATCCCGGCCAGCCGCCGGTGCGCGTTGGCATGTCGATCGGCGACATCGGCGCCGGACTTTATACCGCCGTCGCCGTCAACGCCGCGCTCGTGGCGCGCGAACGCACCGGCGAAGGCGTCAAAGTCGATGTCGCGATGTTCGACTGCCAGCTGGCGCTGCTCGAGAACGCGATCATGCGTTACACTATCAGCGGCGAGATTCCCGGACCGCTCGGCGCGCGGCATCCGACGATCACGCCCTTTGAAGCATTCGCGACATCGGACGGCTACGTCATCATCGCCGCCGGCAACGATGTCACCTTCGCCCGCCTCGCCGCCGCGCTCGGCAATCCGGCGATGGCAGAAAATCCGGATTACGCCAGCAACGAAAAGCGGCTCAATAATCAGCCGAAGCTCAAGGCCGAGATCGAAAGCCTGCTCAAGGACGAGCCGACGGTGCACTGGCTCACCGTGTTCGAACAGGCGGGTATTCCCGCCGGACCAATCAACAATGTCAAACAGGCGCTCGACCATCCACAAGTCGGGGCGCGCAATATGCTGGTGACCGTCGACGATCCCAAGTCGGGCACGCTCAAGCTCGCCGGCAATCCGATGAAGATTTCCGGCATGGAAGATTCGCCGACGCGCGCGCCAGCGCCGGATCTCGATGCCGACCGCGCTGCGATCCTGAAAGAGCTGGGGCTTTGAGCGGGCGATATCGTGCCTACCGATCGCGCCTGTTTGTGCGTCAAGCTGCGTGCTGTGCCGATGACATCTAGAACGAAGCGCCGCGTTTTCGGCGCGCTTGCGACGATCGTCATCGTATTGCTCGCAATCGTTGCCGGCGGCTGGCTCTATCTGCGCAGCTCGTTGCCGGAGACCACCGGCACCGTCGTCATCAGCGGATTGAACGCGCCGGTTACGATCACGCGCGACGCGCACGGCATTCCGACCATCATCGCCAAGACCGACGCCGATGCCGCCTTCGCACTCGGCTACGTGCACGCGCAGGACCGGTTGTTCCAGATGGATTTGATGCGCCGGTATGGTGCTGGTCGGCTGTCGGAGTGGTTCGGCGCCGTCGCCCTGCCCGCCGACCGTTTCACGCGCACGCTTGGCCTTTATCGAGCGGCCGAAGCGCAATACACGCATCTGTCGCCGGCGGTGCGCGGCATTCTCGATGCCTATGCCGCCGGCGTGAATGCCTGGATCGCGACGCGGCCAGGCGCGCTGCCGCCTGAGTACGCTGTGTTGCGCGTCGGCATCGAGCCGTGGAAGCCGACGGACACGCTCGTCTGGGGCAAGATCATGGATCTGCAGCTCACCGCGAATTTCCGCGGCGAGTTGTTGCGAGCGCGGATGTTGCAGCACGTGACGCCGGCTGAACTTGCCGTGCTCTATCCGCCTTATCCGCCAGACGCGCCGGTCACCGGCAAGCAGACATCGCTCGATCGCGCACTACTCGACCGGCTTGCCGCTGCGCTGCCGCCGGGTTCCGCCGAGCCGACGCGCGCGTCGAACAACTGGGCCGTCTCCGGTTCGCGCACGGTATCGGGCAAGCCGCTGCTCGCTAACGATACGCATCTCGGGTTCAGTTCCCCCGGCGTCTGGTATTTGGCGCGCATCGAGGTCGGCAGCCGCGTGCTGGCCGGCGTCACCGCACCCGGCACGCCATTCATCGTCGTCGGACATAACACACGCATCGCCTGGGGCTTCACCACTACGGCCAGCGACGTCGAGCAACTGTTCGTCGAGCAGACCGATCCGCACGATAGGACGCGCTATCTCGCGCCCGGCGGCATGCTCCCGTTCGTCACACGGCAAGAGACCATTCGCGTCCGCGGGAGCGCACCCACGATGCTGACCGTGCGTTCGACGCGGCATGGGCCAGTGATCTCCGATTTGGCGGATTGGAACGCTGGCGACGGCAAGGTGTTGGCGCTCGAGACGACTTGGCTCGGCGCCGACGACAGCACGCCCGACGCGCTGTGGAACCTGTCCCACGCCGGGAGCTGGACAGAATTCCGCGCGGCGTTGAAGGATTTCGTCGCGCCGCAGCAGAACATCGTCTACGCCGACATCGATGGAAATATAGGCTTTATCGCGCCGGCGCGCGTGCCGATCCGCGCCAAGGGCGACGGCTGGCTGCCGACGCCGGGCGCCAGCGGCGCTTACGATTGGACCGGCTTCGTGCCCTTTGATGACCTGCCACAAGATTTCGATCCGCCGTCCGGCCGCCTGGCCAGCGCCAACAACCGGATCGTCGCCAAAAACGGCTATTTCCTTGGACGCGATTGGGACCTGCCCTCGCGCGTCGAGCGCATCCGCACGCTGCTCGATGCAACGCCGAAGCAGAGCCCTGAAAGCGCCGAAGCAATGCAGGGCGACGTACTGTCGGCGATGGCGCACGATCTTCTACCGTTGATGCTGCGTGGCCTGCCGCATCTGATGCGTGACACGAAAGCAATCGACAAACTCGCGGCATGGAATGACCGCATGGATCGCACGCGCAGCGAGCCGCTGATCTTTGCCGCCTGGTTGCGCGAGATTACGCGTAGCCTGTTCGCCGACAAGCTTGGCGCAGCATTTCCAGACTATTGGTCGGTACGACCGAACGTCGTCCGCGAAATTCTCACAGACCATCCGGATTGGTGCGGCAGCAACGGTTGTCCCGCGCTGCTCGCGGCCGCGCTCGATCGCGCGCTCACCGATCTAAGCCGGCGATATGGCGACGACATGAACGCGTGGCGCTGGGGCGAAGCGCATGAAGCGCAATTTCGTCATCCGCTCTGGCCGCGCTTGCCGCTGCTAGGCCGGCTGCTGACGCCGACCATTGCCACGCCCGGCGCCAGCGATACGCTCGACGCCGGCGCGTTCAGGTTCAGCGACGAGACGCATCCCTTCGGCGACCGGCTTGGACCGGTGATGCGCATGATCGTCGACATGGCGCATCCGGCAGCGGCGCAATTCATGATCGTGCCCGGTCAATCGGGCAATCCGCTGTCCCCGCACTGGGCAGATCTGCTGACGCCATGGCGCGACGTGCGCTATGTCACCTTCAGCGACGATGCCAGCGGCGGCCGTCTCGTCCTGGCGCCGCGTCAGCCTTCGACGATGTAGAGCCGACCCTTCGACGCTTTCTGCCGTACCTTCACCGCCGTCTGATAGTCAGGCGAGTGATAGAATTTCTCTGCCGCATCGACGCTGGGAAATTCGATGACTACAACGCGCTTGGGCTTTTCGCCTTCGAGCGGAACCGTACGGCCGCCGCGCGCGAGAAATTTGCCGCCGTGTCGTTGAATGGAGTCGCCGGCCATCTTCTTGTACGGCTCGTAAGCGTTCGGGTCGGTCACATCGATCTCGGCCACGATGTAGGCTGTCATATTTCTCCTCCCGTTAATCGATCGAGACTTTAACGCCGCATCGAGATGACTCGCCACCCTGCTGGCATTGCGACGGCACATTCGCGAGTCTGCGGCATATGCCGCGCGCCGCGGTTTGACGATTCGCTGAAATTGTCTGCATCACGGCTTGCATCGCTGCCGCTGAAAGTCATAATCGACGCGTCGCAAAGGTGTGATCGCATGCCCGAAGGCCGTTCGGATGGCATACTAGGCGTCGTAACCAAGGCCGCGCCGGCGCACATCACGACCGCGCTCGCGCCGCCGCATCACTTCTTCGCGACCAGCACGCTGCCTTGCCCCTATGTCGAAGGACAGCGCGAGCGCAAACTGGTGGTCGAGCTGTTCGGCCGCGACGCGCCGGATTTCTATAACAATTTGTCGCGTGCCGGATTCCGTCGCAGTCATTCGCTGGCCTATCGTCCGGCGTGCGTCGGTTGCGAACGCTGCGTACCGGTGCGCATTCCGGTCGCCGCATTCGTCGAAAGCCGGTCGCTGCGCCGCATCCGTAATTTGAATCGCGACCTCGACGCCGGCGCCGGCATGGCGCGCGCCGACCACGACCAATTCCGCCTGTTCCAGCGCTATCAACGCTCGCGTCACGCCGAAAGCGATATGGCGGCGATGACCTACACCGACTATCGCGCCATGGTTGAGGACACGCCATTGACGACGGCACTCATCCGGTTGCGCGACAGCGCCGGTGCGCTTTATGGCGCATGCCTTACCGACCTGCTCGATGACGGCGTGTCGGCTGTCTACAGTTTCTACGATCCGGCCGAAGGCAAACGCGGGCTCGGCACGCTGCTGATTCTGTCCCTCGTGGACGAGGCGCGCCGGCGGCGGTTGCCCTACGTCTATCTCGGCTATTGGATCGCCGAAAGTTCGAAGATGGCCTACAAGGCGCGCTTCCGTCCGCTCGAAGCGCTGCAGACTGACGGTTGGCGCCGGATTCTGTCTTAAGCTTCAAAAATGGTGTCGTTGCGCTCGACCTTCAGGTGAAGCATCACCTGAATCGACTCGAGACAAACAGTTGATCTTAAACTATTTCACTCGGCGGCTTGCCGGCGGCCGAGTCGACGTAGGCACCGGTCGATCCACAATGCAGTGAGCTTTTCCTCGAGCGTGTTCTGCCCGAGTCGCTCGTGCAGCACGCCGAAATCCACCCGTTCGAGCCGCTGGTCCTGATTGAAGCAGGTGAACACGACGGTCTCGTCGCCGGTGACCGGATTTTTCTGCACCTGCAGGCACTGGGCGCAGATTTCCTTCATCATGCACTGCATCGGTGAGTTGATCGATGCGATACCGATCGCTTCCGGCCGAATATAGGGCTTGAGCACGCCCTCCCGCGCGCGCGCCACTGCCGCCATCATGCCGTCCGATCCGATGACAATGAGGCGATCGACCTGTTGCAGCTGAATCGGCGCCGAGCCGAGCTTGCCGGCGCCGTAGGCTTCGATGCCAGCGACAATATTGCCAACGAAGGCCCGATCCTGCGGCCGTGTCGGCGTAAAACCGGGCGCCTGATCGCAGCACCAGACGACCGTGTCAGCGCAGGATTCGATCTCGGCAACCTTGTACCGGTCCTGCATATGCTTGTAGCCGGCGAAATAGAGCACGCGTGAACCGGCCTCGCGCAGCGCCTTACCGATCGACAGCAAAACGGCGTTACCCAAGCCACCACCAACCAAGAGCGCGGTCTCGCCGCCGGGCGTCTCGGTCGGCGTACCGGTCGGACCCATCAGGATCACCGGCTCGCCCTTCTCAAGCAGCGTGCACAGGTCCGACGAGCCGCCCATCTCCAGCACGATGGTCGACAGCAACCCTTTGTCGCGGTCGACCCAGGCGCCGGTCAATGCGAGGCCTTCCATCGCCAAACTAGTGCCGTCGATACGCGGCGCCAGCGCCTCGTAATTTTGCAGGCGGTAGAATTGGCCGGGACGGAAGGCGCGCGCCGCGATCGGCGCATGAACCACGACCTCGACGATCGTTGGCGTCAACCGCTGCACGTCGTGCACGGTTGGCCGCAGCTCGCGATTGAGCCGCGCCACCAACGGCTCGGACGACGTCATCGACGGTTTGCGGCGCGCCAGCACGCGGCTCACAACTGGATAACCTTGCTTCGCACCACCCATCGCCTTGACGACGTTGCCGGCAAACGACGGATGCAGGTCGCCGAAGAAGCTGATGGCGCGGCCGTCAGACCGCGCGCTCATCAGCACGCGCACGGCGGTCGGCTTCGCGACGGTCTCAGGCTTGGCCGGCCGGCCGTCTTCGTCATAGGCCTGGAAATAACGGCCGTCGAGCTGGACGTTGTGTGGATCTTCCCGGCCGAGAACCGTATTCGGCTGGGTTCCTGCCGCAACCAGGATGGTCTTAGCCGGCAAAGTCACGTGTTCGTTGGTGGCGACCATCTTGCGGATCGCGTCGTCGTAGCGCCATTTCTGTAGCCTGAGGGACGCGGCATGACCGAAGCGGTCGAGACCGACTTCTTCGGGCGCCAGCATCTCGGCAAAGCGGATGCCCTCTTCCATCGCCTTGGCGACTTCCTCGTGATTGAGCGTGTAGCTCGGTGCATCGATCAGCCGCCGGCGATAGGCAATCGTAACGCCGCCCCAGGAATCGATGAGCGCGGCGAGCCGCGGTTGCCGCTTCTCGCGCGCCGCCGTTTCGTGCTCGGCGCGCAGAGCGCGAGCATGTGCGATGAATTCCTCGGCGGTCGCCGCGTCTTCGTCGGTCCACTCGGCGCGCACCGCCGCTTCGCCGCGTTCGGCGACCAGCGTCTCGTAACGTGCAAGGAACTTCTCGACCTGCACGCCGTAGTACGCGAGCGATTCTGTCGCCGTATCGATCGCCGTCAGACCACCGCCGATCACCACGACCGGCAGCCGCACCGTCAAATTGGCGATACTGCTGGTCTTGGCGGCACCGGTGAGCTGCAGCGCCATCAGGAAATCAGACGCCTGGCGCACGCCGCGCGCGAGTCCATTCTTCATCGTCACGATCGTCGGCTTGCCGGCGCCGGCGCACAGCGCGATGTGATCGAAGCCGAGCGCGAAGGCGTCGTCGATGGTGAGCGTGCCGCCGAAGCGGACGCCGCCAAACATCGTGAACTCGGCCCGGCGCTCAAGCAGCAGCCGGATCATCTTGAGGAAGTTTTTGTCCCAGCGCACGGTGATGCCGTATTCGGCGACGCCGCCAAATCCAGCCATTAGCCGGTCGTCGAGCGATTCACGGATCTCGGCGATGTCACGGATCGGTTTGAACGAACGGCGCGCGCCGGAAAGATCGGTGCCGGAGAATTCGACCGGCAGCGGCTCGATTTTGAGTCCGTCGACACCCACCACGGTGTGGCCGTCGTTCATCAAATGGTGCGCCAACGTGAATCCGGCCGGCCCCAGTCCGACCACGAGCACCGAATAGCCGGTTGGCGCCTTCGGCAGCGGCCGGCGCAAGTTTAGCGGATTCCAGCGCGTCAGCAGGCTGTAGATCTCGAAGCCCCATGGCAGCTCGAGGACGTCCTTGAGCGTGCGCGTCTCGATCTGCGGAATGTCGACAGGTTCCTGCTTCTGATAGATGCAGGCCTTCATGCAGTCGTTGCAGATGCGGTGACCGGTGCCAGCGACCATCGGATTGTCGATGACCGCGATGGCGAGTGCGCCGACCGTATGGCCGCGCGCCTTCGTCATGTTCATCTCCGACACCTTTTCTTCCAGTGGGCAGCCGGCGAGCGTCACGCCGAAGAGGCTTTTCTGGAAGACAGCGGTCTTCTTGTCCTTGAGGCCGTGCGAGCAGCTGTCCTTGCCCTGCTCGTGACACCAGATGCAGTAGTTGGCGTTGTCGAGCGCGCCGAGCAGATCGGTTCCCGGGTCGGTCAGCTTGAAGCCGTCGCGCTGGCGCCATTTCGCCTGCGGATAGCGATCGACCGTCGTGCCAGCGACAGCGTGCTTTTCGACATGCACCAAATTGAGCATGTCGAGCTTGTGCGGCTGCTTGAATAGCACGCCGGTGTGATGGGCAGCGCGGCCGGCCGGCGACAGCGTTGCCCACGCGGCGTAGCGCGCCGCGAGTTCGAGTTTGGCGGCGTTGGCGGTTTCGTCGTCGAGCCACAGCGCGACATGGCGCGCGTAGCTGAGTTCGGTCAGCGGCTCACCAAAATGTTTCCCGAGTTCAGCCGCCAGGGCGGGGCCATTGATCGCCGCCGCCTGTTCCGGCGTCACGCCTTTGGTTGCACGACGCTGTACAAAGAGCCGCTTCACCGTATGAATCGGTGCCAGCGCGTCGTGCCGCGCTTGCAGCTCGCGCAATTCGCGGCCGATGCAGAACAGGGCGCCGATGAAATCTTCGAGATGCGGCGCGAGATCGATCAACAGCGCCGATTCATCCTTGCCGGCGAGCGCGTCGCCATTGGCACGCGCCGCGACGAGGCAATCGCGCAATGGCGCGTCGGCCTCGCCGAGATGATTTAGGAACGCGTCGTCCACCTTCGCCAGGCCTTCGCGGCGATAGAGGTCGCCGAAGGCCAGGCCGTATTTCAGTTCGAGTTCGGCCATTGCCCGCAGTATTAACGGCGACTCCGCCAGTTAAAACCCCAAATTTTGTGTGGAAGTGCGCAAATTCCAGTCGCAGCAGTGGAGTTTTTAGTCGAGCGCCGCGTTGAATGGAAGACGGAGACGCTGTGCGATTTTGCCGCGTCTCAATAACCCAGCGCCATGCCGTCTTTGCGCGGATCGGAACCGCCGGTGAGCGTCCCGCTTGCGTGATCGATCCAGATCGCCTGCGCGCCACCGAGCGGCTTTTCCGGCCGCACGACCTTATGCCCGCGGCGCGCGAGATCGTTCGCGATGTCTTCGGTGATGCCGCGCTCGAGCTGTAATATGCCGTCGATCGCAAAGCTGCGCGGCTGTTCCGCTGCCGCCTGCGGATCGAGGCCACGGTCGAGAATCTGCGACAGATAATGCGCGTGACCGTTGGCCTGGTAATGTCCTCCCATGACTCCAAAGGGCATGATCGCGCGGCCGCCCTTGATCAACATGCCAGGTATGATGGTGTGCAGCGGCCGCTTGTTCGGCGCGATGGCGTTGGGATGGCCGGGTACGGTGCGGAACGTCTTGCCGCGGCTGTGTAGCAGCACACCGCTCTGCGGAGCCATGATGCCGGTGCCGAATTCGTCGAACAG
>DASQGX010000209.1:0-5088 GCA_035632395.1 Allostellaceae bacterium
CTCCTACGCTTCGACCCTGTTCTTCGTTTTCATCATCTTCCACACGTTGCTCGCAGGGCGGAAGGTGGGCGCGAACTACTGGGGCGAGGGCGCAACGACGCTCGAATGGACGGTCTCGTCGCCGCCGCCGTTCCACAGCTATGACGAACTGCCGCATATCGCTTCGACGTCCGGCCACTGAGCGATGAGCCTGCCGGCGCTCGATACCGCGACGGTTGCGCTTTCGCGCGCGACGCCGGCCGATTTCGTTCCCGCGGTCGGCGATTATTTCGCGCTGCTGAAGCCGCGGGTGATGTCGCTGGTGGTGTTCACCGGTTTCGTCGGGCTCTATCTCGCGCCCGGCCATTTGCATCCGTTGCTGGCGGCCGTTGCCGTACTGTGCATCGCCGTTGGCGCCGGTGCGGCTGGCGCCATCAACATGTGGTACGAGCGCGATATTGACGCGTTGATGGAGCGCACACGCCGGCGGCCGTTGCCGGCCGGCCGCATGGTGCCGGGCGATGCACTCGGCTTCGGCGCGGTCCTCGCGGTCAGCTCGGTCATCGTCATGGGCCTGGCGGTCAATGCCGCAGCGGCGGCGCTGCTGGCACTGGCCATCGGCTTCTACGTCTTCGTCTACACGATCGGCCTCAAGCGCCGCACACCGCAGAACATTGTCATCGGCGGCGCCGCCGGCGCTTTTCCGCCGATGATCGGCTGGGCAGCGGTGACCGGTAACATCAGTGTCGCGTCGCTGGCGTTGTTCGCGCTCATCTTCTTCTGGACGCCGCCGCATTTCTGGGCGCTGTCGCTTTATCGCGCGGGCGATTACGCGCGTGCCGGCGTGCCGATGCTGCCGGTGGTTGCCGGCAAGGCTGAGACCAAGAAGCAGATGCTGCTTTATACCATCGTGCTGTGGCCGGTGGCGCTGGCGCCGGCGTTGCTGCACGCGACCGGCTGGCTCTATGGCGCGGCAGCACTTGTGCTGTCGGCGCTGTTCACGCTGTGCGCACTTGCAGTGCGGTGCGACGATAGCGATCGCGCAGCGCGGCGCATGTTCGGCTTCTCGATCCTCTACCTGTTCCTGCTGTTCGCCTTGATGGCGATCGACCGCACACCCGGGCTCCTGGCGATCCCGGGCTTCGGGGCATGAGCGAGCTCGCGCTCATGGACGAGCGTCAGCGCCGCATCCGCTCGCGCAACCGGGCCCTGCTGCTGCTGCTGCTGGGCGTCGTCGCGCTCTTCTACTTGATTGCGCTGGTGCGCCTGGGAGTCTGGTCGTGACACCGGGCGATCGTGGCAAACGCCGGACGGTGAGCGGCCTGCTGCTCGTGGTGGGTTGCATGATCGCTTTGGTGGTCGCGTCGGTGCCGCTCTACCGACTGTTCTGCGCCGTCACTGGCTACAATGGCACGACTCAGCGCGCCCAAAGCGCGCCGCCCGCCACGGTGCCGGGCCGCGTCATCACCGTCCGTTTCGACGCCAACACTGCGCCCAATCTCGATTGGGAATTCCATCCGCTGCAATCGGCGGTGCAGGTGCATCCGGGCGAAACCAAGACGGTCGCCTATCATACGGTCAATCGCGGCTCGGTGCCGGTTACCGGCACCGCCACCTTCAACGTCACGCCGGCCAAGACCGGCCTCTATTTCGACAAGCTGCAATGCTTCTGCTTCACCCGGCAGTCTCTTGCGCCCGGTGAAGCGAAGGACCTGACGGTGACCTTCTTCGTCGACCCGGATATCGTCAACGATCCGAACGACGCCGATGTCGACACGATCACGTTGAGCTACACCATGTTTCGTGCCCAGCACCAAGACGGCGCCGGCCAGACCGCGTC
This sequence comes from Allostellaceae bacterium, assembly GCA_035632395.1. Taxonomy (GTDB): domain Bacteria; phylum Pseudomonadota; class Alphaproteobacteria; order ATCC43930; family CGMCC-115725; genus REEB95. Next base: position 1,820 of record DASQGX010000209.1, read on the forward strand.
GGTGCCCGTCGCCACTCGGGCCCAGTTTCGCTGAAGGATGAACCAATGACCGAATCCAGCCACGCAACGGGCCACGCCGGCCACAAGCATCCTTACCACCTCGTCGACCCGAGCCCGTGGCCGCTGGTCGGTTCGATCATCGCTGGCGTGCTCACTGGCGGCGCCGTGTGGTGGTTCCACGGCGGACCGCCGTGGGTCATGGCGGCGGGCATGCTCGGCGTGCTCGGCATCATGTTCGTGTGGTGGCGCGATGTCATCATCGAGGCCGAGTTCCAGGGATTCCACACGCCGGTGGTGCAGATCGGCCTGCGTTTCGGCATGGCGCTGTTCATCGCCTCGGAGGTGATGTTTTTCTCCGCCTTCTTCTGGGCGTTCTTCTCCTCGGCGCTCTATCCAGTCGGCGGCGTCTGGCCGCCCAAGGGCATCCGGCCGTTCGATCCGTGGGATATAGCCTTCCTCAACACGATGGTGCTCTTGCTGTCCGGCACGACCGTAACCTGGGCGCATCACGCGCTGATTGAGAACGACCGCAAGAATCTGGTGCGCGGCCTGATCGTGACGGTGCTCCTGGGTATGACGTTCACGGCGCTGCAGGCCTTCGAATACGCGCATGCGACGTTCGGCTTCAAAGACGGCATCTATCCGTCGACCTTCTTCATGGCGACCGGCTTCCACGGCTTCCATGTCATCATCGGCACGACATTCCTCGCCGTGTGCCTGTTCCGCGCCATCGCCGGACATTTCAAGCCGGATCATCATTTCGGCTTCGAGGCGGCGGCGTGGTACTGGCACTTCGTCGACGTGGTCTGGCTGTTCCTGTTCATCTGCGTCTATTGGTGGGGTTCGGGCGGCGCTTATATCGCCGAGTGACCGTATGCGGGCCGCGGATCATGCGCCGGTCTCGCTGCTATCGGTTGCATTGCATTGTCGCTGTCCGCGTTGCGGCGAAGGCCGATTGTTCGCCGGCCTGCTCGCGGTAACGGCGCGCTGCACCCACTGCGGACTCGATCTCCGCGCGGAAGATGCTGGTGACGGGCCGGCGGTATTGGTGATGTTCGTGCTCGGCGCCTTGGTGGTCGCCGGTGCATTGGTGGTCGAGATCGTTTTTGCGCCACCCCTCTGGGTTCATATCGTGCTGTGGACGCCAGTGACGATCGTCGGCGGCATCGTGCTGCTGCGGCCGCTGAAGGCGATCCTCATCGCCCAGCAATACCGGCACCGCGCCCTCGGCAGCGGACCTGCGGCGCCGTGAGGCGCTCGCTGCTCTGGCCGAGCGTCTGGGCGGCGGTCGGTTTCGTTATCCTGATCGGCCTCGGCACCTGGCAGGTCCAGAGATTGCATTGGAAAGAAGGGCTGATTGCGGCGCGCCAGGCCGCGTTCCATCTCCCGCCGGTACCGGCCCCGGCGAACCTCGCGGCGGCGCAAGGGCTCGAATACCATCCAGTGCACGCCAGCGGCCATTTCCTCAACGGGCGTGAGATGCCGGTGGCGGCGATCGCCGACGACGGCACCGCCGGTTTCGATATCGTGACGCCTTTTGTGTTGGACGACGGCGAGGTGCTGCTGGTCGATCGCGGCTTCGTGCCGACCGCGCTCGCGATGCCGGCCAGCCGCCGCGCCGGCGAGATCGCCGGTCCGACGCAGGTCAGCGGACCGCTGCGCCTCGATCGCGGCCGCCCGTCCTGGTTCACGCCCGACAACCAGCCGACGCGTAATGAATGGTATTTCGTCGACGTGCGGGCAATGGCTGTTGCTGCCGCGCCGCACGCCGATGTCCTGCCGTATTACATCGACGCCGACGCGAAACCCAATCCGGGTGGCTGGCCAAAAGGCGGACAGACGGCAATCGATCTGCCCAATCATCATCTCTCCTATGCCATCACTTGGTATGCTCTGGCGGCCGGCTTGGTGCAGATCTACGCCATCTTCGCCCGCCGCCGGCTGAAGGAGCGCGCATGACTGCCGCCTACGCCACACTCGAGGCGCGCTTCCGGCGCCTCGGTCTCGTCAACGAGGCGGTGGCGATGTTGAATTGGGACACTGCCGCGATGATGCCTGACGGCGGCGCGGTGGCGCGCGCCGAGCAACTTGCCGAACTCAGGGTCATCGCGCACGAGATCCTTGCCGATCCGCGCCTTGCCGACCTGATGGACGATGCCGGACGCGACGGCCTCGACGATTGGCAGCGCGCCAATCTCACCGAAATGCGCCGGCTTTGGTTGCACGCCACCGCAGTGCCCGCCGATCTGGTCGCAGCCTATTCGCGCGCCTGCTCGGAATGCGAGATGGTGTGGCGCAAGGCGCGGCCGGCGAACGACTTCGCCAACATTCAACCGCTACTGCAACGCGTCCTCGACCTAACGCGCGAGGTTGCCGCGGTCAAGGCAGCGAAACTCGATATGTCGCCGTACGAGGCCTTGCTCGACCAGTTCGAGCCCGGCGGCCGCGTCGCCGAGATCGACCGTCTCTTCGACCATCTGGCCGAACGGCTGCCGGCGTTGATCGAAGGCGCGTTGGCGGCCCAGGCAGCGCGCCCGCCGGCGCTGCGGCCCGCTGGTCCGTTTCCGGTCGAAGCGCAACGCCAGGCGGCACACCAGTTGATGGTCCGACTCGGCTTCGAGTTTGATCACGGCCGGCTCGACCAGAGCCTGCATCCGTTCTGCGGCGGCACGGCCGACGACGTGCGCATCACCACGCGCTACGACGAAGCCGATTTCGCGCGTGCCCTGATGGGCGTGCTGCACGAAACCGGTCACGCGCTTTATGAACGTGGTTTGCCGGCGGCGTGGCGCCGCCAGCCGGTCGGCGAAGCGCGCGGCATGAGTATCCACGAGAGCCAGTCGTTGCTCATTGAAATGCAGGTCTGCCGTTCGCGCGAATTCCTCGAATTCGCGGCGCCGATACTGCGCGACTGCTTCGGTGGCAGCGGACCGGAATGGACGGCCGAAAATCTCTATCGCCTCGGCACGCGCGTCGCGCGCTCGTTGATTCGGGTCGACGCCGATGAGGTGACCTATCCGGCGCACGTCATCCTGCGCTACCGGCTTGAGCGTGCATTGATCGCCGACGAGCTCGATCTCGGCGATCTGCCGGACGCCTGGTCGGAAGGTATGGAGCGGCTGCTGGACGTGACGCCGCCCGACGACCGCAACGGCTGCCTCCAGGACATCCACTGGTACGATGGCGCTTGGGGCTATTTCCCGACCTATACGCTTGGCGCCATGACCGCGGCGCAGCTTTTCGACGCCGCTAAACGGGCCGTGCCGGCG
>DASQGX010000210.1:0-3763 GCA_035632395.1 Allostellaceae bacterium
GTCGGCGAACTGGGTCGAGGCATTGACCAATACAATCGCGCTGTCGACCTCGGTCAGGAACTTCTCAGCCGCCGCCTTCTCCTCGGTCACGATCGCGTCCGTATGATGCGAGCCGTAGTGATTGACGTGGCGGATCGCGGCGTCGAGCCCGTCCACCACCTTCACCGCAAGGATCGCATCGAGATATTCGGCGTACCAATCCTGCTCGGTCGCGTTCTTGGCGGCGCGGTCGAGCGCGCGCACCGCTTCGTCGCCGCGGATCTCGCAGCCGGCGCCATGCAGGTCGCTAAGGATCGGCGGCAGCAGGGTCGCAGCGACAGCGCGGTCCACCAGCAGCGTCTCAGCGGCGCCGCACACGCCGGTGCGGCGCATCTTGGCATTGAGTACGATCTTGCGCGCCTTGACCGGATCGGCGGCGCGATCGAGATAGACGTGGCAGACGCCTTCGAGATGCGCGATGACCGGCAGTCGGCTCTCGGTCTGCACCCGCTCGATCAGCGAGCGGCCGCCGCGCGGCACGATGACGTCGATCAGATCGTTCATCGCCAGCATGTGGCCGACAGCGGCGCGGTCAGTAGTCGGCACCAGTTGCACAGCGGCGCGCGGCAGCTTGGCGCGTTCGAGCCCGGTCTCGATCGCGGCGACGATCGCGCGCGACGAATGAAAGCTTTCTGAACCGCCGCGCAGGATGGCGGCGTTACCCGAGCGGATACATAGGCCGCCGGCGTCAGCGGTCACGTTGGGCCGCGATTCATAGATGATGCCGATGACGCCTAGGGGCACGCGCACACGCTCGATCTTGAGGCCATTGGGCCGCGTCCAAGAGGCCAGAACGGTGCCGACGGGGTCGGGCAGGGACGCCACTTCCGCCAGCCCGCTGGCCATCGCCTCGATGCGTTCGTCGTCGAGCATCAGCCGGTCGATCATCGCCGGCGACAATTGCTTGTCATGCGCCGACTGCAAGTCCCGGCGGTTGGCCTCGACGACTGTGCCGCGCGCGGCGCGGATCGCGCCTGCCGCGTGGTTGAGTGCGTCGGTGCGCTGGTCGGCCGAGGCGCGCGCAAGAGTTGCGGCAGCGGCGCGCGCCGCTTGACCCAGCCCCTGCATCGTGTCGCGCAGCTTTTCGCTCGCCCGGTCGTCGGTGGTTTCGAGCGCTGTCATGTCACCACCAGATCGTCGCGGTGGATCATCTCGTCGCGGCCACGGTAGCCGAGGATGGCTTCGATTTCACCGCTTTTATGGCCGGCGATGGCGCGCGCATCGCTGCTCGAATAGGCCGATAATCCACGCGCCAGTTCGTGCCCATCCTTGGCGCGGACGATGACCGCGTCGCCGCGCTGGAACTCGCCTTCGACCCGTGTCACGCCAGCGGGCAGCAGACTGGTACCCCGCTTCAGGGCGCGCGCCGCGCCGTCGTCGATCACCAGCACACCGGCCGGGTTGACCGCGCCTGCGATCCAGCGCTTGCGCGCCGTCAGCGGCTCGGCAGCAGGCAGGAACCAAGTCGCGCGCCCGCCTTTGTCGAGCGCGGCCAGCGCGTGCAGCGTCTCGCCCTTGGCAATCGCCATACGGCAGCCTGCGGCAAGGCAGATGCGCGCCGCCGCGAGTTTGGTCACCATGCCGCCCGACGATGAGCCCGGCGGCGCCTTGCCGGCCATCGCTTCGATTTCGGGCGTGATCTCGCGGCACTCGGGCACGTGCTTGGCCGATTTGTCACGGCGCGGATCGGCGGTATAGAGCCCGTCGATGTCGGACAGCAGCACGAGCGTATCGGCGCTGATCATCTGTGCCACGCGCGCCGCGAGACGGTCATTGTCGCCGAAGCGCAGTTCGGCCGTTGCCACGGTGTCATTCTCGTTGATCACCGGCATGGCTCCGAGCACCAGCAGCTGCTCGATCGTGGCGCGCGCATTGAGATGGCGGCGGCGTTCCTCGGTATCTTCAGGCGTGAGCAGGATCTGCGCCACGACAATGCCGTGCCGCGTCGCCGCCTCCTGGTAGACGTGGGCGAGACGAACCTGCCCAGCCGCCGCAGCGGCCTGCTTTTCTTCGAGACGCAAGGGACCGGACGGCAGCTTGAGATGGCGGCGGCCGATAGCGACCGCGCCGGAGGTGACGATCACCACCGCCGTGCCCTTCTTGCGCAACGTGGCGATGTCCGCCAACAGCGCCTCGAGCCAGGCGCGCCGCGGCTCGCCGGTCTTGTCGTCGGCTAGCAGGGCCGAGCCAATCTTGACGATCAGGCGCTTCGAGGCGGCGAGGGTCTGGCTCATCCGGCCTCTGCTTCCTCGGTCGCCGTCCGTGCCGCGTCGCGGCGTGCCGCACGGACGATCGCGGCGACCGCCTGCATCACCTTGTCGACGTCAGCGCCGGTTGCCGCCGACATCACGAGCGGCTCGCGGCGGCTAGCGCGCTTGAGCGCTTTGCGTTTCTTTTCCATTTCCGCCGCCGGAACGGCATCCGCCTTGTTGAGCGCGATGAGCTCGGTCTTGTCGGCCAGGCCGTGACCGTACGCTTCGAGTTCGGCGCGGATGGTGCGCCAGGCGCCGACCACGTCGTCGAGCGTCGCGTCGATCAGATGCAGGATAGCGGCGCAGCGCTCGACATGACCGAGAAAGCGGTGGCCAAGGCCGGTGCCTTCGCTAGCGCCTTCGATCAGGCCGGGCAAATCGGCGAGCACGAATTCCTCGTCGTGCACGCGCACGACGCCGAGCTGCGGCTTCAGCGTGGTGAAGGGATAGTCCGCGATCTTCGGCTTGGCGCGCGACACCGCGGCGAGCAGCGTCGACTTGCCGGCATTGGGCAGGCCGACGAGGCCGGCGTCGGCGATCAGCTTAAGGCGCAGCCACACCCAGCGCTCCTCGCCGGGCCAGCCTTTGCCGGCCTTGCGCGGCGCACGATTGGTTGCACTCTTATAATTGGTATTGCCGAAGCCGCCGTCGCCGCCTTTGAGCAACACACGGCGTTCGCCGGCCCGCTTGAGATCGAGCAGCACGTTCTCGTTATCCTCGTCGAGGATCTGCGTACCGACCGGCACGCGCAGCACCAGCGACTTGCCGTCGGCACCCGAGCGATTGGCGCCCATGCCGTGGTGGCCGCCTTCGGCCTTGAAGTGCTGCTGATAGCGGTAATCGATCAGCGTGTTGAGGTTGGCGACGCTCTCGACGACGACGTCGCCGCCGCGGCCGCCATTGCCGCCATCCGGCCCGCCGAACTCGATGAATTTTTCGCGGCGAAAGCTGACGGCGCCGGCACCGCCGTGGCCGCTCTTGAGATAAATCTTCGCCTGATCCAGGAATTTCATCGGATACCGGCCGCCTGTCCCCCAAACGAAAAAGGGGGAATGCGGCCATTCCCCCTTTGCATTCAGTCTAGCGCGTCGCGCCGGTTCGGGTGAAGTGCCTACTCCGCAGCCTCCGCCGGGCCCGGCTCGACCGACACGAAAGTGCGGCCGGCGCTCGTGGTGTGGAAGCGCACGGCACCTTCGGTCAATGCGAACAGGGTGTGGTCGCGGCCCTGGCCGACATTGCGGCCGGCGTGGAATTTGGTGCCGCGCTGCCGCACCAGGATGTTACCCGGCACGACGATCTCGCCACCGGCCCGCTTCAAGCCGAGGCGGCGACCCCGTGAATCGCGGCCGTTGCGCGACGAGCCGCCAGCTTTCTTATGCGCCATGAGCGCTCTCCATTAACCGGCGCGAATGCCGGTGATGCGCAGAACCGTCATCGCCTGGCGATGGCCGTTCTTGCGGCGATAGTTGTGG
>DASQGX010000211.1:0-8570 GCA_035632395.1 Allostellaceae bacterium
CGGACCCTTGCCGTACCAGATGCCGAAGACGCCGTCGAACTTCGCCGTCGGATAGAGATTGACCTGCTGGCTGCCCCACAGCGCGGTGGCAGCGATGTCTTCGTTGACGCCGGGCTGGAAATGGATGTCGTGCGCGGCGAGGTGGCTGCGCGCCTGGTGCAACGCCGCGTCGTAGACGGCCAGGGGCGAGCCGCGATAGCCCGAGATGAAGCCGGCGGTCTTGAGGCCGGCGGCGCGGTCGCGTTCCTGCTGGAGCATCGGCAGCCGCACCAGCGCCTGCACGCCGGACAGGAATACCCGCCCGGAAGGCAGGGTGTATTTGTCGTCCAGCGTTACCTGCGCGAGCGTCATTGGCCCGATGCCCGCCTCCCGTTCAAGAGAGTAGGAATTCCCATCGGGCAAAACAACGGCCAGCGGGCGTGGCTCAGCGAATTACCCGGACGGAAGGCGGCCGGAGCGAAAACTTCGCCGGCTGTGCCCGGCGGGACAGTTCTGGTCGCGGTGTGGGCATTGACGGCAAGCGCCGGCCCGTGGCCATGTTCCGCCGGGTAGGGGAGGAATGGCGGATTCGGCGAAGCTGTCGGCGCTGGTGGTGGCGCGCAACGAGGCGGCACAGCTGGGCGCCTGTCTCGACACGCTGCGATTCGCCGGCGAGATCGTCGTGCTGCTCGACCGCTCGACTGACGCTTCGGCGGCGATCGCGCGCAGTGCCGGCGCCAAAGTCGTCGAGGGGGCGTGGGACCTCGAGGGTCCGCGCCGCACTGCCGGCTATGAGGCCTGCGCCGGCCCCTGGATCCTCGAAGTCGATGCCGACGAACGCGTGACGCCCGAACTCGCGACCGAGATCGCCGCCACGCTGGCTGCACCCAAGGCGGAATATTACCTCGTGCCGATGGCCAACCATATCGGCAGCCGGCTGGTGCGATACGGCTGGGGCGCTTATAACGGCGTGGCCGCCAAGCCGGTGTTGTTCCGCAAAGGGGCGAAGCGCGTGCTCGGCGGCCGCGTCCATCCCAAGATCGAGCTTCACGGCAAGAGCCGCACCCTCGAGAACCCAATGCTGCATTACGTCGATCGCGATTTCTCCGATCTGTTCGCGCGGCTCAACCGCTATACGGACCTGGCGGCGCTCGACGCGCGCGACGCCGGCCGCACGCCCAATGTGGCGCAGGCCTTCCGCCGTTTCTGGAGCCGCGGCTGGAAAAGCTACGTCGCGCGCCGTGGCTACCGCGAAGGCGCATACGGCATCGCGCTGGCGCTGTTCTCGGCGCTCTATCCGCTGCTGATCGAGCTCAAGCTGGCGACGCTGGGAGACAAGGCATGAGCGAACGCCGGCCGCTGTCTTGGAGCGAGCGGCTCTATCGCCGCTTCGCGCTCAAATATCACGGCCGCTATCTGATCACCGGCCTGCAGGCGCGCGCACGCGAGCGCAGCCTCGACTACATCGAGCGCTACATGCGCGACGCGACCATCTTCGCCGACCGCTGGGACCTGTTGTCGTTCGCGCTCGGTGCCGCAGCAAAGGACGGCCTGGCGCTCGAATTCGGCGTCGCCGACGGCGGCAGCTTGCGGCATTTGGGTGCGAGTGGCCGCGCGCTGCACGGTTTCGACAGTTTCGAAGGCCTGCCCGAGGCGTGGTCCGGCACCTTCGAGCGCGCCGGCAAATTCTCGCGCCACGGCGCGCTGCCGCAGGTGCCGGCGAATGTGACGCTGCACAAAGGCTGGTTCGACAAGACGCTGCCCGAATTCCTGCGTGCGCAAGCGGGGCCGGTCGCATTCCTGCACGTCGACTGCGATCTCTATTCGTCGACCAAGACCGTGCTCGATCAGCTCGCGCCGCGGCTCGGTCCGGGCGCGGTCATCGTGTTCGACGAGTATTTCAACTATCCGAACTGGGAACGGCACGAATTCAAGGCGTTTCAAGAGTTCATCCGCGACAGCGGCTTCTCGTATCGCTATCTCGGCTTCGCACAGAAGAACGGCCACGTCGCGGTCAAGCTCGGTGACAAGAGCGACGCGGCGAAACGTCTCGCGGCCGAGAAATTGAAATCCATCGCTGGCGACTAGCCGCGATACAGCGCCTCCGGAATCTCGGCCAGCGTCGACGGGTGCAGCTGGTCCGGCGTCAGGCCGTAGAAATTCTGGAAGCTCATAATCAGCGGCCGCCATTTGTCGGGATCGACGCGGTTGGGCTCGCCGTCCATCAGGATCGATTCCTCGATATGGGCGCAACGGATGCGCACTTCGAAGGCGACCTGCCGGCCGCGCCGCGCCGGATCGTTCTGTGCCAGCGGATAGACCGCTTCGACCGTGGCTTCGAGTTGCACCGGACATTCGCGCACGCGCGGCGCCGCGACGGTCTCGGCCGGATCGGGCGTCAGGCCGGCGAGGGCGAACTTGTCGCGCACGAAACGATAGCCGCGGCGCTGCTTGACGGCGGGCACCGCTTCCGTGCCGGTAGTCTTGGCGAGGCGATTGACCGCGGCGACTTGGGCCGCACTCGGCAGGTTGAGCACGCATTCGCGCGTCCGCAACATGTTCTGTGGCGTCTGCGACGAGGCGGCGAGGCCGAGCAAACAGCGCCAGCCTAGCCACCACGCCGACGACATTGGTGCGAGATTGTAGGAACCGTCTTCGTTGACGGTGCTGATCAGAACGATAGGCGTGCCGAAATAGAGGATCGCGGGTTCGCAGGTACGGTGCATGGATCCATCCTTCTCTCGATGGATGAACCGTGCCGCACCGGCGGCGTGGATTCACTCCGGCACTTGCGCTCGAATTCCGCGAAGTTCAGGTGCGGCCGTAGAGCTTGCGCAGTTCAAGTTTGGCGCGCTGCAGCACTTTCTTCTGCGCCGCCGGCAAATTGCGTCCGGCGCGATTGATGTAGAAATTGAGCATCGACATCGCCGACTGGTACGGCCCAGCCTTGCGGCGCGTGCTTTCTTCGGCCGAGCGGCTGAGCGACCGCGCGATGCGCTTGGGATCGCGCCAGGTGAAGACGGCGTGATTGAGGTCAAGCGCGCTGCTGGTTTGAGTCACGCGCTGCGACCAGCGGCTGGCGGCGTTGCGCGGACGCTCGCGACTCACGGTACGTAGCGGCCGAGACGCACGGCGGTCTGGCCGCGCGACAATTGCGGCGACGGCATCACCAGCACGCAATTGTCATAGGGCGTGACGACGGCGCGGCCGCCGTCGCGCGCGATCTCGGTGCCGGCCTTGGAAATCACCTCGAGGCCGCGATAGGGCACGACAAAGCGGAAATCGTCGCTGGCCACCGTTACCGCGTCGGTGACCTCGATGACGCGTTGCGGCGGATGCCGGCCCGGCCCGTTCTCCGCTGTTTGCGGCGGGTCGATGACGCCGCAGGCGCTCAGGAAGCGATAGCAGGCCATGATTGCCACTTCGGCCGAACTCTTTTCCCAATGCTGACCACATTCAACCAGCAGTGCAGTCTTGGGCGATGCCGCATCGGCGAAAGCAGCGTAGTCGCGCAGCCGCGGACCGGCAACATGGCCGCGGTCGCGGACGATCACCGACGGCTTTCCCAGACGCAGTGCAAGGGCGACGCTCTTCTCGACCATACCGGCAAGGATGAGCGGCGTGCCGCCGAACTGCATCGAATGAAGATCGAGCAGGTAATCGGCGGTGTCGAAGACCGGGCGCAGCGTTCGCGCGCGCATCAGCTCGGAACTGTGCCGCTTGCCGTCGAGCGTCGCGCGGTCCCAGACGCGGTTCATGTCTTCGTCGATATAACGCGACGCATTGGGCGCGGCCGGATCGAAGCTGCGATAAGCGTCGACGTTGCAGAAGACGAAGGCGAGGGTGCCGCGCGCCGGCACGACCTTGTGTTGCAGCAGATGGTCGAGCGCGATCGCGCCGCAGATCTCGTTGCCATGCATCAGCGCATTGAGCACCACGTACGGACCGGGCGCGGCGGCGCGGAAGCTCATCATATAGGGGATGCCGGCATTGCCGGCGGCATAGGGCGCGAGATCGGGCGCCTCGATCTCGATCGGAATTCGCGTCGCCATGGCGCTCAGCGGGCGCAGCGTTCCAGCAGCCGTTGCATGAACGCCTCGCATTGCTTCACCTGATCGAGGGCGATGAATTCGTCCGGCCGGTGCGCCTGTTCGATCGAACCGGGTCCGCAGATCACCGTCGGAATACCGCCTTGCTGATAGAGGCCGCCTTCGGTGGTGTAGCTCACCTTGCCGGTGGCGTTGGCGCCCGACAGCGCCTGCGCCAGCTGGACGATCTCGGCGTCGGGTGCGGTCGACAGCGGCGGCGTCACGTTAAGCTCGTCGAATTCGATTGTAGCGTCGCCGCTCACCGCGTGCATTTCGGGCAGCAGGCCCTTGGCGAAGCGTTCGACGTCGCCGCGAATGGCGCCGGCATTGTCGCCCGGCAGGTCGCGGATCTCGAACTCAAAGCGGCAGTCGCGCGGCACGATGTTGAGCGCCGTGCCGCCCTGAATGGTGCCGACGTGGATGGTGCTGTAAGGCGGCGTGAAATCGCGATCGAACGGGCCGTCCTTGCGCCGCTGGCGCGCCATCGCCTTGAGGTGGGCGACGATCTCAGCCGCGGTCTCGACCGCATTGACACCGACATGGGCGAGTGCCGAGTGGCTTTCATGGCCGCGCACGCGGCAGGCATAGCTGCGTTTGCCCTTGTTGGCGATCACCGGCTGCATCATCGTCGGCTCGCCGATGATGCACAGCCGCGGCTTGACGTTGTGCTTGGCCAGCGCAGCGATCAGCGGCCGCACGCCGAGGCAGCCGACTTCCTCGTCATAGGTGATGCCGATATGGACTGGCGTCTTGAGCTTAGCAGCGACGAACTCCGGTACCAGCGCCAGCGCGATCGCGATAAAGCTCTTCATGTCCGAGCTGCCGCGGGCGTAAAGCCGGTCGTCCTTCTCGGTCGCCGCGAACGGTTCGGAATGCCAATCCTGGCCGTCGACCGGCACGACGTCGCTGTGACCCGAGAGCAGAATGCCGGGCTTGTCCTCCGGACCGATGGTGGCGAACAGGTTGGCCTTGCGCCGCGCTCCGTCGAACACCAGTTCGGACTTGATGCCGAAGCCGTCGAGCCAGTCGCGCGCGAACTCGATCAGCGCCAGGTTGCTTTCGCGGCTGGTGGTGTCGAAGCCCACGAGTTTGCGGATCATCGCGACGGGCGACAGTGTCTTCATGATGTCACTATGCCCCAGCGCCGACCGGCCGCGCTAGGCCGCACTGGCGCTAAACGCGCGATCAGGTGGCGAACTGCTCCTTCATCACCCGCTCGGTGAAATTGTGCTCGGGGTCGAAGAGCAGGGTGAAGGAGACGTCGAGCGTCTGGCGCACGTCGACCGAAAGCACGTCGTGCACTTCGGTGTAGTCGGCAGCGACGGTTACCGGCCGGCGTTCGGCCTCGAGCGTCTCGAAGCGGATGCGCGCGGTCTGCGGCAGCAGCGCGCCGCGCCAGCGTCGCGGCCGGAAGGTGCTGACCGGCGTCAGCGCCAACAGGTTCGAACCCAGAGGAACGATGGGCCCATGCGCCGACAGGTTATAGGCGGTGCTGCCGATCGGCGTCGCCACCATCACGCCGTCGGCCATCAGCTCGGGCAGGCGCACCTGGCCGTCGACGATGATCTTGATCTTGGCGACCTGGCGGCCCTGGCGGGTTAGCGAAACTTCGTTGATCGCGAGCGCGCTATAAATCTGACCGCGCGCGTCGCGCGCCGTCATCTCGAGCGGATTGATCGCGACCGGCTCGGCGCGCGCGATGCGCTCGACGAGCCCTTCGGGATCGTAATTGTTCATCAGGAAGCCGACGCTGCCGCGATGCATGCCGTAGAACGGCACCTTGCGGTCGAGGTAGCGGTGCAGCGTTTCGAGCATGAAGCCGTCACCGCCGAGCGCGACGATGATATCGGCCTTTTCGGGCGACACGTCGCCGTAGCGGTGCTTGAGCTCGGCGAGCGCTTTTTGCGCTTCGGGCGCCTCGCTCGCGGCGAAGCCTATGGAGCGGTCGGCAGTCACGGTTTTCGGTTCAGCCGCCGGTGACGCTCATGTGGCGCGGCACCGAAGCCGCCGGATGGCGGCGGTCGATGACGAAGTCATGGCCCTTGGGCTTGCGCGCGATCGCTTCGCGGATCGCGTCTTCGAGCGGCGCATCGCTTTCCGACGCACGCAGCGGTGCGCGCAGATCGGCGGCGTCCTGTTGGCCGAGACACATATAGAGCGTGCCGGTGCAGGTCAGCCGCACGCGGTTGCAGCTCTCGCAGAAATTGTGCGTCAGCGGCGTGATGAAGCCGAGGCGCCGGCCGGTTTCGCGCACAACGTAATAGCGCGCCGGTCCGCCGGTCCGGTAATCGGTTTCGTCGAGCGTCCATCTCGTTTTGAGTTTCGCGCGCACGACAGAGAGTGGGAGATATTGTTCGAGCCGCGCGCCTTCGCCAATCTCGCCCATCGGCATGACTTCGATCAGCGTCTGGTCGTAGCCCTGCTCGCCGCACCAGGCGACGAGACGGTCGAGCTCGTCCTCGTTGACGCCTTTGAGCGCGACGGTGTTGATCTTGATCGCCAGGCCCGCGTCCTTCGCCGCGCGCAAGCCATCGAGCACCTGGTCGAGCTTGCCCCAGCGGGTGATGGCGGTGAACTTCGCGGGATCCAGCGTATCGAGGGAGACGTTGATCCGCTGCATGCCGGCGGCCTTGAGCGCGCCGGCATAGCGCGCGAGCTGGCTGCCGTTGGTGGTAAGGGTCAGCTCGTCGAGATCGCCGGTCGTCAGGTGACGGCCGAGGCCACGGATCAGCGACATGACGTTGCGCCGCACCAGCGGCTCGCCGCCCGTGAGGCGCAGCTTGCGCACGCCCAGGCGCACGAAGGCGCTGGCGGCGCGATCGAGCTCCTCGAGCGTCAGCACTTCGGCCTTGGGCAGGAACGCCATGTCCTCGGCCATGCAATAGACGCAGCGGAAGTCGCAGCGGTCGGTGACCGAAACGCGCAGGTAGGTGATGGAGCGGCCGAACGGATCGATCATTGCCATGGAGAAGATATAAGGCGGCGAGGGCGCCTAGCATAGCGTCCGAAACGGAATTTCGCCCCCGAATTCTGCACGGGTATTCAGGGGGTTGGTTGCGGTCAGGCGGCCTTGCAGACGTCACGGACAAGTCCCATCATCTTGCGCATGAAAGAATTCGCCATCCGGCCGAATCCCGACGATCCGCGCCTGACGCGTACGGTCGCAGGCGTCGACGAAAGCGGCCAGCGCATCGAAACCCAGGTGGTGGTCGAACGGCCGCTGACTCTGTTCCTCAACGGACAGGAGATCGTCACCATGATGACGGTCGGCGATTATCCCGATTATCTCGCTGTCGGCTATCTGGTGAACCAGAACATGCTGCGGCCGGACGACGTGATCACCAGCATCGATTACGACGACGAGCTCGAAACCGTCGTCGTCCGCACAAAGCGCAAGACCGATTACGAGAAAAAGCTGCGCAAGAAGACGCTGACCTCGGGCTGTGCCCAGGGCACGGTGTTCGGCGATTTGATGGAAAAGTTCGACGACGTGCGGCTCGATCCCAAGGCGGTGCTGAAGACCTCGTGGCTCTATGCGCTGACCAAGAAGATCAACACCGCGCCAAGTCTCTATCTCGCCGCCGGCGCGATCCACGGCTGCGTGCTGTGCGAAGAAGACCGGCCGCTCGTCTACATGGAGGATGTTGGCCGGCACAACGCGATCGACAAGATCGCCGGCTACATGCGCATGAACGACGTCTCGCCCAAGGGCAAGATCTTCTACACCACCGGCCGGCTGACGTCGGAGATGGTGATCAAGACGGTGCAGATGGGCATTCCCATCCTGGTGTCGCGCTCGGGCTTTACGGCCTGGGGCGTCGATCTCGCGAAGCGAGCGAACCTGACGCTGATCGGCCGCGCCCGCGGCAAGCGTTTCGTCGCCCTGTCGGGCGAGGCGCGCATCGTCCGCGACGACGATGGCGCGACCGTTGAGGGTGAAAGCCCGCGCCACCGGCGCAAGGCGTCGCTTGCCGAGGATGCGGTGTGACACCGCCGCCGACCATCGCCGGCGTCCTGCTTGCGGGCGGGCTGTCGCGCCGAATGGGCGGCGGCGATAAATCGCTGCGCATCGTCGGCGGCACGCCTATTCTCGCACGTGTCATCGCCCGCGCACGGCCGCAAGTGGCGGCGCTGGTGCTCAATGCCAACGGTGATCCGGCGCGTTTCGAGCAATTTGGCCTGCCCGTCGTCAGCGACAGCATTCCCGATTTCGCCGGACCGCTTGCCGGCGTGCTCGCCGGCCTCGACTGGGCGGCAGCCAACGTCGCCGGCGCGACGCACGTCGCCAGCTTCGCCACCGACGCGCCGTTTCTGCCGACGGACCTAGTCACGCGGCTCGCCGACGCGGTGAAGGACGGACGTCACGATCTCGCC
Organism: Allostellaceae bacterium; assembly: GCA_035632395.1. Taxonomy (GTDB): domain Bacteria; phylum Pseudomonadota; class Alphaproteobacteria; order ATCC43930; family CGMCC-115725; genus REEB95. The sequence goes on from DASQGX010000211.1 coordinate 8,442, forward strand.
TGTGCCGCTTCGAACGGCCGCAGCCATCCGGTGTTTGGCCTGTGGCCGTTGAGCCTGCGCGAGGATCTGCGCGCGGCGCTGCATGCGGGTATGCGCAAGGTCGATCAATGGACCGCGCGGCATCGGCTC
>DASQGX010000212.1:0-18487 GCA_035632395.1 Allostellaceae bacterium
GCGCGGTCGACCAGACCGAAGGCCCAATCCTCGATCAGATGACCGCCGGTGAACCACTCATCGGTCCAGGCGAAGACGAAGGCGCCGGCGCAGCCCATCTCGAAGGCGGTGCGTACCTGCCAGGTCAACGTGCGCGCTTGACCATCCACGCCTTCCCGCATCGAATCGATGCCGAATTCGGTTAGCACCAGCGGCCGGTCGATCGCCAGATTGTGCAGCCGCGACAGATAGCGGCGGAACGCCGCCTCCTGGTGCAGATAGACGTTGAAGCAGACGAAATCGCCGAAATCGATCGTCAGATACTCGGTCGACGGGAAATTGGCATAACTGACCAGCCGGTCGGGATCGATCGCCTTGGCGGTGGCAACCAACTGCTTGAGGAAGGCGCGCACGCGGTCGGGGCCGTGCCAGCGCACCATGTCGGGCGGAATTTCGTTGCCGATAAGATAGGCGAAGATCGCCGGATGACCCTTGATCGCTTGGATCGCCGCGCCGACCGAGCGCACGACTTCGCTCTCGATCGCCGTATCGTCGAGAAAGGTCACGTGCTGCGACCATGGAATTCCAGCCAGCACCTTGAGGCCCGCGGCATGCGCCTCGTCGAGCAGCCACACCGGAGGCGCGGTGAAGACGCGCAGGGTGTTGGCGCCGAGCTCGGCCATCAGCGCGAAGTCGCGCTTCACGATCTCGCGCGGCGGAAATTGCGTGCCGTCTGCACCCGGCGCAAACGGCCCATAGGTCACGCCTTTAACGAATAGCTTGGCCTCACCCTGGAAGAAGAACTTGCCCGAGACCCGAATGGGCGCATCCGGCGCTGCGGAAACCGGCGCCGCGATACTGCGGTCAGCGGTCTCGATGGCCATCAGCGGCCCGCGGCACCACGCGCCGGCGCGGCTTGGCCCGCCCGCGACGAATGCCAGGCCCAGGCGGTGGCGACGATGGTGTCGAGATCCGACACGCGCGCCTCCCAGCCGAGCACGGCGCGCGCGCGGCGCGCGTCGGCGACCAAGATCGGCGGATCGCCGGCGCGCCGCGGCGCCTCGCGTTTCGGAATGCTGAGGCCGGTGATGCGTTCGGCACAGGCGATGGTCTCGCGGACTGAGTGCCCGCTGCCGGTGCCGAGATTGAGCGCGACGCTGGCGCCGTCGTCTTCGAGATATTGCAAAGCGCGCACGTGCGCTTCGGCTAAATCCTGGACGTGGATGTAATCGCGCACCGCGCTGCCGTCCGGCGTCGGATAGTCGGTGCCGTAGATGGCGATCTCGCCGCGCTGCTTCAGCGCGGTCTGCAGGATCAGGGGAATGAGATGGGTTTCAGGCTCGTGGTCTTCGCCGATTTCGCCGTCGGGATCGGCACCCGCGGCGTTGAAGTAGCGCAACGCGGCGAATTTGAGGCCATAAGCGGGATCGAGCCACTGCAGCGCGCGCTCGACCATGAGCTTGCCTTCGCCATATGGATTGACCGGGCGTTGCGGCGTGTCTTCGGCAATGGGCATGCGCTCGGGCATGCCATAGGTCGCGCAGGTCGATGAAAACACGATCCGGTTGGTGCCGGCCTCGCGCATTGCTTCGAACAGGCCGAGCGTGTTGATAACATTGTTGCGGAAATAGAGCGCCGGCTTGCGCACCGACTCTTCGACATAAGCGAAGGCGGCGAAATGCATCACGGCAGCGATGCGGTGACGCTTCAGCGTCGCGGCGACCAGGGCACGGTCGGCAAGATCGCCTTCGACGAGCGGCCCCCAGCGCACCGCTTCGCGATGGCCGCGCACTAGATTGTCATAGGCGACTGGCTCGTAACCGGCCCGTGCCAGCGCCTTGCAGGCGTGGCTGCCGATATAGCCGGCGCCGCCGGTTACCAGGATCGTCTTGGTCATGCATTCCCTGCGAGCGACAACGGGCCGGCGCGCCCAATTGTTCCGGAAGAGCCTGTGTCTACGACGGATTCCGGCCGCCGGGCAAGCCGAGCGGCGGCCCCCCGAACAGCCGCGGCAGCCACAGTCCAGCAGCCATCTGGCCCATCGTTGAATGGCGCATGAAACACACCGACAGGCCCGCCAGCACAGCCATCAACCACCACCAGGCGAATTGCTGAGCCAACCACCATGCCGGCAGCGCCGAGGGCAGGATGAGGATGGCGAAGTGATGAAAGGCTTCGCGCCACATCAGGAATAGCGTGATCGGAACGGTCACGGCAAATAGCTGCCGGACGGTTGGGTTGCGCGCGCTCCGTGCCAGCGTAGCGAGCGCCGGCAACGCGAAAAGCAGATGGATGCCGCGATAGGCGATGCTCTGGCCGGCGAAGAAGCAACCGACCATGAGCAGGCAACCGATGGCGAGGAAGACGCGTTCGGCCTCCGGCAAATCATCATATGCCTCGGCAATCGCCGTCTGCCGCGCCATCAGGATGGCCGCGATGACCACCAGCAGCGTCAGGCCGGCAAGCGCGACACCGGCGGGGAATCCCGGAAAGAGCGTCCGGAGCCCATACGGCAGCGTCACCGCGCCGAACATGTCGCCGAAATAATCCTCGCGCGGCATGTTGGCGTAGGCGATCAGGAGATCGTGACGATAACCGAAGACAAACGTCGCGATCGCGGCGGCGGCGATTGCATTGACGGCGAAGAAGAGTCGCGGCCGTTCGCGCAACGTCAGCGCCATCAGAACCGCGGGGAAATATTTGGCGAGCGCCGCAGCTAGCATCAAGCCATAGCCAACCATCCGCGTCACGGCGCTGCGGCCGAGCGCGAGGCGCCCGGCAATGGCCGCGGCAATGAAAAGCGAAAGCTCGAAATTGCCGCGTTCGACAGCGAATGCTGTGACGCTTGAAAGCACGGCGAGCGCCATCACGCTGAAATCATGACGCATCCGCGCTGCAGGCAGACACAGCAGCGAGAGAATGAATCCGATGTCGAGCGCGAAGCCGAGCGGGACATTGGCGCCGAGCTCGTGCACGCCGGCCTCCAGAAGGAAGAGCGGCGAATAGAGAAACGGCCGCACCAAGACATCGCATGGGTTGGAGACGAAAGGATCGATGCCGTGCGCGGCACAAACGCGCGCCGACAGCACTGTATGAGTGTCAATAAACGGATAATCGACCGGCACCACACCCCAGCCGTAGAGCATGGCGAAATAGGTCGATTTCGCCGCCAGCGCATAAACGAGGCAGCCAAAAATGAAGGCAGCCGCAGCCACCGCCGGCAGCGCCAATCGTCCGATCAGCGAACATGGTTCCATTGGGCCACTGTCGTCAGTCACAGTTTACAAGCCTCGAACTGCCAGTTGCGACGGCTCATGAGCCCCTCCCGTTCTGACAAGCCAATCGGCGACGCGCGCGGCTACGCCCCCTTGCGCGACACCGATGCCCCTTCGGATTGAACGACACGGTCGACCACGAACGTCGGCCGGTTCTTTACCTCTTCATAGATTCTGCTGAGGTATTTCCCGACTATTCCGACCGCAATGAGCTGAACGCCGCTGAAGAAAAACAGCGCCAGGATAATCGACGTAAATCCCGGCACGTCTTCCGGCGCGCGCCCCATGATTCTGAAATCGACCAACCGCCATAGGGCATAGAAGCCCAGGCCGAAGAACGACAACAAGGAACATGTGACTCCGAGGACAAAGATGTAGGTCAGGGGAACGGTCGAAAAATTGAAGATTCCGTCGGCCGCCAGTTTGATAAGCTTGCGCCAGGAATATTTCGTACTGCCTGCTGCGCGTTCCGCACGCTCATATTCGATTCCCGTCTGCCGGAATCCGACCCAGGAACGCAGACCCCTTACAAACCGATTCTTCTCCGGCAACGCATTCAAGGCGTCGACGACGCGGCGATCCAACAGCGAAAAATCGCCGCTATCCAGCGGTGTGTCGATGTTCGCGGAGGCCTTATAGAGGCGATAGAAGCCGGCATACGCGGCGCGCTTCCACACGCTCTCCTTGCGTTTGCGGCGGACGCCGTAGACGACGTCGGACCCTTCGCGCCACGTGTCGACCATGAGCGACATGCACTCGGGTGGATCTTGCAGATCGACATCGGCAATGATGACGGCGTCACCGGAGGCATAAGTGAGGCCGGCCGAAATCGCCGCCTGATGGCCGAAATTGCGCGTCAGAGACACGACTTTTATTCTCGGATCGCGCTCTGCGTAACTAGTCAGTATCGTCGCCGTGGAATCCGTGCTGCCGTCGTTAACATACACGACTTCAAGCTCGATATCGGATCGCGCACCCATGGCGTCGAATATCCGACGGTTGGTCAGCGGCAAAACTGCTTCTTCGTTGAAGCACGGCAGCACGATCGACAGCCGCGGATTGGCGGAGTTCCGGCTCATTCGGCGCGCCCGAAGATCACATGCAATGGGATTCGGCCGATAGATGCGCGGAAGATCTCGGCGCTACAGGCGAAGTGCAGCAAAACTGCGCCCATCACGCTCACGATCCACCACCAGATCAGTTCGCGGCCGAACCAGAACGCGAATTCAATCCAAGGACCCGCGACGGAACGATCGATGGCGAGGCGAAAGAATTCGCCCCACATCACGAACAGACCGAGAAAGACCGCGATCGTGAACCGCGTGCGGATCGCCGTCGCTTCCGCCTTCTGGGCAAGCGCAAGCCACCCCGGCAGCGCAAAGATCAGAAACACGCCGCGGTATCCGTTACTGCCGCCGGCGAAGAAGCAGCCAACGATCAAAGCGCAACCGATCACCAGGAATGCCGCTTCTGCCGGGTCGAGCCGCGACCAGGCCACGTCGAATCCCGGACGAAAGGCGAGCCACGCCGCGTAGCAGACGGCGACGGCCGTTGACGCCACCAGCAACGGCGACGGCGGCAATCCCGGGACAAGCGCGGCCAAGCCGTAGGGCAAGTTGGCGGCGCCGAACATGTATCCGAAATAGAGTCGCGGTGGCAGGTTGGCGAAGGCCAGAGACAGTTCGGCACGATACGCGACAGCGAAAGCTGCCAGCGCCGCGACAAACACGCCGTTGACCAGGAGAAAAATGCGCGGCCGCTCGCGCAACGTCAGAGTCAACAAGACGGCCGGGTAAAACTTGACCAGCGTCGCAGCACCGATCGCCGCGAAGGCTCCGAGCCGGGCGACGAGGCCGCGCAGGAGCAGCCGGCCCGCAAGAGCAGCCAATGCGAAGACGAGCAAGTCCATATTGGCGCGCTCCATGGCGAACGCAGTCATCGTCGAGAGCGTTGCGAACAACATGTACGCGGCACGCGTCCGCTCGCGTGGGAGCGGCAATAGCAAGAGCGACAGTAGGAACAGTGCATCGACGGTCAAACCGGCTATTGCGGTCTGCGCCGTGGTTACGTCGAGGCCGCGCGCCCAAAGCAGCGCCGGCGAATAATTGAAAGCGCGACCCAACGCGTCACAGGGGTTGGACACGTAGATGTCCACGCCCTGGCGCCAGCATTGCAGCGACGACAATAAGAAGTGGGTGTCGAGAAAGGGGAAATTAAACGGTACCACGCCCCAACGCAGCAGAATCGTTTGATAGAGCGTCTCGTGCCCGAAGCTACGAAGCGCATACAAAACGCCGAAGACCACCGCGGTAACGGCCGGAACGACGAGGCGCGGGATTTGGCGATCTTCTGCCACGGAGCACCGAAGGGTCAGGGGACTGCATCCGAGCTTGTAGCCACGTATGGTTAACGAGCCCTGAAGCGGTACGACCGGGAAGCGAGCGTCTGCCGCAACCCCTTCAAAAATCTGCGCTTTGCTTGATTTTGCGTAGTTATTGGAGTTTAGTCGCGACCGTCGCGATGCGGCCGGACAAATACAGCGGCAAAGTGCCACGCCCGGTAATTGCGGTCATTTCAAGGCATGCGGAATTTCGGCAGCGGCGCGACGTTCTTAGCTTCGACAGTCGGGAGTTGGCGGAATGCGAATTGCGGTCATCGGCACCGGTTATGTTGGCCTGGTTTCGGGTGCGTGCTTTTCCGAATTTGGCGTCGAAGTCTCCTGCGTCGACAATGACGCGGCCAAGATCGCGCGTCTGCAACGCAGCGAGATTCCGATTTTCGAACCAGGCCTCGACCAGATCGTCCAGTCGAACGCCGCCAATGGCCGCCTGCATTTCGCCACCGACTTGGCCAAGGCGGTCGAAGGCGCCGACGCGGTGTTCATCGCCGTCGGCACGCCGTCGCGCCGCGGCGACGGCCACGCCGATTTGTCCTATGTCTTCGCCGCCGCAGAGGAAATCGCCAAGGCGGTCAAGGACTACACGGTCGTCGTCACCAAATCGACGGTGCCGGTCGGCACCGGCCGCAAGGTCGCCGAAATCCTGCGCAAGCACTTGCCGGAATCCAAATTCGATGTCGTGTCGAATCCGGAATTCCTGCGCGAAGGCTCGGCGATCGAGGATTTCATGCGACCCGACCGCGTCGTGATCGGCACCGACAGCGAACGCGCCGCCGGCGTGATGCGCGAACTCTACCGACCGCTCTCTCTCATCGAGAAGCCGATCCTGTTCACCTCGCTCGAAACCGCCGAGCTGATCAAGTATGCCGCCAATAGCTTCCTCGCCACCAAGATCACTTTCATCAACCAGGTCGCCGATCTTTGCGAGAAAGTCGGCGCCGACGTCCAGGACGTGGCACGCGGCATCGGTCTCGACGGCCGCATCGGCCGCAAGTTCCTGCACGCCGGGCCGGGTTTCGGCGGCTCGTGCTTCCCGAAGGACTGCCTGGCGCTGGTCAAGACGGCGCAGGAGGCCGGCGCGCCGCTCGGCATCGTCGAGACCGTGGTTGCCGCAAACGACGCGCGCAAGATGCACATGGCCGAACGCATCATCCAGGCCTGCGGCGGCAGCGTGAAGGGCAAGACTATCGCCGTGCTGGGGTTGACCTTTAAGCCCAACACCGACGACATGCGCGACAGTCCGAGCCTGGCGATCGTCCCGGCGCTGCTACAGGCCGGCGCCACCGTCCGCGCCTTCGACCCCGAAGGCACGGAGGAGGCGAAAAAGCTGCTCACCGGCATCACGTTCTGCGCCGGCAGCTACGAGGCGATGGAGGGCGCGCACGCCCTTGTCCTGATCACCGAATGGAATGAGTTCCGTGCGCTCGACCTCGACCGTGTCAAATCTCTGCTCAAGACGCCGACGATCATCGACCTGCGCAATATCTACAAGCCGGCCGACATGGCCGAGGCCGGCTTCCACTATTTCAGCATCGGGCGCCGCGCCGCCGCACCGGCGCGCCAACGCCTCCAGGCCAAAAACTGATCGGGAGCCTATCCATGGCCTCCACCCGCAAGCGCATTCTCGTCACCGGCGGCGCCGGCTTCCTCGGCTCGCATCTATGCGAACGGCTGCTCGCCGAAGGCAACGACGTGCTGTGCGTCGATAACTATTTCACTGGCCGCAAGGACAATGTCGGCCATCTCCTCGGCCAGACCAATTTCGAGGCAATGCGCCACGACATTTGCTTCCCGCTCTATGTCGAGGTCGACGAGATTTACAACCTTGCCTGCCCCGCCTCGCCCATCCACTACCAATTCGATCCGGTGCAGACGACCAAGACCAGCGTCATCGGCGCGATCAATATGCTGGGCTTGGCGAAGCGCGTGAAGGCCAAGGTCTTCCAGGCTTCGACTTCGGAAATTTACGGCGATCCCAACGTCCATCCGCAAACCGAGGAGTATCGCGGCAACGTCAACACGCTCGGCCCGCGCGCCTGCTATGACGAAGGCAAGCGCTGCGCCGAGACGCTGTTCTTCGATTACCTGCGGCAGCACAAATTGCGCATCAAGGTGGCGCGCATCTTCAACACATACGGCCCGCGCATGCATCCGAACGACGGCCGCGTGGTGTCGAACTTCATCGTCCAAGCACTGAAGAACGAGCCGATCACCGTCTATGGCGACGGCAAGCAGACCCGCGCCTTCTGCTACGTCGACGATCTCATCGAAGGCTTCGTCCGACTGATGGGTTCGCCCGACGCCGTCACCGGCCCGATCAATCTTGGCAACCCCGTCGAAACCACGGTCGGCGAGCTCGCCGACAAGATCATCACCATGACGGGCTCGCGCTCGAAGATCGAGCGCCGGCCGCTGCCGGTCGACGATCCGGTCCAACGATGCCCCGACATCGGCCTAGCGAAGAAGGTGCTCGGATGGCAGCCGCGTGTACCGCTTGAAACCGGCCTGCAGCACACCATCGCCTATTTCGACCGGCTCCTGACCGAGCGCGGCGAGAAACCCGAACCGACTCTGCGCGTCGTCGGCTGAGGACCTACGCTCGCTAGATCTTCCGGCTGTCGTAGGCCCAGTGCAGCAGCGCCTGGCGCTGCCGCGGCCGACAGGCATGATCGGACTTGTCGCAATGGCGCTCGATCTGCCGGGCGTGCCGGCGCATCGCCTTCCAGCGTTTGATCTGACGGCGGTCTTCCTCCGACATCCGCCGGCCCATCCAGTAGCGGCAATACCACTGAAACCAGCCGCGCGGATCGCCGGGATGGATCCAGCCCTTCGCGCGCCAGACCGATAGCTTCTGGCTGGCATCGACACCGAAAAAGTTGAGCGTGGGGTCGTGCCGGCGCGGCGACAGCCTAGCGCCGACGAACCAGTCGCGCGGGAACTCCTTGCGGCAGTCGGTCATGTATTTTCCGCCGAATACACCCAGCCGCAGCATCTGCTTCGGTGTCAGCTCGGGTTTGAATTCCGGATCGAAGTCGCGGCCTGGCCGCGCCACCAGCTTATAGCGATAGTTCCGCTGCATGCGGTCGTTGACGACGACGGTCTTGGGTTTCGCGCACGGCTTGATCTTCATGCACGCGTGTCCGCCGAACCGGCCTAGTCCTTCACGCCGGCGGCGGCGAGTGCCGCCTTCTGACGCTTGCCCAGCGCCTTCTCGTCGAAATCCGCGATCAACTCGTGGAACATGCGGTGCCAGTTGATCTCGGCCTTGAGCCGCAGGAACACGGAGCCGAGGCCGACGGCTGCGCGATCCATGAACACAAACTCGCGCGGTGGCTTGACGCCGCCGAGACGGCGGATGTCGGCATGGACGGTCTCGGCGACTTCGCGGCCGTAGGCGCCCGAGCCGTGTTCCTGGATGCGGCGCTCGCGGTTCTCCAACAATGGCTCGTACACGTAGCGCGCCCAGCGGTTGAGCGCGGCGATCATCTCGCGCGATAGATTCTTGAAGCCCCAAGTCTCATAGGCCGAGATCGCCAGCTCCTCGTCATCGCGGTCGAGCGCGTGATAGAGATCGATGACGCCGCGCACGAATGGCGCTGGAAACACGCGGATGCATCCGTAATCGAGCAGATTGATGCTGTGGTCGCGGCGCACCGTGTAATTGCCGAGATGCGGGTCGCCGTGGATGACGCCGTAGTAATAGAAGGGCACGTACCAGGCGCGAAACATGTTGCGCGCGATCTGGTTCCGTGCCGCAAGGCTGCCTTCGGCAGCGGCCTCGACGAATGGCCGCCCTTCGAGCCAGCTCATGGTGAGGAGCCGGCGCGTCGAAAGCTTGGCGATGTATTCCGGCACGTGGACGCCGGGCTCGTCCGCCAGCATCGCGCCGAACAGCCGCATGTGCGCAGCCTCGCGGCGGTAGTCGAGCTCCTCGCGTAGGCGCGCCGCGAGCTCCTTCTGCACTTCGCCGGTATCGATCGACCGGTCGTAGCGCTCGAACAGCGCCAGCACAATCTTCAGCTGCTGCAAATCGGCCTCAACCGCCGATTCCATGTCGGGGTACTGCAGCTTGCAGGCGAGATCGGCGCCATCGAGACCGACGGCGCGGTGCACCTGCCCTAGGGACGCGGCGTGCGCCGCTTCGCGCGAGAAGCTTTGGAACTTCGACTGCCAGTTTTCGCCCAACTCGCTCGCCATGCGGCGCTTGACGAACGGCCAGCCCATCGGCGGCGCGTTCGATTGCAGCGTCGCCAGCTCGTCGGCGTATTCGTGCGGCAGCGCATCCGGCAGCGTCGCCAGCAACTGCGCCACTTTCATCAATGGGCCTTTGATCGCGCCAAGCGAGGCTTTCAGATCGGCGGCGTGCCGCGGCCGGTCGAGCTTGAGGCCGAGATAGCGCGAGCCCGCCAAGCGCGCGGCCAGACCGCCCATCGCGGTCGAGACTTGCGCATAGCGGCGCACCCGGCGCGTGAGATTGTTGCGTTCGGCCATGACCGGCGGAGTTTCCCCACGCAGCAGTGCGCTGTCCACCGCCAAAACAATGCGAAAAACGCTGGCAGGGTTGCGCGCTTCCGGCCAAGCTCGGGCGCGCAGCGGAGGGAAGCATGACAGCCAACGCACGCGCGATCGACATCCACAATCATGTCGTGCCGGCGGACATTCCGCCCTACGCCGGCCAGCACGGCGGCGACCGCTGGCCACAGATGGCGGCCTGCGACGCCCGCCACAAGAACGTGATGATCGACGGCAAGAACTTCCGCACGGTCAGCGACCGGTGCTGGGACGTCGCCCGACGGATCGAGGCGATGGACGCCACCGGCATTGGCGTCCAGGTGCTGTCGCCGATGCCCGAGCTGCTGTCCTATTGGTTTTCCGCCGAAGACGCCGTCGCCTTCGGCCGGGTCGTCAATGGCGCGATTGCCGCGATGGTGACGCGCGCGCCAACGCGTTTCGCTGGGCTCGGCATGGTGCCGCTGCAGGACCCCGAGCTGGCGGCACGCGAGCTCGAACGCTTGATGAAGGACGGCTTCCGTGGCGTCGAGATCGGCACCAACGTTAACGGCGTCGCCATTGGCGATCCCAGGTTCGAGCCGTTCTTCGCTGCGGCGGAGCACCTTGGCGCCGCGATCTTCGTCCACGCGCTCCATCCCGCGAGCCTCGAGCGCATCGTCGGACCGCCGCGGCTGGTGCCGTTCGTGGCGTTTCCCGGCGAGACCAATTTCGCCATCTGCTCGCTGATCAGCGGCGGCACGTTGGACAGGCACCCCAAGCTGCGCATGGCCTTCAGCCACGCCGGCGGCACCTTCGCCATCGTGCTGCCGCGCCTGGCCCAGGGCTGGACCATCTCGCCGGCGCTGCGGGACATCATCAAGACCAACCCGCGCGAAACCACGCGCCGGCTCTATTACGACACGCTGGTGTTCGAGGCGAAAACCATCCGCCTTCTGCTCGATCTATTCGGCATGAGCCAGCTTTGTATCGGCAGCGATTTTCCCTTCGACGGCGGCGACAAGGAGCCGCTGCGCGAGATCGGCAAGCTCGGCCTCGGCACGGCCGATCTCGCCGCGCTTTACGAAGGCAACGCCAAGCGGTTTTTGGGGATGAGCTAAGGTGGGCCGCGGCTAGGGCGACGGGTGCGGCGGAGAACGCGCTTCTTCGATCACTTGCTCGAGCAGCGACTCATAGATCGGCGCGGTACGCAGCACGTGGACGACGAGCATCGCCGCAAAGCACGCCGCCAGCATCGGCAGCAGAGTCGTGAACGCGGCGGTCATCTCGGTGATCAGCACGATCGCGGTCACCGGCGCCTGGACACAGCCGGCGAAGAACGCCGCCATGCCGACCACGGCGAACGCCTCGGGTGCGATGCCGAGATGAGGGAACAGCCAGGCGCAGAACGCGCCGCAGAGTAGGCCGAGCTGTGCGCCGAGCACGAGTTGCGGCGCGAACAAGCCGCCCGGAGTGCGCGCTGCATAGGAGACCGGGCCAAGACAGAAGCGGATCGCGAAGGCGAGCGGAATGGCGCTGATTGCCACGCCGCCAGCCAACACATTTTGGGTGATGCTGTCGCCGCCACCGATGAGATTGGGAACGAACCAGCCGACGATCCCGACCATCGCGCCGATCGCTGCCGCTCTGGCTTCGACCGGCACGCGGTCGAGCCGGCCGGAGAGCGTGAATGCGCCGAGGATACTGCGGTTATAGAGGCTTGCCGCGATGCCGGCGACGAGGCCCAAGGCAACGTAGAGCACCCAGGTCGCCGCATCGGCGTAGGGGAGCGGCCCGGTGGCGGCCGAGTTCGGCACCAGGATGGCGACCTGAAAATCGGGCGCGTTTCCCAGGAACAGGCGCGAGATCAAAATCGCAGTCGAGGACGCGCCCAGCGCCACGATCACCATGCGCGCCTCGAAGCGCCGCACCAGTTCCTCGAGCACGAAAACCGCGCCGGCAATCGGCGCGTTGAATGTGACGGCCAAGCCCGCGCCCGCGCCCGCCGCGAGCAACATTCGCATTTCCTCGGCCGAACGGCGGAACAGCTGCCCAATGAGATGGGCGACGATGGCGCCCATATGTACGCTCGGCCCTTCACGCCCGAGCGCCATGCCGCCGCCGATCGCCGAGAGCCCGCCGAAAAACTTGATCGGCAGAAGGTTTGGTGGCGCTAGCTGCAGATTAGCGTGGACCATGGCCTCGACCTGGGGAATGCCGCTCCCCGAGGCGTGCGGCGAGAACCGCCGCACCAGCCAAGCGCCGAATGATGCGGTCACAGAACACCCGGCGGTGACGAGCAGAAAGCCAAGGACGTGCGCATGGTGCCCGCGCGCGATCAACGCGTTCCGAATGCGATCGGCCTCTTCGAGCGTCAGGCGAAAAAACGCGTCGACCAATCCAGCACCGGCGCCTGCGATCGGCGCCAGCAGGGAGACGAACACCAGGCTCCGCAGATTCCGATCGGACTCCGCCCGATGGCGCCCTCGCCGACGGACCCGCCAACTGCTTATCATCGGAATACGCCGCCTCTTTCTCCGCGAGAGGCTAAGTTTCACTCATCAAACTCCATATTTCGTTTCTCAAAACCACGCCGTGGCATCTCCTGCCGCACTTCTCCTTGCCTGCCGAGCGTATCGGAGAGCGGGCCTTAGTCAAAGCCGGGTGGGAGGGATAGAGGCTAGCGCAGCCCTTCGAGCTGGTCGATGAAGCCGGCGATGACGCCGAGGCCCTTCTGCCAGAATTTCGGGTCCGACGCGTCGAGGCCGAACGGCGCCAGCAGCTCCTTGTGCCGTTTCGTGCCGCCGGCGCGCAGCATGTCGAGATATTTCTCGGCGAAGCCCTGCGCCGCACCCTGGTAAACCGCATAGAGCGAGTTCACCAGGCAATCGCCGAAGGCATAGGCGTAGACGTAGAACGGTGTATGGATGAAATGCGGGATGTAGGCCCAGTACCAGCGGTACTCGTCCTCGAAGCGGATCGCCGGACCAAGACTCTCGCCTTGCACGTCGAGCCAGATTTGACCAATCCGCTCGGCGGTCAATTCGCCCCGGCGGCGCTCGTCATGCACGCGGCGCTCGAACTCGACGAAGGCGATCTGCCGCACCACGGTGTTCAGCATGTCCTCGACCTTGGCGGCGAGCATCGCCTTGCGCCGTTTCGCGTTCTTCTCGCCGGCGAGCAATGCCTGGAACGTCAGCATCTCACCGAATACCGACGCGGTTTCGGCCAGCGTCAGCGGCGTATCCGACATCAGCGCGCCGCGCGGGCCGGCTAGCACCTGGTGGACGCCGTGACCGAGCTCGTGCGCCAGCGTCATCACGTCGCGCGTGCGGCCGAGATAGTTGAGCAGCAGATACGGGTGAGCGCTCGGCACCGTCGGATGCGCGAAGGCGCCCGGCGCCTTGCCCGGACGCGCTGGCGCGTCGATCCAGCGGTTGTCGAAGAAGCGCTTGCCAACGTCGGCCATCACCGGCGAGAAAGCGCCGTAGGCACCGAGCACGATCTGCTGCGCTTCGGGCCACGGCACCAGCTTGTTGTCCTGATCCGGCAGTGGCGCGTTACGGTCCCAATAGGGCAGCGTCTTGACGCCGAACCATTTCGCCTTGAGCCGGTAATAGCGATGCGCGAGCGTTGGATAGGCGCCGCGCACCGCAGCGATCAGCGCGTCAACGACTTCGTCCTCGACATAGTTGGCAAGATTGCGCGACGAGATCGGCCGCTTGAAGCCGCGCCAGCGGTCTTCGATCTCTTTGTCCTTGGCGAGCGTATTCGTGACCAAGGCGAAGAGCGGCGCGCTGTCGCCGAACACCTTGCCGATCGACTTGGCGGCAGCCTTGCGCGTTGCGCCGTTGGGCTCGGACAGCAGATGGAGCGCCTCGGCGCCGGTCAGGCGCTTGCCTTTGACCGGGAAACGCAAGGCGGCATTGGTTTCATCAAAGAGTCGCGTCCACGCGGCGCGGCCGGCGACCGATTTCTCATGCAGCAGTTTTTCGAGCTCATCGGAAAGCTGGTACGGGCGGAACGCGCGCAAATCACGCAGCCACGGCGCATAGTGTGCGAGCTCGGGTGCGCGCAGCTTGTCGTTGAGCGCAGTGTCGTCGATGCGATTGAGCTCGAGCGCGAAGAACAGCAGCCAGGTCGAGATGTCGGTCGCCTTTTCCTGCATGTTCTGGAAGAAGCGGCCGTTTTCGGGATCGCTCTGATTGTCGGCATAGCGCAGCGAGGCATAGCTCAGCACGCGTCCGAGCAGCTCTTGGATGCGCTCGTACTCGCGCACCGCGGCGCCGAGCTCGGGCCCTGCCATCCCGGCGAGTTTCCCTTGATGTGCCGCCTGGAAACGTTGCGCCGATAAATCCGCTTCGGCCAGGTCGCGCTTCAATTCGGCGCTGTCGGGACCAGGGTATAGGTCGTTTAGGTCCCATTGCGGCAGGCGACCGAGTACCGGGCCCTTCCGCTCCGCCGATGATCGCTGCGCCACCATGTTCCGCCTCGCTTGTCGCCCTTATATGCGGGTCACCGGGAAATTGACGCCAAGGCGCAAGCCCTGTATCTCGCAGGGGCCCGCGAGCCAGAACGGCGTCGATTCGGGGACCGATGGATTACCACAGCTGCCCCAACCTCGCCGCGATGTTTTTCGCCGAAGCCGCGCGCCAAGGCGACGGGCCGTTCCTGTGGGCGAAGCAGGACGGCGCCTACCGCGCCCTGAGTTGGCGCGACGCGCGGCGGCAAGTGACCGATTTGGCCAAGGGCTTGCGTGCGCTCGGCATCGGCCGCGGCGACCGCGTCGTGCTGGTTGCCGACAACCGTCCCGAATGGGTGATCGCCGATTTTGCGATCATGAGCGCCGGCGGCATTACCGTACCGGCCTATACGACGCACACGGTCGAAGATTACCGCCACGTCATGACCAATTGCGCGGCCAAAGCGGTGATCGTCGCGACCGTGGCGCTGGCGCGGCGCGTGCTGCCGGCGGCGGCACAATCGCCAAGCGTCGCCGCGGCCGTAACGATCGAGCCGTCGGACGCCGACTTGCCGGCGCGCGTCGCGACGCGTTCATGGCGGGGCGTGCTCGAGCTCGGTGCCGGCGCGTCCGGCAACGTCGAGGATTGGATCGGCACAATCGGCCGCGACGACATCGCCTGCCTGATCTACACCTCAGGCACCGGCGGAGCGCCCAAAGGCGTGATGACGACACACGGCAACGTTCTGGCCAATTGCCGCTCGGCCTTCGCTCTGCTCGAAAAGGTCGGGCTCGGCCACGAGATCTTCCTATCGTTCCTGCCGCTGTCGCATTCCTATGAGCATACCGCCGGCATGATGTTTCCGATCTCGCTCGGCGCCGAAATCTATTTCGCCGAAGGCGCCGAGACGCTGGCCGCCAATCTGCTCGAGGCGCGGCCGACGATCATGACGGCGGTGCCGCGGCTCTACGAGGCGTTTCATCAGCGCATTCTGCGCGCCGTCGAGCGCGAAGGCGGATTCAAAGCCAAGCTGTTCTTCAAGGCACTGGCGCTCGGCCGCAAGCGGTACGAGCAGCCGCACGGACTTGGCCCGATCGAGCGTTTCGAGGACGCGATTCTCGATGTGCTGGTGCGGCGCAAACTCAAGGCGCGCTTCGGTGGTCGACTCAAGGCGATGGTCTCGGGCGGCGCTGCGCTCAATCCGGAAATCGGCCGGTTTTTTCTCGCGCTTGGCCTGCGGCTGCTGCAAGGCTACGGCCAGACCGAAGCGGCGCCGGTGATCAGCGCCAATCCGCCCGACCGTATCAAGATCGACACCGTCGGCCTGCCGGTGGTCGGCGTCGAGATCGGCTTTGCCGAGGACGGCGAGATCCTGGTGCGCGGCGACAACGTGATGAAGGGGTACTGGAACGATCCCGAGGCGACGGCGCGCGCGCTCGACGGGGGCTGGCTGCACACCGGCGACGTCGGCCGTCTCGACGGCGAAGGCTTCCTGGTAATCACCGATCGCAAGAAGGACTTCATCAAGACCTCGGGCGGCGAGATGATCGCGCCGGCACGGATCGAGGGTTGCCTGACGCTGCAGCCCGCGATCGGCCAGGCGATGGTGGCGGGCGACCGTCAGCCCTATCTCGTCGCGGTGCTGGTGCCGAGCGCACATCTCATCGAAGAATGCGGGCACCGCCATAAAAACGGCGCCGACATGCCGTTCGCGGAGCGGCCCGACATTCGCGAAGCTTTGGCCGCGGCGGTGACGCAGGCTAACGCATCGCTCGCGCCGTTTGAACGCATCCGCCGCTTCATCGTCGCCAACGAGCCGTTCACCACCGCCAACCACCAGATGACGCCGACGCTCAAGATCAGGCGTCACCTCATCCGCCAGGTTTACGGCGAAGCGCTGGCCGCACTGTACGAGAAACCGGGCGGCTGAGCCGGGCGCCTCAACGTCGTTTGTGGTAGTCGCGGTACCAATCGACGAAACCGCGCAGACCATCGTCAATGGTGGTCCGCGGCGCGAAACCGAGATCGCGGCGTGCGGCGCTGATATCGGCATAAGTCGCAGGCACGTCGCCCTTCTGCATCGGCAGGTTCTGGCGCTTGGCGGTTTTGCCCAAAGCCGCTTCGAGCGCGGCGACAAAGTTGCCGAGATCCTCGGCCCGATTGTTGCCGAGATTATAGATCCGGTGCGGCGGCGCACCGGGCCCGCCATCAGGCGGCGGCCGGTCGAGCGCGGCGAGCACGCCGGCAACGACATCGTCGATATAGGTAAAGTCGCGGCGCATGCGGCCGTCGTTGAACAGCTTGATCGGCTTGCCGCGTTCGATTGCCTCGACGAACAGCCACGCCGCCATGTCGGGCCGGCCCCACGGACCGTAGACTGTGAAGAAGCGCAGGCCCGTCGTCGGGATACGGTAAAGATGCGCGTAACAATAGGCCATCAGCTCGTCGGCGCGCTTGGTGGCGGCGTAGAGCGATTGCGGGGTTTCGACCCGGTCGTCTTCGGCGAACGGCAGCTTAGTGTTGCCGCCATAGACCGACGACGAGCTGGCATAGACGAAATGCTTCAGGCCTTTGAGCGCGCGGCAGGCTTCCATCACCTCGAGATGCGCGACCAAATTTGACGCGGCATAGACGCGCGGATGGTCGAGCGAGTAGCGCACCCCGGCCTGGGCCGCCAAATGCACGACGCGGTCAACGTTGCGCACGCGCTTGGCCAAGGCTTCGACGCGTCCTGCCGCTGCGAGATCGAGCCGATGGAAGGCGAAATTCCGGTGCGCCTTTAGCCGCTTCAGCCGCGCACGTTTCAGCGCCACCGAATAATAGGGGTTGAGATTGTCGACGCCGACGACGCGCTCGCCGCGCGCCAGCAGCGCCGCCGAAACATGGTAGCCGATGAAGCCGGCGGCGCCGGTGACGAGCACGGTCATGCGCGGAAAAGTTCCCCGATTGGACGCGCCTCTATAGCGCGGCCGGACGCGGAAATCACCTCTTGCGGCAACGCGACGCGGTACTAAGCTCGGAGCGGAGCACGCGAGGCCAGCTCATGAAAAGCTACGTCTTGACTGAATTCGGCAAACCGCTGATCGCTGTCGAAACACCGCCGCCGCAGCCGCACGGCTCCGAAGTGCTGCTGAAGACGCTGGCGGCGGGCGTTTGTCACAGCGATCTTCATCTGCACGACGGCTTCTACGAGCTGGGCGGCGGCAAGCGCCTTACCCTGTCGGATCACGGCATCAGCCCGCCGATTACCATGGGCCATGAGATCGCTGGCGCGGTCGCCGCCGTGGGGCCCGACGCGAAGGGCGTCCGTCCGGGCGATAGCTATGTCGCCTATCCGTGGATCGGCTGCAGCACCTGCGCGGTTTGCCGCGCCGGCAACGAACAGCTGTGCAACGACGCGCGCACGCTCGGCATCCGAAAACCGGGCGGCTATGCCGATTACGTGCTCGTTCCGCATCCGCGTTATCTCTATCCGCTCGGCAAGCTGACGCCGCAGGCGGCAGCGCCTTTCGCCTGTTCGGGCCTCACCACTTACGCAGCGCTGAAACGCGTCGGCGCAGTGATCTATACCGCGCAGCCGATCCTGATTTTCGGCGCCGGCGGCCTGGGGCTGATGTGCCTGAAGCTGTTGAAGGCGCTCGGCGGCAAGGGCGCGATCGTGGTCGATCTAGACCCCAGGAAACGCGACGAGGCGCTTGCTGCCGGCGCGCTCGCAGTGATCGATCCCAAGGCCGACAAACCCAGCCGCGCCATCCGGACGGCCGCCAACGGCCCGGCGGCGGCAGTCATCGATCTCGTCGGCGCGAGCGCGACGGCGTCGCTCGGCATCGATGTGCTGGCGCGCGGTGGGAAATACGTCATCGTCGGCTTAATGGGCGGTGATA
>DASQGX010000213.1:0-8708 GCA_035632395.1 Allostellaceae bacterium
GGTTCCTTCAGCCTGCTGCACTGGCTGGTCGTGCTCGTCATCGTCGTCCTGTTGTTCGGCGCCGGCAAACTGCCGCGGGTCATGGGCGACTTCGCCAAAGGCATCAAGGCTTTCAAGGCGGGCATGCGCGAAGATGACGAAACCGAAAGCAAACCGCCACAACAAGTGCAGCCGCCTGCCGCGTCCGCCAGCGACCGGCCGGCACATGATCGCAGCTGAAACGCCGCGAGTTCCGTCGCCGACGATATGAGCGAACAACGGTTTCCGCCGCTCGCGGAGAGCGCGATGACGGCTGAGCAGAAACGCGTCGCGGCAGCGATCGCCGAGAACCGCAAGACGCTGCGCGGCCCATTCCACATGCTGCTGCGTCATCCCGCGCTCGGCGACCGGGTCCAGAATGTCGGCCGCTATCTGCGCTTCGAGAGCACGCTGTCCGACGCAGTCAAGGAGCTGGTGATCCTGGTCACCGCGCGGTATTGGGGCGCGCAGTTCGAATGGGCCGTGCATCGCGGCTTCGCGCTCGACGCCGGGTTGCCCGCGACAGTTTGCGACGCGATCGCCAAAGGCGCGAAACCCCGCGGACTTACCGCCGACCAGAAAGCCGCCTATGACTTCGCCAGCGAGCTGCTCGCCGCCAAGGGCGTCAGCGATCCGGTCTTCGCACGCGCCCAGCAGATTTTCGGCGATACCGGCGTGGTCGAGCTCACGGTCTGTGTCGGCTATTATGGGCTGATCGGCCTCGTCCTCAACACCGATCGCACGCCGCTGCCGCCCGGCGCCACGCCGCTGCCGCCGCTCGCTTCCTAACGCGCGCGGGTTTCCCGCGATGCGGGTCGACGATTTCGATTTTCCGCTGCCGCGTCGCTTGATCGCCGCACATCCGATCGAGCCGCGCGACGCCGCGCGCCTGCTGGTCGTCGGCCGCGAGTATGCCGACAAGCACGTGCGCGATCTGCCGTTCTTGCTGAAGCGTGGCGACGTATTAGTGGTCAACGACACGCGCGTGATCCCGACTCGGCTGTATGGCCGGCGCGGCCAGGCAGCCATCGAGGCGACGCTCCACCGCCGCGAGACGCCGGCACGCTGGCGCGCCTTCGTCAAGAATGCGCGGCGGCTCAAGCCCGGAGACCGAATTGAATTCGCTACGGATTTCGCGGCGACGGTCGCGTCGCGCCATGATGAAGGCGATCTCAGTCTCGAGTTCGATTGCGGTGGCGGGGATCTGCGTGCAGCGCTCGAGCGCTATGGCGCCATGCCACTGCCGCCTTATATCAAACGCCCGCGCGGCGGCGATCCGCACGACCGCGCCGACTACCAGACGATTTTCGCCGTCACCGAAGGCGCTGTTGCTGCGCCGACGGCTGGGCTGCATTTCACACCGGGATTGCTTGAAGCGCTCGACAGCGCCGGCATCGCGCGGGTGACCGTGACGTTGCACGTCGGAGCCGGTACCTTCCTGCCGGTCAAAGTCAGCGACACGGCGGATCACGTCATGCACGGCGAATGGGGAACGGTAAGCGCTGACGCGGCGGCGCGGCTCAACGCCGCGCGCGCGGCCGGCGGCCGCATCGTCGCCGTCGGCACCACGTCGGTACGGCTGCTCGAAAGCGCCGCCGCCAACGGTACGCTGAAGCCGTTCGAAGGCGAAACGAACCTCTTCATCACACCGGGTTATCGCTTCCACGCCGTCGACGTGCTGTTCACCAACTTCCACTTGCCGCGTTCGACGCTGTTCATGCTGGTGTCGGCCTTTGCCGGACTCGAACGCATGAAGTGCGCCTACGCCCATGCGGTGACGGCGGGGTATCGCTTCTTCTCCTACGGCGACGCCTGTCTGCTGCTGCCGGAACGGTCATGAGTCTCGGTTTCGCAATTTCGGCGCGCGACGGCGCGGCCCGGCGCGGCCGCCTCGGCACGGCGCACGGCCAAGTCGAGACGCCCGCCTTCATGCCCGTCGGCACGGCGGCGACGGTCAAGGCGATGCGGCCGGAGGACGTGGCCAGCGCCGGCTTCGCGATGATCCTCGCCAACACCTATCACCTGATGCTGCGGCCGGGCGCGGAGCGCGTCGCCGCGCTCGGGGGCCTGCATCGATTCATGCATTGGCCGGGGCCGATCCTTACCGATTCGGGCGGCTTCCAGGTGCTATCGCTCGCCAAACTGCGCAAGATTTCCGAAGACGGCGTTGTCTTCCAGTCGCATCTCGACGGTAGCCGCCACCATTTGACGCCCGAGCGCGCGATCGAGATCCAGCGGCTGCTCGACGCCGACATCGCCATGGTGCTCGACGAGTGCACGCCGTATCCGGCGACCCCTGACGAGGCGCGCCATTCCATGGAGCGCTCGATGCGCTGGGCCGAGCGCTGCAAGCGCGCCTTCCGCGACACGCGCGGCTACGGATTGTTCGGCATCAATCAGGGTGGCGTGCACGATGCGCTGCGGCTTGCTTCAGCCAAAGCACTGACAGAGATCAGCTTCGACGGTTATGCGGTCGGCGGTCTCGCGGTCGGCGAAGGCCAGGAGGCGATGTTTGCGGTGCTCGATACGACCGTGCCGGCGCTGCCCGACGACCGCCCGCATTACCTGATGGGGGCCGGCAAGCCGGATGACCTGCTCGGCGCGGTCATGCGCGGCATCGATCTGTTCGACTGCGTGCTACCGACGCGCTCGGGCCGCACCGCGCAGGTGTTCACGCGCTTCGGCACCGTCAACCTGCGCAACGCGCGCCATCAGGATGATAAACGGCCGCTCGAAGAGGGATGCGATTGTCCCGCCTGCCGCTTCTATTCGCGCGCCTATCTGCATCATCTGGCGCGCGCCGGCGAGATCCTGGCCAGCATGCTGTTGACCCACCACAATCTTCGCTACTATGCGCGGCTGATGGAGCAAATGCGCGCGGCTATCGAAGGGCGGCAACTCGCCGCGCTCGGCGACCGCCTGACGCGCGATTGGGCGCGCGGCGATATCGAACCCTGCTAGCCATGCCAAAAGCCAAGAAACGATACCGCGAACTGACTCTGCTGGGTCGCCGCGCCGGCCTGCCCGCTTCACCCGATGCCGCCGCGCTCGAACGTGTCGCCAATCCGCATCCGGGCGAAACCTACCTCGTCCGTTTCAACGCGCCGGAATTCACCTGCCTCTGTCCGCTCACCGGTCAGCCGGATTTCGCGCATTTCGTCATCGATTACGTGCCGACGAAGCACATCGTCGAGAGCAAGTCGCTGAAGCTGTTCCTGGCGTCGTTCCGCAATTACGGCGGCTTCCACGAGGATTGCACGCTGACGATCGCCAACCGCATTCGGGCCGCGATCAAGCCGCGCTGGCTCAGGATCGGCGGCTATTGGTATCCGCGGGGCGGCATGCCGATCGACATCTTCTTCCAGACCGGCGCGCCGCCCAAAGATCTGTGGCTGCCCGACCAGGGCGTGCCGCCGTACCGCGGCCGTTGAAATGGACGCCGCGCGGATCAAGGCGGCGATCCGCGACGAGGCGCTGAAGCTCGGCTTCGACGCTGTCGGCTTCGCCGCGCCCAACTCCGCGGCGGCGGCGCGCGCCGGCCTTGCCGATTTCCTGGCGCAAGGTTTTCACGGCGAGATGGATTGGCTGGCCGAACGCGCCGAACAGCGCGCCAGTCCGACGGCGCTGTGGCCCGACGTCAAGAGTGTGGTCGTGCTCGGCCTCAACTATGCGCCAATCAGCGATCCGCTGCCGGAGCTCAACGCCCGCGACCATGGCTATATCTCGGTCTACGCGCGCGGCCGCGACTATCACGATCTGATCAAGGGCCGGCTCAAGACGCTGGCGCAGAAGATCGCGTCGCACTGGGGACCGGCGCTCAAAGTGTTCGTCGACACCGCGCCGGTGATGGAAAAGCCACTGGCACAGGCCGGCGGCATCGGCTGGCAGGGCAAGCACACCAATCTGGTGTCGCGTGAATTCGGCTCGTGGCTGTTTCTCGGCGAGATCTACCTCGACCTGGCTCTGCCGCCCGACGCCGGCGAAGACGATCATTGCGGCGAATGCCGCCGCTGCCTCGACGCCTGTCCGACCAACGCCTTTCCGGGCCCATACCGGCTGGACGCGCGGCGTTGCATCTCCTATCTCACCATCGAACACAAGGGGCCGATCGACGCCGATCTCAGGCCATTGATGGGTACACGCATCTATGGCTGCGACGATTGCCTCGCCGTTTGTCCGTGGAACAAATTCGCGGTTGCAGCGCGTGAAAGCGCCTTGCAGCCCCGCAAGACGTTGACCGGACCGGCGCTGGCCGAGCTCGCCCGGCTCGACGACGCCGCGTTCCGCAAGCTGTTCTCCGCCTCGCCGGTGAAGCGCATCGGCCGCGACCGTTTCCTGCGCAACGTGCTGATCGCCATCGGCAACAGTGGCGACCCGGCGCTTGCCGCATCTTTGCACACCAATCTCGACGACCCGTCGCCGCTGGTTCGCGCGATGGCGGTATGGGCATTGAAGCGGCTCGTACCCAGCGATGCAGCCGAATTGCGCGAGCACCGCCTCATGCGGGAGAGCGATGCCGGCGTCCGGGCGGAGTGGGCCGCGACCTAAGCGACCTTCTGCGTCGCGTTGGTTGCCGGCAGCCGGACGGTCACGATCAATCCGACGCCCGGCAGGCCGGCAACGCGCAACGTGCCACGCTCGCCTTCGGCCAGTGTCTTGGCCTGGCCGAGGATGCTGCGCTCGCCGATCTCGTCCTCGGCCAAAGCTGCGCCGGTGTCGGCGATGTTGATCTCGATCTCGCCACCGGAGGTGCGCGCGGCACGCAGCGTGACGCGGCGGCCGCGCGGCGAACGCGTCACCGCGTTGCCGAGCAGGCGCACGATGATCTCGGTCAGCGCCCGGTCGGAGCCGAAATAGATGCCGATGTCGGGCGCAACCGCCGTGACCAGCCCGACACCGGCGGCGTCGGCTTCGGTTTCGACCAGGCAGACAGCGGCACCGATGAGAGCAGCGAGCGCCACCGGCTCGCTGCGCGGCGGCATGGCCGCGAAGGCCGGCGACCCCAAATCGGTCATATCGCGGACGGTGATCAGCAGCTTGCGGGCGCGGCCGCTGCCATCGCCAATGCGCAGGCACTCGCAGCGCAGCAGCCGGGTCGCACCGTCGGCGCGCAAGGCGTACAATTCGATCGGCGCCGGCGCCTCGGCGCGCGCTAACGTGGCGAGCCACGCGGCGGCGCGGCCGCGATCCTGGGCGTGGATCATTGCCATGAGCCGCGCGCGCGACGGCGGTGCGCCACCAGGATCGAGGCCGAAAAGGGAGTACATCGCCGGCGACCAGACGACCGCGCCGCTGGCGATGTCCCATTCCCAGCTTGCGACCAGCGTTGCCGCCGCAGCCAACGATTCGTTCTGACGCAACGTCGCTTCGGCGCCGATGCGGCGCGCGTGTTCGTCGGCGAGCGACGCCATCATTGCTTGCAGGGCGCGCAGCGTTCGGCGCCGTCCGCGCTCGGCGATCAGCCACGCCAGCGCGCCGCCTACGAAGGCCGACGGCAACACCACCACGGCAAGAGCCAGCAGATCCATACCACCAGTATCGGCCGGGAAGGTGAAGGGAGGTTAAAGCAGCCGCGCCGGCTCTGCGGCCGTGGTTAACAGCGCCTGCAGCGCACGTAGGCGCCTGCGCGGACGCGGCTTCGCAGCGGCGGCGCGCTCGGCGGCGTCGATTCGCTGCCAGCCGGCCAGGCTGACCGCGTCAGCGCCGCGTTCTTCCAGCAGCCGGGCGAGGCCGGCGCGGCCCGGCCGCGTCGATGGCGTGATGGAAGCTTCTTTGAGCACGCGGTCGGCGACCAGCCGCGCATCGGCGACGATGTCGGCCATGCTGCCGTTGGCGCCGCGCTTGGCCCAGCCGGCAGCGTAGAGACCCGGCGCGATCAAGCCGCGGTCGTCGGCCAGCCTGTCGTAAGCGGTGGTGCGCTCGAAACCGATCGCGGCGATTACCAGCTCGGCGCGCAGCGCTAGGTTCTGGCCGAGGCGGTCGGGCCGGGTGAACAGCGCGCGTTCGACGCCGGCAGCACCATCGAGCCGCAACGGCCGCAGATGAAACTGGAAGCGGATCGGAATGCGCGCTTCGTCGCGCGGTGCGGCGGCAAGCGCGGCAAACGCTTTCAGCAGCGCCTTGCGGTCGCGGTCGAGATCGCCAGCGACGGCTTCGGCCTGCGCCAAGGCTTCAGGATCGATCACCGCCTGGGCGCGCGTGAGCTTCTTAAGTTCGGCGAGATCGGCGGGCTGAACCCGCGACGCCAGCAGATCGTTACGGCCGATAACGTGGATCGCCTGCAACGGCATTGCCGCGAGGGACGCGGCAATCTCGGGATCGAGATCGGCCTTCGCCAGTTCCTTGGGCGAACGCGCCAGCAACCGCGCGACTTCGAGCGCGACGCTGCCCTGGCCGACGACGATGACGTTACGGACGCGGTCGAGCGCGGGCTGCACTCCCGCCATCTCGGGATTGCCATTGAGCCAGCGCAGAAACGCGCCGCCGCCCCACACGCCCGGCAGCTGGTCGCCCGGCACGCCGAGACGCCGGTCGGCCCCGGGGCCGGTGGCGACGACGGCGGCGTCGTAGAGCATGCGCAGATCGGCTAGATCGAACTCGCGGCCGAGCGCGACGTTTCCCCAAAAGGCGACGGATTTCGCCGTCAGTGCTCGCGCGAACAGATTTGCCAGTTTCTTGTCGAGCGGCCGGTCCGGCGCCAGGCCATAGCGCGCCAGACCGTAGGGCACCGGCAGCTTTTCGATGACGTCGATACGCGCCTGCGGCGCCTTGCGCGCGATGCGCTCGGCAACTGCGAGTCCGGCGGGGCCAGAACCGACGATGGCGATGGACAGGGGCAAGATCGCCTCAGGCGAGGCGGACGTATTCGTAATCCGCCGGTAGGCGGTTGACACCGCGTTCCGGCGGCGCGATCCAGCCGGCGACCTTGCCAGGCGCGGTGACCGGCCGCATCAGGCTTTTGACGAAAGTCTTGTCGCCAGCCGACGGCAGCCATTCGTCGTGCCGCGCCTGCCATTCTGCCTCGCTGACCGACTTGCCGGTTGGATCGACGAAATGATTGGCCCAGGCGCCGATGGTGCGGTGGAAGCGCGGACTCGGCAGCGTCAGACGGAATGCGAATCCGGCTTGCGCGATCATCTTGCTCCAGCGCTGCACGCCGTTGTCGCAATCCTTGATGTAGGCTTGGCGCGTAACTTCATTCATCGCATTGCGCAGCGGCACGTCTTGCACGCCGCCCGGCGTCTCGACCGCGAGCAAGCCGTCACGGCAGACATGGTCGTCGTAATGGCCTTCGTCCGGCCGGCCCTTGATGCCGGTGGCGAAATAGGACGCGGCGTTGGTCGAGACTTCGGCGCCGAAGAGATCGAGCGACGAACTGAACCAGAAATTGAGATAGCGCTGCAGCGTCGGCAGATCGACGACCCCGGCCGCGCGCAGCTTGTCGGGCTCCTCGGTCTTCCGCTCCATCATAACTTCGAGCGTGCGCTGAACGACACGCGCCACACCGTTGACGCCAACCATCATGTGATGCGCCTCTTCCATCAGCATGAATCGGCAGGTGCGCGCCAATGGGTCGAATCCGCTTTCGGCGAGACTCATCAGCTGGAACTTGCCGTCGCGGTCGGTGAAGTACGTGAACAGGAAGAACGACAGCCAATCCTCGATCGGCTCGTTGAAGGTCGAGAGGATGCGTGGCCGGTCGGCGTCGCCGGAATGGCGCGCCAGCAGCGCTTCGGCTTCCTCGCGGCCGTCGCGGCCGAAATAGGCGTGCAGCAGATAGACCATCGCCCAGAGATGGCGGCCTTCCTCGACATTGACCTGGAACAGCGAGCGCAAGTCGTAAAGCGACGGCGCGATGTGGCCGAGCAGCCGCTGCTGTTCGACCGAGGCCGGCTCCGTGTCGCCTTGCGTCACGATCAGCCGGCGCAGCGTCATGCGGTGCTCGCCGGGCACTTGTTGCCAGGCCGGCGCGCCCATGACATCGCCGAAACCGATCGTGCGGTCGGCCTCGGGCTCGGCGAGGAAGATGCCCCAGCGGTAGTCCGGCATCTTGACCTCGCCCCAGCTCGCCCAGCCCTTCGCGTCAACCGAGGTCGCGGTGCGCAGATAGACCGGTGCGTCGAGGAAATCGCTCGGCCCCATCTCGCGCCACCAATCGAGGAAACGCGGCTGCCAATGTTCGAGCGCCCGTTGCAACGTCGCGTTGCCAGCGAGGTCGACGTTGTTGGGAATGCGTTCCTGGTAATCGATGCCCATGGTTGATTCTATGCCTAGATGCGCTCCCAATTGAAGCGCGGCCGCGCGCCCGTGCCGAAGCGCTTCAAGGCGCCCTCCTCGCCGACGGCGTTGGGCCGCGAAAACACCCAGTTCTGCCAAGCCGACAGCCGGCCGAAAATGCGTGTTTCCATCGTCTCCGGCCCGGCGAAGCGCAAATTGGCCTCGAGCGCGGTGAGCGCGTCGGGCGACAGACTGACACGCTCCTCGAGGACAAGGCGCAACTCGTCGTCCCAATCGAGCGCATCGGGAGTCGCCGTGACCAAGCCGAGCGTGTTCGCATCGGCCGCGGTGAGATTTTCCCCGATGCGTTGTTGCGCCGCGGCAACCGGCGCAGCTACGCCGCAGAAGCGGGTGACGAGCCGCGTCTGGCCGTTGACCATCGGCAGCGCGCCGAAATTCAACGCGCCGAGCGC
>DASQGX010000214.1:0-1989 GCA_035632395.1 Allostellaceae bacterium
GGATCTCTTCGACAATCGCCGCGTCGCCATTCATCTCGCCCTCGACTTCGAGATCGGGCGCGCGCTTGAGCAGCAGCTCCATCGCCTGACGCATCTTGCGCGCGCCAGGCGTATCCGAGCCGCCGAAGTTCGAATGCGACAGCAGCGCGATCTTCGGCTCGACACCGAAATAACGCACCGCTTCAGCCGCGCGCACGGTCATCTCGGCAACTTGCTCGGCCGTTGGGTCGTCGACAACATAGGTATCGCAGAGGAAGAACGTGCCCTTGGGCGTGATCAGGCCGGTGAGCGCCGCCGGGGCCGAAGCGCCCGGCACCAGACCGACGATATCCACCACGTGACGCAGATGGCGATGATACGTGCCGACCGCGCCACAGATCATGGCGTCGGCCTCACCGCGACGCACCATCAGCGATGCGATCACCGAAGTGCGCGTGCGCACCAGATAACGCGCGAAATCCGGCGAGATGCCTTTGCGCTCCATCAGCTTGTGATAGAGCGACCAATATTCGTTGTAGCGCGGGTCGCTGGTCGGATCGACCAACTCGACGTCACTGCCGAGCTTGATCCGGAGGTTGAGGCGCTCGATCCGCTTTTGCGCGACGTCGCGCCGGGCGATGATGATCGGCCGAGCGAGACCGTTGTCAACCACCTGTTGCACAGCGCGCAGCACGCGTTCGTCCTCGCCCTCGCCATAGACGACGCGCTTTGGATCCTTGCGCGCATGTTCGAAGATCGGCCGCATCAGCAGGCCGGAGCGGAAGACGAACTCGTTGAGACGGTCGCGATAGGCGGCGAAATCGGTAATCGGCCGCGTCGCGACGCCGGACTCCATCGCCGCCTTGGCAACCGCCGGCGCAATCTCGACGATGAGGCGCGGATCGAACGGCTTCGGGATGATGTAGTCGCGGCCGAAAGTGAGGATGGTCTCGCCATACGCAGCAGTGACGATGTCCGACGGCTCGGCCAGCGCCAGATCCGCGAGCGCGTTGACCGCGGCGAGCTTCATCGCCTCGTTGATCGTAGTCGCGCCAACATCGAGCGCGCCGCGGAAGATGAACGGAAAGCACAGGACGTTGTTGACCTGGTTCGGATAGTCGGTGCGACCCGTCGCCAGCACGGCGTCTGGCCGCGCGGCCAGCGCCGCTTCAGGCGAAATCTCCGGCACCGGATTCGCCAGCGCCAGGATCAGCGGATTGGGCGCCATGGACTTGACCATTTCGGTGCTCAGCACGTTGGGCGCCGATAGGCCGAGAAAAATGTCGGCACCAGCAATCACATCGCCGAGCTTGCGCGCCTTGGTGTCCTTGGCATAGCGCGTCTTGCGTGGATCCATTTCCTCCTTACGGCCCTTGTAGACGACGCCGTGCACATCGGTGACGATGACGTTCTCGATCCGCAGGCCCATATCGACCAGCAGATCGAGACAGGCGAGCGCCGCAGCGCCGGCGCCCGAGGCGACGAGCTTCACCTGATCAAGCCGCTTGCCGACCAGCTTGAGGCCATTGCGCACCGCCGCGCCGACGATGATCGCGGTGCCATGCTGATCGTCGTGGAAGACCGGAATCTTGAGCCGTTGGCGCAACTTCTCCTCGATGGCGAAGCATTCCGGCGCCTTGATGTCCTCAAGATTGATGCCGCCGAAGGTCGGCTCGAGCGCGGCGACGACCTCGACCAGCTTGTCGGGATCGCGCTCGTTGATCTCGATGTCGAAGACGTCGATGCCGGCGAATTTCTTGAACAGCACCGCCTTGCCTTCCATCACCGGCTTGGCGGCGAGCGGGCCGATCGTGCCGAGGCCCAGAACCGCGGTCCCGTTGGTGATGACAGCGACAAGATTGGCGCGCGCCGTCAGGCTCGCGGCTTCCTGCGGGTCGGCAACAATCGCCATGCAGGCGGCGGCGACGCCGGGCGAATAAGCCAGCGACAGATCATGTTGTGTCGAGAGCGGCTTGGTGGCGACGATGGCGATCTTGCCGGGCGTCGGAT
>DASQGX010000215.1:0-2308 GCA_035632395.1 Allostellaceae bacterium
CGCGGCATATTCGTCCGGTGTGCCAAGCCGCTTCGGAAACGGCACGCTCGCGCCGAGCGACTGCTGTGCCGCTTCGGGTAAGGCTCGCAGCATCGGCGTCTCGAAAATGCCGGGCGCGATCGTCATCACCCGGATGCCGAAGCGGGCGAATTCGCGCGCCACCGGCAACGTCAGTCCGACCACGCCGCCCTTCGACGCCGAATAGGCCGCTTGCCCGATCTGACCGTCGAACGCGGCAACCGATGCGGTGTTGACGATGACGCCACGCTCGCCGTCGACGTTCAACGGCTCGAGCGTACTCATCTCCGCGCCGATGAGGCGGATCATGTTGAAAGTACCGATCAGATTGACCGCGATCACTTGCGCGAAATCGGCGAGCGGCATCGGACCTGATTTTCCGACGACGCGCTTCGCCGGGCCGATGCCGGCGCAATTGACCAGAATCCGTGCTCGGCCGAGCCGTTTGGCGAGATCGGCCACGAGCGCCTCGCCTTGGGCTGCGTCGGATACGTCGCAGCGCGCCGCCAGTGCGTCGGACCCGAGCGTCCCGGCAGCGCGCATCGCGGCTTCGCCATCGATGTCGACGACGGCGACGCGTGCTCCAGCCGAAGCCAGCAGCCGCGCCGTCGCCAAGCCGAGACCTGAGGCGCCGCCGGTGACGATGGCGTTGGTTCCGCGATCGATTTTCATGGGCCATTCCCCCGGATTGCGGCGCCCCGCCGCAACGCGCACGATTTGCAGTCCGTCCCGGCGACCGCTTTCTGAGCATCGCGCATTGGGCTAAACAACGCTATGCTCAATGGGCAAGGGGCCGCCGCCAGAAGCGGCCCGGCTAGGGAGCGACCGAACGTGGCGGAGATCATTCTCGAAGCGCGCGGTCTGTCCAAGGAATTCCTTGGTTTCGCGGCCGTGCGTGATGTCTCGCTTAAGGTCAACCGCAACTCCATCCATGCGCTGATCGGCCCCAATGGCGCCGGCAAGACCACCGTCTTCAATCTTCTAACCAAATTCCTCGAACCGACCGCCGGTACGATCGTATTCATGGGCCGCGACATCACGCGTACCAAGGCTGCCGACGTCGCCCGGTTGGGCATGGTGCGGTCGTTCCAGATCTCGGCCGTGTTTCCGCACATGACGGTGCGCGAGAATGTGCGGGTTGCGCTGCAGCGCCCGCTCGGCACTTCGTATCATTTTTGGCAGCCCATTGAATCGCTCAGCGGCCTCGACGATCGCGCCGATGTCGTACTCGATCTGGTCGGCCTGCGCGGGCACGGTGACCTGCTAGCTGCCGAATTGCCTTACGGCAGCAAACGCGCGCTCGAGATCGCGACGACGCTGGCGCTCGAACCGGCCCTCCTGCTGCTCGATGAACCGATGGCCGGGCTCGGGCTCGAGGACATAAAGCGCATCTCGGCGCTGGTGCGCGAAGTGGCGAAGACGCGCACCGTGCTCATGGTCGAGCACAATCTATCGGTGGTTGCCGATCTCTCGGACGTCATCACCGTTCTGACACGCGGCCGCGTTTTGGCAGAAGGCCCGTATCGCGAGATCGCCAACAACGCCGAAGTGCGCGAGGCCTATCTCGGAACCG
Organism: Allostellaceae bacterium; assembly: GCA_035632395.1. Classification (GTDB taxonomy): domain Bacteria; phylum Pseudomonadota; class Alphaproteobacteria; order ATCC43930; family CGMCC-115725; genus REEB95. The sequence continues at coordinate 1,592 of DASQGX010000215.1, forward strand.
GCCATGCCTAGCGCGGCGATTGCCGACACCTTGCTCGAAGTGAATGGACTCCAAGCCTGGTACGGCGAGTCACATGTCCTGCACGGCATGGATTTCACGGTGGCAGCCGGCGAAGTCGCGACCCTGCTCGGACGCAACGGTGCTGGCAAGACGACGACGCTCAAATCGATCATGGGCATCCTGCCCGAGCGCCGCGGCTCGATCCGTTTCGCCGGCCGCGCGACGATCGATCTGCCGGCTTATCGCATCGCCCGGCTCGGCATCGCCTATTGTCCGGAGGATCGCGGCATCTTCGCCAATCTTTCGGTCGAAGAGAATTTGATGCTGCCGCCGCTGATCGCGCCCGGTGGCATGGCGATCGAAGAGGTCTACCAATTGTTCCCGAACCTGCTCGAACGAAAAACAAGCCAAGGCACCAAGCTGTCCGGCGGCGAGCAGCAGATGCTGGCGATTGCCCGCATTCTGCGGACCGGCGCGCGGCTCCTGCTTCTCGACGAGCCCACGGAAGGCTTGGCGCCGGTGATTGTGCAGCAGATTGGCATGGTCATCGGCCGGCTCAAACAGGCGGGCTTCACCATCCTTCTGGTCGAGCAAAACTTCCGCTTTGCGGCGACCGTCGCCGACCGCCACTATGTGGTCGAGCATGGCCGGGTCGTCGACATGATCCCGAACGAACGGTTGGAGGCCGAGACCAACAAGCTGCACGAATATCTCGGC
>DASQGX010000216.1:0-5429 GCA_035632395.1 Allostellaceae bacterium
GGCATCTGCCAGCGCGGCGGCTTCGGCGAGACGCAGCTGCAGGGTTGCAAGCTCTGACACGCGCTTGCCGGTATAGGTCGCAACGCGTGCGCGCATCGACCCGCTAAAGTCCGCAATCGCGCCCTGGGCGATGCCGAGCGCTACCCCCGATAGAATGAACGGAAAGACACTGAAGGTCGGCAGGCGATAGAGCGCGCCGGGATTGACCGTGCTGCCGGGCGTCGGCCCGCCGGCAATCGTGTTGACCGTTACGCTCCTGTGCTCGGGCACGAAGGCGTCGGCGATTGCGACGTCCTTGCTGCCGGTGCCGGCAAGGCCGGCGGCGTGCCAATTGTCGATGATGGTGTAGTCCGCTTGCGGCACGATGAAGATGCGCGGCTCAGTTGCCGCACCGTTCTCCTCGACCAGCGCACCGACGATGTTCCAGCGCGATGGATCGATGCCGCTGGAGAACGGCCAGCGGCCTTTGAGCCGCCAGCCGCCGGGTGCCTTGTGGGCCCGGCCGGCGGGAAACGCAAAGGCCGAGCCGATGAGCACGTCCGGTCCGTCGCCGCCCCATATCTCGTCCTGCGCCTGCTGCGGCCACATGCCAAGCATCCAATGATGGCTTGCGAGATTGGTCAGAACCCAGGCGGTCGAGCCGCAGGTACGCGCAATGATCGCGCCGATATCGACCAGGGCGCGATAAGACGCCTCGCTGCCGCCGACGCGTTGCGGCTGCAGCATGCGGAAAAGCCCCGCGGTATGGAGGTCAGCGATGGTGGCGTCGGGAATGTGGCGGAGCGTTTCGGTTTCGGTCGCCCGTTCGCGCAGCCGCGGCAGCAACGCGAGCGCCCGACGCTTCATTTCGTCAAGGTCGGGCGCCGCACTCACGCCGGCTGTGCTCCGGTCAGCGCCGCCATTTCTTTGGGGATGCCCTCAAGGAAGGTCACGATCATGGCTTCGATCACCGGATCGATGTTCTCGGGCACCGGTAGGCCGTAAATCCAGCGGCGGATGCCGATATAGAAAATCGCGGCGTGCAGCATCCAGACCAGCTCGGCCTCAGTCTCGCTCATCGGTACCCGATCGAGGGTCGGCAGGCCGTTGGCTTCGCGCACCTCGCGCACGACTGCGACGAAGACCTGCTCGCGCAGCATTTTGAAGAACCGCGCATTGAGATCGAGCCCGCCCTTGAGACCGGCAAGGATGAACAGCCGCACGCGCTCGTAGCCGACGGCAGTGCGCGCATATTCGCGGTAGAAATAGATCAGCCGCTCCTTGAGCGGGCGGCGGCGGTCACCAAGCGCGGCGAACCATTCCTCGCGCCACGGATCGACGAAGACGTCGCGATAAACGCGCTCGATCAACGCGTGTTTGCTCGGGAAATAGCGGTACAGCAGCGGTTGGGCGATGCCGAGCCGGCGCGCTAGTTCACGGGTCTGACCCTCGAAGCCCTGCTCGGCGAAGAAATGCACCGCCGCCTGGGCGATCAAACGCTCGCGCTCGTCAGGCGCGAGCCGCCGCCGTCTGCCTCCATGCGAGCGCGCCTTCGCGCGTCGCGCCGGTTTGCGAGCCATCCCTCCCTGCCTCACGCCGCCCGCCCCTTAAGGTGTTAGGGCTTGATTGACGGCGTCTTTTGTCGCGACCATTCTTGAAGCAAGCCGGACCGCGAGGCAACCGGCGTGGGGAGGTTCATTGAAAGCGCCGCCGTTCCGTTATGCCCGGCCGCGCACGCTCGAAGCGGCGCTCAAGCTGCTGGCCGCCGGCGGCGATGGCGCGCGGCTGCTGGCTGGCGGCCAAAGCCTGGTGCCAGCGCTGAACATGCGGCTCCTCGAGCCGACAATGCTCATCGATATCAACGGAGTGGACGAGCTGAACGGCATCAGCGAAAGCCGCAGCGGCATCCGCGTCGGCGCCTTGACGCGCCAAGCCATGCTCGGCGCCTCCGACATCGTCGCTCGCCGCGCGCCGCTGCTGACAACGGCGGTGCCATTCATCGCTCATGAGGCAATCCGCAATCGCGGCACCTTCGGCGGCAGCCTGGCCCAGGCCGATCCGGCCGCCGAGCTGCCGGCCTGCGTGGTGGCGCTCGATGCCCAGCTTGAAATCGCCGGGCCGCGCGGCCGTCGTCGCGTCGCGTCGTGCGATTTCTTCAAAGGCGTCTACGAGACTGCGTTGGCGCGCGACGAAATCCTGGTCGCAGCCGAAATCCCCGCGCAGCGCGGTGCGACGCTGTTTCTCGAGCTGGCGCGGCGCCAGGGCGATTACGCGATTGCGGGCCTGGCCGGCTGGGCGGCGCTGCAGCAGGGACGAATCGCCGAAGCGCGGCTCGTGTTCTTTGGCACCGATATCCGCGCCATCGACGCCAAGGCGGCGGCGGCGGCGCTAGCCACTTCCGTCGAAGCGGCGATCGCGGCACTCGACCACGACCTGAAACCGGTGGCGGACTTCAATGCCAGTGCGGCGATGAAGCGGCACCTAGCGGGCGCGTTATTGCGCCGTGCGTGTGCCACAGTGATGGCACGCGCAGCATGAGCGAGACAGTTACTATACGTCTCACCGTCAACGGCACAGCCGTCGAACGCGACGTGCAGCCGCGACTCAATCTGGTGGACTTCCTGCGCGATGACCTCGGCCTGACCGGCACGCACTGGTCGTGCGAACACGGCGCCTGCGGCGCCTGCACCGTCCGCGTTGATGGCAACATTGTCCGTGGCTGCCTGATCTTCGCGGTGCAGCTCGGCGGCGCCAATGTCGAAACCATCGAGGGTCTGGCGGAATCTGGCGCACTCGCCGAATTGCAGGCGGCATTCCATGCTCGCAACGCCGTGCAGTGCGGTTTCTGCACCGCCGGTATGCTGCTGACCGCCGACGCACTGCTGCGGCGCGACCCCGATCCGCGCCGCGAGACGATCCGCGCTGCGCTATCGGCGAATTATTGCCGTTGCACAGGCTATCACGCCATCGTCGATGCCGTCGCCGATGCGGCGCGCGAGCGCACCAAGCGGCCATGACTGGGCCGCTCTCGTCCCTCGACCGGCCCGTCAGTTACATCGGCAAGAGCGTGCCGCGGCCCAACGCCAAGCGGCTGCTCGCCGGCCGTGGCCGCTATGTCGATGATGTGCGCCTGCCGCGGCTAGCGCATGTCGCCTTCCTGCGTTGTCCGCACGCGCACGCCCGGCTCAAATCGCTCGACATCGCTGCCGCTGCACGCGTGCCAGGCGTCGTTCGCGTGGTCACGGCCAAGGATCTCGCGGGCCGCTACACGCCGTGGGTCGGTACGTTGACGCACTTCAAGGGCATGAAATCGGCCCCGCAACACCCGTTAGTCGCCGAGCGGGCGACGTGGCAGGGCGAGCCGGTCGCGGCTGTGGTGGCGGAAAGCCGCGCCCTGGCCGAGGATGCCGTGGCGCAGATCGACATCGTTTGGGAGGAACTTCGACCGCTGACCGACATGCATGCCGCGCTCGCCCCTGGTGCTGTGCCGCTGCATGCCGAGCTCGGCGATAATCTGTGTTTCATGCGATCGATTGATGCCGGCGCCGTCGACGAAGCATTCGCGGGCGCCGATTGTGTCGTCGAGGAATCCTATTCTTTCGCCCGTCACACCGGCGTCTGCCCCGAGCCGCGCTCGATCCTTGCCGATTTCGATCCCGCCGCCGGCAGCCTGACCGTGCATTACTCGAGTCAGGCGCCGCACATGATGAAGGAGATTTTTGCGCGCCAGTTCGATTTGCCCGAAAGCGCGGTGCGGGTGATCTGCAACGATGTCGGCGGCTCCTACGGCATCAAAATCCACGTCTATCCCGACGAGATGGCGACGGTGGCGATCGCGCTGCTGCTGGGGCGGCCAATCAAGTTCATCGCCGACCGCCTCGAATCCTTCGTTTCCGACATCCACGCGCGCGAGCACCGGATCAAGGCGCGCATGGCCTTGGCCAAGGACGGCACGATCGCGGCGCTGGCGATCGACGACGTCACCGGCATCGGTCCTTATTCGACCTATCCGCGCACCAGCGTCGTCGAAGGCAACCAGGTGGTCGGATTGGTAGGCTCCTGGTACCGCTGCCGCAATTATCGTGCGCAGCTGAAGGTCGCCTTCCAGACCAAGCCGCCGACGACGCAATACCGTGCTGTCGGCCATCCGATCGCGACCGCGGTGACCGAGGCGTTGGTCGACCGCGCTGCTTCGGCGGTTGGCCTCGATCCCGCCGAATTGCGCCGGCGCAACCTCATTGCCGACGATGCCTATCCCTGGACAACGGCGTCGGGTCTCAAGTTTGAGAAGCTCTCGCAGCAGGCGTCGATGGAAAAGCTGCTCAAACTCATGGACTACGACGGTTTGCGCCGCGAGCAGGCAGCGCTGCGTTCGCGCGGCATCCATCGCGGCATTGGTCTCGCCTGCTTTGTCGAGCTTACCAATCCCGGTCCGGCCTTCTATGGCGTCGGTGGCGCGCCGATCTCGTCCCAGGATGGCTGCACCATCCGCCTCGATCCGGGCGGCAGCGTCACCTGTGCAACCGGCGTCACGGAGCAGGGCCAGGGCACCGAGACGATGGTGGCGCAAATCGTCGCTTCGACGCTCGGCGTGACGCTCGACAAGGTGCGGGTCGTCACCGGCGATACCGAACGCACCCCGTATGGCGGCGGCACTTGGGCGTCGCGCGGCTGTGGCATCGGCGGCGAAGCGGCGCTGCAAGGCGCTCTCGCGCTCAAGGCGAATATCCTCGCGCTCGCCGGCGCGATGCTGCAGGCCGATCCCGCGGCGCTAGATCTCGCGGGCGGCTGGGTGGTCGATCGCGCCGGCGGCAATCGCCGCATTGGTCTCGACGAGGTCGGCCGCGCGGCCTATTTCCGCGGCGACACGCTGCCGCCCGGCGTCCAGCCCGAGCTGGTGGCGACACGCCACTATATGCCGCGGCAATATCCTTTCGCCTTCACCAATGGCACGCAGGCGTCCTATCTCGAGCTCGACGTCGATACCGGCTTCATCAAATTGTTGAAGCATTGGGTGGTCGAGGATTGCGGCCGCGTGGTGAATCCGCTGCTGGTCGAGGAGCAGATCCGCGGCGGCGTCGTGCAGGGTATCGGCGGCGCGCTGTTTGAAGAGTGCATCTACGACGAGCGCGGCCAGCTGCTGAACGGCACGCTCGCCGACTACCTGGTGCCGATGGCGGGCGAGATGCCCGATATTGTGGTCGAGCATGTCGAGACGCCGACCGCCGAATCCACGCTCGGCGCTAAGGGCGCGGGCGAGGCCGGCACCGGCGGCGCGCCGGCAGCGATCCTCAACGCGGTCAACGATGCGTTGACGCCATTCAAGGCGCGCGTCACTGAGATGCCGATGACGCCGCGTCGCATACTGGCGGCACTGGGAAAGGCCTGATTCCAGCCCAGATCCGCCGCGCGAAACCGGTTGACTGGGCTATTGATCGAATGAACAATAG
>DASQGX010000217.1:0-2239 GCA_035632395.1 Allostellaceae bacterium
CTTCACCCGTATTTAGGACCGTTCTAGTACTCAATAAGATCGGCACTAAACCTCGGCTTTCAAGCCGAAACAACCCTTATCTCGTCATGGACTTGTGACGTGCGGTCGCAGGCATTCGTGGACGGCGTTTACCCTGTTTTGGAGCGTGTACTTAACGCTACCAAGGCCCATTAACCATATACTCATCTAAAAGATTAATTAGGCTATGTGATATATTGGTTTTGAAACATTTTTAGTCGGCCCAATCCATGCATCTCCGCCGCACCGCCCTCCTCGCCGCGGCCGCCCTCGTGCTGGCCGCCACGCCGTCCCTCGCCGACATGGTCATCAAGCTCCACAGCGGCGAGGTCATCACCGTGCCAGTCCAGCCGGGCGACATCGAGTCGCTACGCTTTACCGGGACCAATTCTGCCGCGCCGGCACCGGCCGCAGCGGCGCCGATAACGGTTCCAGCCGCCTCCGCGTCGGTCGCGGCTGCACCGGTCATTGCGCACGACGCTGGCGTCCATCCGCCTGCCAACGCCCTCGTCTTTCCGCCGATGAAGCCCGATCATCCAAGCGGCCGCGTGCTGCACGTCGGGCCCAGCCGCGCGCTCAAAGTGCCGAGTCAGGCGGCGCACGAGGCCAAGGATGGCGACGTCATCGAGATCGACGCCGCCGATTATCGCGGCGATGTCGCTGTCTGGAACCAGAACGATATCGTCATCCGCGGCGTCGGCGGCAGGCCGCATCTCTATGCCGACGGCGACGCGGCCCAGGGCAAGGCGATTTGGGTCACGCACGGCGACAAGATCCGCATCGAGAATATCGAGTTCTCGGGCTGCAAGGTCGCCGACGGCAACGGCGCCTCCATTCGTGCCGAAGGTGCCGGCCTGACGCTGGTCAACGCCTATATCCACGACAACGAAGACGGGATTCTGTCCGCGCCCAATCCGAAGAGCGACATCGTCATCGAGAATTCCGAGTTCGCGCACAATGGCACGACCAGCGGCTCGACCCACGGCATCTACATCGGCCAGGTGCGCAACTTCGTGCTGCGCGGCAGTTATTTCCACGACACCGTCACCGGCCACCACGTCAAGACGCGCGCGCTCAACAACTACATCCTCTACAACCGCATCATGGATTACCCCGAAGGCACGGCGAGCTATTCGATCGACGTGTCGAATGGCGGCCGCACCTACGTCATCGGCAACTTGATCGAGAAAGGTCCGCGCGCCGAGAATTACGCGATGATCGCCTATGCGATGGAAGGGCCGACCAATCCCTTGCAGGAGCTTTATGTCGTCGGCAATACGATGGTGATGGACCGCAGCTCGGGTCTCTTCATCCGCTCGCGCTCGCCCAACGCCGCTTTCGTCGCCGACAACATCATGGCCGGTCCGGGCATGCTGATTACTGGCGCGGGCATCTTCGTCAACAACGTGCTCGCCAATGGCGCGCGCGCCGAACCCGATCAGCTCAATGCCAATGGCAGCCACGGCAATCGCGTCGTCGGCAACGTGCGTTTTGTCGATGCCGCGCACTACGACTATCACTTGCAGCCGGGCTCACCGGCGATTAGCGCGGGGGCCGATCCGGGTTCCGCCGGTGGTTTCGGCCTGCGGCCGAGTTACGTGCCGCTGTCGCCGCTCGGCATCGCCGCGCGCGCCACGGCCGGTCTGCTCGATGCCGGCGCGATCCCCTCCCAGCCATAGAATCACGCGACTATTCCTTCGGCTTCGCCAGCGTGTCCCAATAGGCGCGATACGCGGTGATCCGTTGCTCCACCACGGCCGGTGGTGTCGCGCTGGCCGGACTGCCGACGTGCAGCTTGTGACCGAGATCGAGATGTGCGCCGACTTGCGCCACGATGTCGCCGCCGGCGATGGTGTTGTCGGTGACGGTAGCGCTGGTATCGGGCGCCGCCGCGACGATGCCGCCGGTCGCAATGAGGATATTGCCCGTCACGTGCCCATGCAGGGCCCGATAAAGATAGATACCGGGCTCGCCCGGACAGGCGAGCACGACGTTGTTGCGGATGGTGCTGTCGTGGTTCTCGTCCTTGTCGCAGCTCCCTTCGCAGAATTGCGGACCGGTTGCACTGCCGCCGAGCGACAGACCACGGGTGTAGGGCTGATGCGGCAACCGGTCGGCGCACAGCACGATGTTGCGCTCGATCAGCGCCGCTGACGAGTTGCCCTTGAAGAATAGCGCGTAGCCATAATCGTCGGTGCGCGTCGCCGGATGGTCGAAGGTC
>DASQGX010000218.1:0-13592 GCA_035632395.1 Allostellaceae bacterium
AAGAGCGACCGCGAGGACGTGTAGCGTCACCGCGGCAAGCAGAACCCACCATAAATATGTGTGCAGCGCGTCGATCAGATTGCTGATTGGCGCCGGCACGGACTCGGTCAACTGCCCCTCCACGGCGACGTCGTTGTTGACGTAAAGGCCGCTTAGGCTTTCGCCGAGCAGCAGCGCCAGCAACAGCAAGACCATCCAGCCGCCCGCCGGATTATGGCCGATCTCACGATCGGGCTCGCGGCGGAATATATGCGCGAGATGCGCGAACGCGGTGCGCGGTGTAGCGAGAAACTCGGCGAAGCGCGCCGTCTCGCTGCCGAAAAATCCCCAAAGCAGGCGAAAGATGACGAGCGCGAGCAGCGCGTAGCCGATCCAGACGTGCCAGTCCATCCAGTCAAACCGCCAAGTGCCGTAGGCGGCGGCGACCAGCACGGCCGTGAGCCAATGAAAGAGGCGCGTCGGCGCGTCCCAGATCACCACTTTGCGCATCGCTCGGCCCCCGTTGCCCGCAGCGATCTTAGCGCCGCCGGCGCCGGCGCGCCGCATCACGCCTGCGCTAGCGACGGGAAATTACCACAGACGAACCGGCAGGCAGCCCGGCACCGGCGGACCGTGATAGTCGACGCCGCCCGGCAGCGTTGGATGCAATACGTCGCCGCAGCGCACATGCGCAGGCGGCGCGGCGGGCGCAGCTTGACCCGGCGCCGCGTTGGCAGCGGTATGCTGATCGGCCGCCAACGAGCGTTTGGCGTAATAGTCGACCTTGTGCAGCTCGGCGACACATTGCTGATCCGAAGTCGCGTGCTGCGCGGCTTCGAGGTGACGCTTAGCGGCGTCGGTATTCGGGCCAGGCTTGAGCTTGGTGTTCACGAATTCCGCCGCCTTGGGCAGCTGGGCGCAGGTGATCGGCGATTGCGCCTGGGCCGCAGCCTGGGCCTGGGGCTGAGTCTGCGGTTTGGCTTGCGTCTTCGCCGCTTCCCGCCGGTCGGCCGCCATCGAGCGCTTGGCGTAGTAATCGACCTTGCGCAGCTCGGCGACGCATTGCTGGTCCGAGGTGGCGTGCTGCGCCGCCTCGATGTGACGCTTGGCAGCGTCGGTATTGGGACCGGGCTTCAGCTTGGCATTCACGAATTCTGCGGCCTTGGGCAGCTGCGCGCAGGATATCTGCGACTGAGCCTGGGTCGTCGCCTGGCCCTGGGCCTGCGCCAGGACTGGCGCGAGAATTATGCCGGCGGCCAGCGCCGCGAACATCGACCGCATTGGAACCCCTCCCTCGCGCCCGAAGCGGCGCAAACCGCGATGCGATAGCGACCAATCGCGGCGTAATTGCGGCAAAGCGCGGCGGACTATTCCGCGGCCTGGAGCACGACACGCTTTTCGATGTCGGCCAGCGTCGCGGTAAGGCGGACGCCTTCGGGATCGGCAAGCGCGGCGGCACGGGCGCTGGCGACGGCGTCGGCAGCGACCGCAACCGGCAGGCGCCGTGCCAGTGCCGGCCGCACCACGTGCTCGAAGATGGCGCGATAATTCGCCATGCCGCGCTTCCAGGTGTCGCCATAGCCCTTGATCAGGTTGGCGCACTCGGCGATCTCGAGCGCCAGATGCGGCGACAACAAAGCGGCATCGGCGATCGCCGCGAGCCAGGTTTCGATCTCGCGCTGTTCGGCCTGGAAGCGATGCATCTTGCGCCGGTAGGGCCGCAGCGACCCGAGCGCCTTGAGGCGCAGATAGCCCGCGACGGTATGCGTCTTGATGTGCATGCCCCAATAAACGCGGCCGAGCCAACCGCGCCGCTCGGCGAGTGCCAGGATCGGCTGTGCCAGCGCCGGCGGCAGGATCGAGCAGAATTCGTCGATGCCGGGCTTGAAATATTCGACGACGCGCACCGGATCGCCGGGTGCGGCACCGAGCTCGGCGCGGATGCGCGCGAGTCGTGCCGAATCGGATTTGATCTGCGCGACGCGGATCACGTCCTCGAACGACATGCGCAGCGCCAAATGGCGCGCCGCCGCCTGCGCGAGCTTGCCGCCCAGGCCCGCCGCCATATCGACAGCGACCATGCGCCGGACGCGGTCGAGATACTCCCGCGCGTACGCGGCGTCCTGATAATCCGCCAGGCGGCGTATTCCCTCGACCGCGATTGGCCAGACGGCTTCGGACAGCGTCGCCGCTTCGGCTTCGAGCGCCGCAAGATCGGCGGTGCCGTTGCGCCAGCGTTTTTCCGCAGGCCGCAACGCTTCGGACTGACCGCGTTGCGCCGCCGCCAGCCCCGCACGGAAACCGCGCAGATTGGCTTCCGCACCGCGGCCGCCTTCGGCAATCACCGCCTCGAATGTTTCGGTTGGAATCGCCAGCATGCCGGTGCCAGCGAACGCGCCGAGCATCACGGCATTGACCATCGCGCCGGCTTCGCGCGCCAGCGCTTCCAAGTCGAGGATCAGGCTGGCGCGGGCGTGACGATCGATCAACTCGATGAGCCGCGTGTCGTCGAGACGGCCATCGGCCATCGCCATCTTCTCGGGCATGATATAGCTGCGTGCCAGCGACGCGACGACGTGCGTGCGGTCGGGCGTGACGAAGCCCAAGGTAATTTGCCGCGCCGCTTCGGCGAGCTCGGTCGCCAGCAGCAGGTCGAGGTCGCCGATGCCCGGCATCAGCGCCATCACCGGCCGCTTGCCGCCGAGGTCGGACGCCGGCGCCGGCATGATCTCGAGATAATAGGTCGTGGCTCCCGTGCGTTGCGCCACACCGGGGATCGAGGTGCTTTGCGCTGGAAAGCCGCAGCGCGCCGCGGCGGCGACGATCCACTGGCTGAGCACGCCGCCACCTTCGCCGCCGAGCGCAGCGATGAGGATCGACAACGGGCGAACCTCGGTGGTCACACCGCCACCTCGGTTGCGTCGTTGAGCCGCGCGATCAGCCGGCGGCGGATGCGATCCACCGCACGGTCCCACCACGATGGATTGCGCACGATTTCGGCGCGATAGAAAGATGGGCACAGCACCGCCGCATGCGCGACCTCGCCGCACAGGCCGCAGCCGACGCAGCTGTCGACGACGCTCGCCACTGGATCGGTGCGCAACGGATCGGGGTTCGGCTTGACCGTAAGCGACGGACAGCCCGACAGGCGGATACAGGAATGGTCGCCGGTGCAGATCGCGTCATCGACGCCAAAACGCGTCTTGACCACGCGCCGGCCGGCGACGAGCCGCGCGGCGGCGTCGGCCTTGACGCGCCGCTGGCGCGCGAGCTGGCACTCGCCGTCGGCGATGATGACCTTGAGGCCCTTGGCCTTGGTGGTCATCGCCTGCCGCAGTGCCTTGATCATGGTGGCGACGCTGTAGCTGCGCACGGTCTTGAGCCAGCGGACGCCGAGAGCCTTAAGCGTAGTTTCGATATCGGCGGTCGCGGCGCCACCCGGCCGGTGTTGCGCGCTCGAAGGCAGATATTGCTGACCGGTCGCCGAGGCGTAGCCGTTCTGCATCACAATCAGCACGCCGTCGCCTTGGTTGAACAGGCTCGAAGTGACCCCGGTGATGACGCCGTTGTGCCAAAAGCCGCCGTCGCCCATGACCGAGATCGGCCGCGTCTTCAGGTTGGGCCCGACCGCGGCGGCAGCGGCGAGACTCATGCCGTAGCCAAGGATCGAGTTGCCCATGCTGAAGGGCGCGAAGGTGGCGAAGGAATGGCAGCCGATGTCGCTGCTGATATGGGCCGGCCCGGTCTCGCGCTGCAGAAGCTTGAGGGCGCTGAACACCGGCCGCTCGGGACAGCCGGTGCAGAAGGTCGGTGGCCGTGCCGGCAGATGGCCGACGTCGCGCGCGGCCTCGTCCTTGCGCACGATCAGCTCATCGACCGCCTTGACGATGGCGTCGGCGGAGATGCCGGCCGGCCGCGTCGTGACGAGGAAGGCGGCGAGGCCTTTGAGCATGATTTCCGCGGTGTATTCGCCCGCTAGCGGCAGCGTGCCTTTGCCTTCGACGCGCGTGTTGATGTCGGCGCGGCGTAGGATGACGTTGATCTGCTGTTCGATATAGTCGGGATGGCCTTCCTCGACAACGAGCACGGTACGCTTGCCGGCACAGAATTCGCGCACCTCCTCCGGCACCAGCGGGTAGACCGCGTTGAGGCAATAGATCGGGATGCGCGAATTGCCCCACAGATCGGCGAGGCCAAGACGCAGCAGCGCGCGCACCAGCACATTGTAGAGTCCACCCATGACGACAATGCCGATCTCCTTGAGATCGCCGGCGAAGATCTCGTTGAACTTATGCGAGCGGATGAAGTCGCGCGCCGCCGGCAGGCGTTCCTCGACCTTGATGCGCTCCTGCGCGAAGGTGACCGGCGGATGCGATAGGCGGCTGTAGTCGTGCGGCGCCGGCTCGCTGAATTTGTTGAGCGCCGAATGCACGCCCGGCCGGTTGGCCTTGGCGGTGAATTCGCCGGTGACATGGCAGGCACGGATGCGCAGCTCGAGCATCACCGGCGCGTGACTCTCTTCGGATAGCTCGAAGCCTTCTTCGACGGCGCGCACGATCGACGGGAGATCGGGCCGCGGATCGAGCAGCGGCATGGTGCATTTCATCGCGTAGGCGTAGGAGCGCTCCTGAATCACCGAGGCGCCTTCGCCGTAATCCTCGCCGATGATGATGAGCGCGCCGCCCTTGACGCCGGGCGACGACAAATTCGACAGCGCGTCGGCGGCGACATTGGTGCCGACGATCGACTTCCAGGTCACCGCACCGCGGATCGGATAGTTGATCGAGGCGCCGAGCATCGCCGCGGCCGAAGCCTCGTTGGTGCAGGTCTCGAGATGAACGCCGAGCGCGTCCATGGTGTCCTTCGCGTCGACCAGAACGTCGAGCAGATGCGACACCGGCGCACCCTGATAGCCGCCGACATAACTCACGCCCGATTGCAGCAAGGCCTTGGTGACGGCGAGGATGCCTTCACCGCGGAAAATCTCGCCGTCGCCCAGCTTGAGCGACTGCACCTCGTGCTTGAAGGAGCGCTCCATCGAGCCGGAATCTACTCTCGCGCGCGCGCCAGCGTCCAGCCGTGGCCGCGCCTTCTACGGTTCGGCCAGCAGCGCGGCGACGAAATCCGGCACGATTTCGGTGGCCTTGCCGTAACGGCTTTCGGCGAAATGGCTATGGCCGAGCGAAGGCTCGAGATTGAGCTCGATCGTGTGCGCGCCGGCCGCATTGGCCTCGGCGACGAAGCCAGCCGCAGGGTGGACATTGCCCGAGGTGCCGATCGAGACGAAGAGGTCGCAGGCCGCCAGCCCGGCGCCGATGCGTTCCATCTCCAGCGGCATTTCACCGGACATCACCACCTGCGGCCGCATGAAGCCGGGCCGAGTGCAGGCGGCGCATATGGTTTCGACCGACAGGTCTGCGTCGTTCACGATCACCGCACCGCAGGCGGCGCATCGCGCCTTGCGCATCTCGCCGTGCATGTGGATCAACTTTCGCGATCCGGCACGCTCGTGCAGATCGTCGACGTTCTGCGTCACCAGCAGGAATTCGCTCGGCCATCGCCGCTCGAGCTCGGCCAGCGCTGCATGTGCGGCGTTGGGCCGAACGCGGGCGGAGAGCAAATTGCGGCGCCGCAGGTTGTAGAAGTCGTGGACCTTGCGCGGATCGCGGGCGAAGGCCTCGGGCGTCGCCACGTCCTCGACGCGATATTTCGACCAGATGCCGTTCGGGTCACGGAAGGTGTCGAGCCCTGATTCCTGCGAGATGCCGGCGCCGGTGAGGACGACGATGCGCCGCGCCTTCATCCCTTCAGCCCGTCGAGCCAAGCTTCGAGCACGGCGCGACCCTGCGGCACCAGCTCGGCCGCGAACTTGCCGGCATCGGCGCGCAGCCGCGGCACGGTGACGCGCGGCGTTGCGCCAATTTCGACCGCATGGCCGACGAGCCATCGTTCCAGGCCGGGTGCGCTGACTTCGAGGTGGAACTGGAAGGCGAGAGCGTGCCGGCCGACAGCAAAGGCCTGGTTGGGTGTGCGCGGCGTCGAAGCGAGATGCGTCGCGCCTGACGGCAGATCGAAGGTGTCGCCGTGCCAATGCAGCACGCGCGTTCCCGGCGTAAGCTTGGCTAAAGCCGAGGCGCGGCCGGCAGCGCTCAAGCTGATGCCCGCCCAGCCGATCTCCTTGAAACCGGCGGCATAGACCTTGGCGCCGAGTGCGCGCGCCATGAGCTGTGCGCCGAGGCAGATGCCGAGCACCGGCTTACCCGCGTTGAGACGCTTTTCGATCAGCGCGATTTCCGGTTTGAGGAACGGATAGCGGTCCTCTTCGTAGACGCCGATCGGTCCGCCGAGGACGATCAGCAGATCGCAATCGGTGAGTTCGCCGGCGGTGAGATCATCGACCGGCGCCTCGCGATAGCTTGCCTTATATCCGCGCGCCGCCAGCGCCGGCGTAAAGGCGTCCAGGTCCTCGAAGGCGACGTGGCGGATGGCGATGGCCGACGGCATCAGACCCGATCCGAGGCAAGTTCAGCCTTGAACGGCCGCGCCAGCAAGCCTTCGATCTCGCGGTCGATCGCCGCGCCTTTGTGCAGGATGCCGTCGACCGCCTGGACGATCGGCATCTCGATGCCGAGTTTGTGCGCCAGCGCGACGCAGGCTGACGACGAGGTGACGCCTTCGGCAACCGAGCGGCGCGCGGCAAGGATCGAAGCCAGAGTCTGGCCCTCGCCGAGCGCGACGCCGAGCGTCAGATTGCGCGACTGCAGGCCGTTGCAGGTCAACGTCAGGTCGCCGAGACCCGAAAGGCCCATCAGTGTCTCGGCCTTGCCGCCCTTGGCGACAGCGAGGCGCACCATCTCGGCGAGGCCGCGCGTGATCAAGGCGGCGCGCGCATTGTCGCCAAATCTCTTGCCCATGACGATGCCGCAGGCGATTGCCAGCACGTTCTTCACCGCGCCGCCAACTTGGGCGCCGATCGGATCGCCCGAGAGGTAGGGCCGGAAGCCTCGGCCGCCGAGCGCCGCGACCAGCCTGGCACCGAGCGCCGCATCGGCCGCGGCGAGCGTCACCGCCGTCGGCAATCCTGCCGCGACCTCGTGCGCGAAGGTTGGGCCCGACAGGACGGCGAGCGGCGCATGGGGCGCAGCCTCCGCCGCGACTTCGCTCATCAGCGCGCCAGTCTTTTCCTCAATGCCTTTGGTGCACAGCACCAGTGGCGCGTCCTTGGGCAGATGCGCCGCCAGCCGCGCGACAATCGCGCGCAGATGCTGCGCCGGCGTCACCAACAGCACGGCGTCCGCCTGCGCCGCCGCCGAGAGGTCGCCGGTTGCACGGATACCGCGCTCGAGTTTGATGCCCGGCAGGAAAAGTGGATTCTCGGCGGCAACGGAGACCGCCGCGACGACCTCGGCCTCGCGCGCCCACAAGACGACGTCGCGACCGGCACGGCGCAGGACTTGCGCCAATGCGGTGCCCCACGCGCCGCCGCCGATGATGCCGAAGGTTTGCATAAAAACGAACGCCTCCCGCGCCTCACCGAATGGGATGAAGCACGGAAGGCGTTATCCGATCAAGCGTAGGCGGTTACTTCTTCTTTTCGAGCTCGTCGATGCCGGCTTGCGCCACCTTCTCGTCCTGGGCCGAGCCCGGCGATCCGCTGACGCCGATGGCGCCGATCACCTTGCCGCCGGACAGGATTGGCAAGCCGCCGCCGATCGCCGTCCCGCCGAGTGCGAGGACGTAGACGTTGGCCTGGACGCGATCCTGGAGCGCCTGGGTCGAACGCTTGAAGCGCGCCGCGGTCTCGGCCTTCCTCTGGGCGAGCGCGACCGAGCCATATTGCGTATTGTCCATGCGCTCCATCATCACCAGCTCGCCGCTTGGCTCGACGATATAGATCGCCACCGGAGACGGCGATTTCCGCGCCTCGGCCTCGGCGCCGGCCATGACCCGCTTCGCCTGCGCCAGCGTGATCGGCAGCCCGTACGCCGGCGGCGCCGACGGCGGTGCGGACGCCTGCTGCGCCAGCGCCGGGGCAGCAAAAAATGCCGCGCCCGCGAACGCGGAAATCCACAAACGAACTTTCATCGCTCGTTTCTCCCTGGTCTCGTTCACTTCTTCAGCTTGGCCATGACGGCCGGGTCGGTGGAGTAGACGCCGAGCAGTTCGCCCTGAGCCAGCACCTTGCCCTGCATCGCCGCGACGGCGGTCTCGCCGCTGAAATCGCCGCTGAGGCCGAGCGACGGCACGCTCAAGGCATAGACTGTGAAGTGGTAGTGATGGACGTTCTCGTCGTTCCATGGCGAGCACGGCCCGTCATAGCCGTAATAGGTGCCTTTCATTGCGTCGTTGGCGGCAAAGGCCTGGGTGAAGCTGTTGGCGGCGGACACGCCGATCTTCGACGGCGCGGGCTTGCCGTGCTTTACGAGTGCGTCGGATTCCGCACCTTCAGGCAATGCGGTCGTCTTGGTCGAAATATCGACGACGACCATGTGGAAGAAGATCTTGCGTTTGACCGCGGCCGTCAGAGTCTCGCCTTCCTTGTTCATCAGCTCGCGATGTTCGGCCGGCGAGTCGGTGTCATAGACGATGACAACGTAAGATTTGGTGCCGGCCGGACCCTTGGACCAGGCGATACGCGGGCTCTTGTCATCCGACAGCGCCATGTGGTTCTGCGCCGCCGCTTTGCAGAATGCGTACTCGCTCGGAATCATGTGGCCGTTCTTGATCGCGTCGACGCGCACGTGGAGCTTGTGCGAACCGGCAGGTGCGAGCTTCGGCATCGACGTCAGCGGCGTCGGTGCCTGCGCCTGAGCGGCACCGGCCAGCAGCGCCGCGCCCGCGAGCGCAACCAATAAAGCACGGAAATGCATGGTTTTTCCCTCCCAGGTTGTCCTGGCCGGCCGTGGAAACAACCGGCGTCGGCGATCCTAGGGCGGCGCTCGGCCGGGTTCAACGCATGCGCGCGGATGCCGCGGCGGGATCGAGCGGCCAGCGCGGCCGCGGCGCGAAATCGAGTGTATCCGTGAGTCCGAGCTTCAGACGTTCGACGCCCGCCCAGGCGATCATCGCCGCATTGTCGGTACACAATGCCGGCGGCGGCACGACGAAATGTAATTTCCATTCGTCAGCGAGTTTCGACAACCGCGGCCGCAGCGCCGCATTGGCGGCGACACCGCCCGCCGCCACCAGCGCATGGCCGCGGCCGTGGCGCGCGGTGAAAGCCGCCGCCGCATGCGCCGTGCGGTCGAGCAGGCAATCGATAATCGCCGCCTGCAGCGCCGCCGCCAGATTGGCGCGAGCGCGGTCGTCGAGCCATCCTTGCCGCCGCACGGTTTCGGCCAGCGCGGTCTTCAATCCCGAGAACGAGAAATCGCAGCCTGGCCGGCCGAGCAACGGCCGCGGCAGCGTGAAGCGCGTCGCGTCGCCGCCACGCGCCACCTGCTCGATCGCCGGACCACCGGGATAGCCGAGGCCGAGCAACTTGGCGCCCTTGTCGAAGCACTCACCGGCGGCATCGTCGATGGTCGTGCCAAGGCGGCGGTAGGTGCCGACGCCTTCGACGGCAAGCAACTGGCAATGGCCGCCGGAGACGAGCAACAAAAGATAAGGAAAGGCGACGTCGTCGGTGAGGCGCGCCGAGAGCGCATGGCCTTCGAGATGGTTGACGGCGACGAACGGCAGCGCGCGCGCATAGGCGATCGCCTTCGCTTCCATCACGCCGACCATGACACCGCCGATCAGGCCCGGCCCGCCGGTTGCGGCGACTCCGGCGAGATCGCCGAGCGAGACGCCAGCCGCGTCGAGCGCCCGAGTAATCAAGCCATCGAGATGCTCGAGATGTGCACGCGCGGCAATCTCGGGCACGACGCCGCCATAGGGACGATGCTCGGCGAGCTGCGACAGCACCAGCGTCGAACGGATGCGCCGGTCGGCGGCGGACGCGTCTTCGACCACCGCGGCGGCGGTTTCGTCACAACTGGTTTCAATGCCGAGGACCAACATGCCGCGGACCATAGCACCTTCCCTTGCCGCCGCCTTCCGCCTAAGAACAGGGCCATGGCCCCGCCTCTTCTGCGCATCGGCACGCGCGGCAGCCCCCTGGCGCTGGCGCAGGCGGATGAGCTCAAGCACCGCCTGGCCACCGCGCATCCGTCGCTGGCCGCGCCCGATGCACTCGAAATCATCGCCATCCGCACCAGCGGCGACCGTAGCGGCGAGCGCCCGTTGGCCGAGGAAGGCGGCAAGGGCCTGTTCACCAAGGAAATCGAGGAAGCGCTCCTCAACGGACGGATCGACGTTGCCATCCACTCGATGAAGGACATGCTGGCGACGCTGCCCAAAGGCCTCGTCATCGCCGCCTGTTTACCGCGCGAGGATCCACGCGACGCGCTGCTGTCGCCGCGCGCGAATTCGTTGACGGCCTTGGCCAAGGGCGCACGGCTCGGCACTTCCTCCCTGCGCCGTAAGGCCCTGGCACTGCACGAGCGGCCCGATCTCACGATCGTGCCGCTCCGCGGCAATGTCGGCACGCGCCTCGCCAAGCTCACGGCCGGCGATGCCGACGCGACCATTCTCGCTGTCGCTGGATTGAAGCGCCTCGGGCTCGCCGACAAGATCACTGCAATCGTGTCGACGAACGAGATGCTGCCAGCGCCAGCGCAAGGCATCTTGGCGGTCGAGATCCGCGCCGACGATGCACGCGCGCGCAACTTACTGGCGCCGCTCGATCACGCCGAAACCGCCGCTTGCGCCGCTGCCGAGCGCGCGTTTCTGGCGGCACTCGACGGCTCGTGCCGCACGCCCATTGCCGCGCTGGCGACCATCGCGGGCGAACGGTTGGCGCTCGATGCAGCCGTCGTCAGCCCGGACGGCAGAAGGCTTCACCGCACGCGGCGGGACGGTGCGCCCGCGGACGCCGCCGCGCTTGGACGCGATGCTGGCGCCGAGCTCAAGGCCCGCGGCGGACCCGATTTCTTCGCATGAAGGCGTTGGTGACGCGGCCGCGCGAAGACGCCGCTGGCCTGATTGCGGCACTAACGGCGCGCGGCATCGAACCGCTGCTCGAGCCGTTGCTGACGATCGCGCTCGCCCCCGATGCGCCCGCGACACTGGCGACGGCGTTGCCCGGCGCCCAGGCGGTGCTGTTCACCAGCGCCAATGGCGTCCGCGCCTTCGCCAGCGCCTCGTCGCAGCGCGACTTGCCGGCGTTCGCAGTCGGCGACGCGACCGCCCGCGCGGCACAGGCGGCCGGCTTCCGCCAGGTTGGAAGTGCCGGCGGCGATGTCCGCGCTCTGGCCGCGCTGGCGGCGCAGCGGCTCGATCGCACGGCGGGGCCGCTGATCCATGCGGCGGCAAGTGCGGTTGCCGGCGATCTGGCCGGCGATCTCACGCGCGCCGGATTCACGGTGCGGCGGCTGCGGCTTTACGAAGCGGTTGCTGCGACCCGTCTCAGCGTCGAGTCGCGCGATGCGATTGCCGGCGGCACGGTGGCCTGCGCGATCTTTTTCTCTCCCCGCACCGCCGAAACCTTTGTTACGCTCGCACGTGCAGCCGGAATCGGCAGCCACGCCGAATCGATCGCGGCGATCGTGCTGAGTCCAGCGGTGGCGGCGGCGCTCGATCCGTTGACATGGCGCCGCATCGAGATTGCCGCGGCGCCGAACGAAACGGCGCTGCTTGCGGCGTTGGATCGGGCGCTGCAAGCAGTGCGTGCAAGAGGCGGAGGATAACAACCATGAAGCCGTCGCCGTGAGTGAGCCGCCGGTAATCGACGCCACCGACGCGACGGCCCAACGCCGCCGGCGACGGCGTGCGACGGTGATTGCCGGACTCGTCCTGGCGCTCGCGCTCGTGCTTGGCCTGACCGGAACGTCGCCGTATTGGGCGCCGCCGTTGGCGCCGCTGCTGCCGTGGAGCAAGCCGATGGACGACACGACGCGGCAGGTCTTCGCCAATCAGCTGGCTAGCGTCGAATCCGAAGTGCAGGCATTGCGCGACGCCCAAAGCGCGAACGCGCAGATTTTCGTGCGGCTCGACGCCCTCGAAAAACAAGTGAAGCAAGCCGCGCCCGACACCAGCCAGTTCGCCGACGCCATCAAGCGGCTCGGCGATACGGCACAGCAGCTCCAATCGGCGGTCAACGGCAATTCCGAGCGCATCGCCGCGCTGCAGGAGCGCCTGGCGCACACGAGCGACAATCCCGAACGCATGCTGTTCTTGGCGCTGAGCCAATTGTCGGCAGCGGTGGCGACGTCGCGACCGTTTCCCAACGAGCTCAAGGCCGCCGAAACGCTGGCGCCACACGATCTTGGCGTAAAGCTGCTCGCGCTCGAGCCGCAGGCCGCAACCGGGATTCCGAGCACGGCGGCGCTGGCCGCGCGCTTCAACGTCAGTACAGCGCCGGCCATGCTGCTGGCGACGCCGGCGGTGCCGGCGAACGAGGGTTGGACCAAGCGCTTTTGGGCGAAACTGGCGAGCCTGGTGGTGGTACGGCGCGTCGGCGACGCCACGACGCCGCCAGACCCGACCGTTGCGGCCGTCGACGCCGCGCGCAACGAGCTGGCCCAGGATGATCTCGTCGGCGCGGTCGGCGCCATCGAGGCGGCACCGGCGCCCGCCCGCGGTGCCGCCGAAAGCTGGCTCGCAGTCGCGCATCGCCGGCTCGACGCCGAAGCGACGGTTGCGGCGGCGTTGGAGGAAATCGTACCGGCGCTTGCGAGATCGGCCAACGCAACGCCTGCGAAGCCGGCACCGACAAACCCGTGAGACGCGTCGCCGCCGCGCTCGTCGCGATCACGGCCATCGTCAGCGCCGCGGTCTATCTCGCCGACCGGCCGGGCACCGTCACCGTCGTCTGGCACGGCTGGCGTATTGATACGTCGGTCGCGGCGCTCGCTTTGGGGACGGCACTCGTCGTCTTCATCCTCGCTTGGAGTATCGCGCTGCTGCGCCGGCTCGTGGCCGCGCCACGGCATTTCATGCGGGCGCGGCGCGAGCGGCGGCGGCGCGAAGGCTATCGGGCGCTGACCTACGGCATGGCGGCCGTGGCCGCCGGCGATCCTGACGAGGCCGAACGCTGCGCGCGCCGCGCCAACGCCCTGCTCGACGAGCCGCCACTGACGCGCCTGCTGGCGGCGCAGGCGGCGCAGCTCAAAGGCGATACGGCGGCGGCACGCGATTACTTCACCGCGATGCTGGCCGAGCCCGAGACCGAGTTCCTCGGTCTGCGTGGTTTGATCGTGCAGGCGCTGGCGCGCGGCGAAGACGGCGTCGCCCTCAAGCTCGCCGAGCGCGCTCGCGCGCTCCGGCCGCGTACCGGCTGGGTACAGCGGGCGCTGGTCGAGCTCGAAGCGCGCGCCGGACGCTGGGAAGCGGCTGAAGGACGATTGTCCGAAGCGGTGCGGCGCGGCACAATTGCATCCGACGAAGGCCGCCACCACCGGGCGGCGATTCTTTACCAGCGCGGACTGGCGGCACAAGCAGCCGGCCGCAACGGCGAGGCGCTGAAGCTTGCCGGTCAGGCGCATCACGCCGATCCCGGTTTCGCGCCGGCGACCGCGTGGTACGCGAGTTTGCTGACCGCCGACGGCAGCACTCGGCGCGCGCGCAAGGCG
>DASQGX010000219.1:0-2469 GCA_035632395.1 Allostellaceae bacterium
GGCAATGTCCTGTTGATCGGGCGATAGCCTAAAACAATCCCTAGACTTCTTCGAGTTCGATCAGCGTGCCGCAGAAATCCTTGGGATGCAAAAACAGCACTGGTTTTCCGTGCGCGCCGATTGCCGGCTCGCCGTCACCCAGGACGCGCATCCCCTCGCCCTCGAGCTTGTCCCGCGCCGCCAGGATATTCTCGACCTCGTAGCATAGATGATGCAGACCGCCGGCTGGATTACGTTCGAGAAAGGTTCGCACCGGCGATTTCTCGCCCAAAGGCTCCAGCAGCTCGATCTTGGTGTTGGGCAGCGTGACGAACACGGTGGTGACGCCGTGCGCCGGCAGCGGTACCGGCTCGGATACCTGCGCGCCAAGCATGTCCTGGTACAGTTTCGCCGCCGCCTTGACGTCCGGCACGACGATGGCGACGTGGTTGAGCCGCCCAATCACGCGCCGTGGCTCACAGGGCGAGGCCGAGGCTCGGACCGAGCGCCCAGGCGCCGTCGCCGAGCAGCGCCTGAACGATCAATGTAACCAACCAGAACGCCGGATATTCCCAGCCGCCATCCTTGTTGGTGAAGAGCCAGCCCCTCGAACCGTGCACCGTGACGATGGTGCCGAGGACGATGATACAGCCGCCAAGCGCCGCGATGCGCGTGAGCACGCCGAGCAGCAGGCCCACCCCGACCGCGATCTCGCCGGCGATCGTTATGTAGGCGATGAAGGCCGGCAGACCAAGCGACTGGAAATATTTGACGGTTCCGGCCGGCGTGTAAATCGCTAGCTTCAACCACGCGTGGGCAAAAAACAGCGCTGCCAGTGCCAGCCGCAGAATCAATGTCGCATAAGGAACGAGTTGCGTATTGGACATGGATCCCTCCGATGCCGCAACGTTCACCCGCACTATCGCTCAAATCCGCACCAGATGCACTTGCGTCACCGGCTTTTTGCCGTGCCAATCGCGCAGCGAGCGCCGGATGGCCAGCCGCGCCGCCTCGCGCACCTTGTCATCGTCGCGGCGGTCGCGTGCGCCGAGCTCGTCCAGCGCCTGCGCCACGCGCGCCGCGAGCGCCTCACCCGAATCCTCGCTCGGCACGCCTTCGACCGACACTTGCGGCGGCGCCAGCAACTTGCCGGCGCGGTCCATCACCAGCGTCGCCAGCGCTGCGCCATTGAATACCATGCGCTGGCGGTTTTTGAGGGTTTCGCCTTTCGCATCGAGCAACGTATTGGCGTCAGCGGCGAGCCGCCCGGTCGGCACTTCGCCGACCACCGACGCCGGGCCCGGCGCGAGCTTCACCACTTCGCCGTTCCTGGTCACGACCGTTTGGCTCACCTGGCATTGTTCGGCCAGCCGCGCCTGCGCCAGGAGATGCCGCGTCTCGCCGTGCACCGGCACCGCGATCTTGGGCCGCACCGTCTGGTACATCCGGATCAGCTCGTCCTGCGCCGGGTGACCGGAGACGTGCACCGGCGCGTCGTGTTCGGTGATGATCTCGACGCCAAGCGCCGCCAGCGCGTTATGCAAGCGGCCGATGGCGCGCTCGTTGCCGGGAATTATGCGCGACGAGAAGATTACGCAGTCGCCTTCTTCGAGCACGATCTCGGGATGCTCATCGGCGGCGATACGCACCAGCGCCGAGCGCGGCTCGCCCTGGCTGCCGGTACAGATCAAGAGCACCTTCTCGCGCGGCAGATACGACGCCTCTTCCTCGGTCAGGAATGGTGGCACCCCGCGGAGATAGCCGGTCTCGCGCGCGGCGTGCTCGATGCGCCAGAGCGAGCGGCCGACCAGCGCGGCGTGGCGGTCGTGCGCCTGCGCGGCGGCGGCAATCGAGGCCAGCCGCGCGACGTTCGAGGCGAAGCATGCGACAGCGACGCGATTCTTTTTCTGACCGACGAGGTCGATCAGCGTCTTGCGCACGTCGGCTTCGGACCCGGACTCTCCCGGCCGCAGCGCATTGGTCGAATCGCAAATCATTGCGAGTACGCCTTCGTCGCCCAGGCGGCGCAGCGCCGCCATGTTTGAAACGTCGCCGACCAGCGGATCGGGATCGAACTTCCAGTCACCGGTGTGCAGCACCGTGCCGAGCGGCGTCCGCAGCACCACGGCATTCGGTTCGGGGATCGAATGCGTCAGAGTTATCAATTCGATTTCAAAAGGTCCGACGCTGAACGTGCCCGACAGCGGCACTTCGGTGATCGGCACTTGATGCTCGAGGCCGGCCTCGATCAACTTGAGGCGCAGAACCGCGGCGGTGAACGGCGTGGCATAGACCGGACACTTCAAGCGCGGCCAGAGATATTGGATGGCGCCGATGTGGTCTTCGTGCGCGTGGGTGACGACCAGGCCGTCGAGGGCGTCGGCACGTGCTTCGATGAACGCCGGATCGGGCATGATGACATCGACGCCCGGCAGCGTGTCATCGGCGAACGAAATGCCGCAATCGACCATCAGCCAGCGGCCCTTATAA
>DASQGX010000220.1:0-1529 GCA_035632395.1 Allostellaceae bacterium
GCTGCCGTACAAGGAAGGCGAATGGGTCGGCGCCGGCGAGGTGCTCGCCTATATCTCCGGTTCGCTGTACCACTTGGTCGATCTCGAAACGCTCTATTTGCAGAAGCTCGGCGCCTGCTGCGTCGCCGCCTACAACGCCTATGCGATGTGCTCGGACCTGCCCAAGGCGGCGTTCCTGGCGATGGATGCGCGGCATTGCGCCGGCGCCGAAATGGCCGAGATGATGGCCTATGCCGCTGCCGTCGGCTCCGAAGCCGCCAAGCGCGAAACCGGCGCCGTCGGCTTCGTCGGCAACGCCACGGACGCCACCGCGCATTATTTCGGCCAGAAGCTTGGCAAGGGCACGATGCCGCACGCGCTCGTCGGCTATGCCGGCTCGACCGTGCGCGCCGCCGAGATGTTCCGCGAGACTTTCCCCGACGAGCCGCTGACCGCGCTGGTCGATTACTTCGGCAAGGAAGTGACCGACACGCTCGCGGTCGCGCGCCGCTTTCCGGATCTCGCCGCCGCAGGCAAGCTCGCCGTGCGGCTCGATACGCATGGCGGCCGCTACATCGAAGAGCTCGACGTCGCGCGCTCCTATGCCGTGCTCGAAGCCGCCGTGCCGAACGCGATCCGCGGCTATCGCACGGAAGCCGAGCTGCGCTACCTGATCGGCACCGGCGTTTCGGCGGCGGCAGTCTGGCATCTGCGCACGCGGCTCGATGCCGAAGGCTTTCCCAAGGTCAAGATCGTGGTGTCGTCGGGCTTCACGCCCGCCAAGTGCCGCGCCATGTCGATCGCCGAAGCACCTATCGACGTGGTGGGGACGGGTTCGTACCTGCCGGATTCCTGGAACGAGACCTACGCCACCGCCGACATCGTCGAATATGATGGCGTGCCGCTGGTCAAGATCGGCCGCGAATTCCTGATGCGGAAGAAGAGCGACGGATAGAAGGGCAGAGTGACCGTGGACGCCTTCCTCGCCTTCCTGCGTGCGCCGGCGGTCCATGTCGCGATCGCGCGCGACGCTTTCGTCTTCGATGTTTCCTGGCTCGGCATCGTTCTGGTCGTCGGCGCAGCGCTGCTCTGGCGCCGATTGCGGCGCTGACTCGCTAGGACGCGCCGAAACCGTTCAGCTGCCGATCGGCGCGTAGAGCACGCACCAGCCGCGCGCGCTGATCGATCCGTCGACGACTTGGCACGTGCCGACTTGCGCCATCATGCCCGGTCCGCCGCCGCCGCCCATCATGCCCTCGCCGGGCTTGCCGCCAGGCGCGATATAGAATTTGCACCTGCCGCATATCTGTCCGTTCTTCGGAGTGTCCTGATATTTTGCTGCCGCTTGGCTCACCTTGCCGCTGGTTTGCGCCATGCCGCGTGTCGCCAGCCCGACCGTCGCGGGCAGCACCAAGATCCATTTGACCCATTCCCGGCGCGAAAGCATTGCGTGGCCTCCATTGGGTGGCAACGACCGAACTACAGCCCGATCGTCGCGGGTATCTTGATCTAGGTCAAACTGGCACAAAGGCGTTCCATCAGCCGCCGTG
>DASQGX010000221.1:0-14831 GCA_035632395.1 Allostellaceae bacterium
AAGGGCGAGTTCTCCGAGAACGTCGGCACCAACGTCGATTGCTATTCGGTGCGCCAGCCGCTCGGCGTCTGCGCCGGCATCACGCCGTTCAATTTCCCGGCGATGGTGCCGATGTGGATGTTCCCGGTGGCGATCGCTTGCGGCAACGCCTTCGTGCTGAAGCCGAGCGAGCGCGATCCGTCGGCGCCGCTGCTCCTCGCGAAACTTCTGCTCGAAGCCGGCGCCCCGGCCGGCGTGCTCAACGTCGTCAACGGCGACAAGGAAGCGGTCGACGCGATCCTGAATCATCCCGACATCGCCGCCGTCAGCTTCGTCGGCTCGACGCCGATTGCCGAGTATGTTTACCGGACGGGCACGGCGTCGGGTAAGCGCGTGCAGGCGCTGGGCGGCGCCAAGAATCACATGGTCGTCCTGCCCGATGCCGACATGGACCAAGCGACCGACGCGCTGATGGGCGCGGCTTACGGCTCGGCCGGCGAGCGCTGCATGGCGATCTCAGTCGCGGTCGCGGTTGGCGCCGCTGGCGACAAGCTGATCGAGAAACTCGCGCCGCGCGTGCGCGGCCTCAAGATCGGTCCCTATACCGATCCTGATGCCGAGATGGGGCCGCTGGTTACCAAACAGGCTTACGATCGCGTCAAAGGTTATGTCGATCTCGGCGTCAAGGAAGGCGCCAAGCTGGTGGTCGACGGCCGCGATCTCAAGTTGCAAGGCTACGAAAAAGGCTTCTTCCTCGGCGGCTGCCTGTTCGATCAGGTCACGCCGTCGATGCGCATCTACAAGGAGGAGATCTTCGGTCCGGTGCTGTCGGTGGTGCGTGCGCCGGATTACGAACAGGCGCTCAACCTGGTCAACGCGCACGAGTTCGGCAACGGCACCGCGATCTTCACCCGCGACGGCGACGCCGCGCGCGATTTTGCCACCCGCGTCCAAATCGGCATGGTCGGCGTCAACGTGCCGATCCCCGTGCCGGTTGCGTTCCATTCCTTCGGCGGCTGGAAGCATTCGCTGTTCGGTGACCATCACATGCACGGATCGGAAGGCGTGCGCTTCTATACGCGACTCAAGGAAGTGACGTCGCGCTGGCCGAAGGGCATCCGCGCCGGCGCCGAATTCGTCATGCCGACGCTGCGGTGAGGCGGGAATTATTCGCCGCAACGAAGTTTCGCGCTAGGTTTCGGTCATGAACTGGTTCTTCAATATCGCGCTCTACATTCTCGTCTGGTGGATCACGTTGTTCGCCGTGCTGCCGTGGGGCGTGAAGCCGGCGAACGAAAGCGACCAGGGCCACGACGCCGGCGCGCCGGCGCATCCGCATCTGCTGGCGAAAGCGATCATCACCAGCGTCATTGCCTTGGGGCTGTGGTACGTCATCCGCTTCGGTCTGCTATGGGAACTGGCGCGCATTCGCACCGAGACCTACGGATGAGCGCCAAATACTGCCGCGAGGCGCCCGGTCACGCGTTTCACGGTCCCTATCACGACGGCGAATACGGCTTTCCGGCGCGCGATGACGCTATTCTGTTCGAGCGCTTGGCCCTCGAGATCAACCAGGCCGGCCTATCGTGGCTCACAGTGTTGAAGAAACGCGCTGCCTTCGCCCGGGCCTTTGCCAATTACGACATCGACAAGGTGGCGCGCTTCGGCGCGCGCGACATCCGCCGGCTGCTCAATGATGCCCGCATCATCCGCAACCGCCTCAAGATCGAGGCGGTGATCGAGAATGCGCGGCGGCTGAAGGCGATCCGCGCCAGCCACGGCTCGTTCGCGCATTGGCTCGACGCGCACCATCCGCGCTCCAAGACGGCGTGGGTCAAGCTGTTCAAGGAGACGTTCCGTTTCACCGGCGGCGAGATCGTCGGCGAATTCCTGATGAGCCTCGGCTACCTGCCGGGCGCACACGTCGCGACGTGTCCGGCGTATGCGCGCGTGCTGCGTCTCAAGCCCGCATGGCACACCACACGCGACCTAAAATAATTTTTAGTTTGGCCCTGTGGATAAAAAATTTGGCAAGACCAAAGGGTCTTGCCATTAGGACGCTGCCGCCTTTTTCGGAGCGGCTTGTCGGTTTAGGGGATGCCCCCACCGTCTTGCGACGACACTTCCTCCCTAAACTTGGGCCCGGACGCATTCTTGCCTGCGCCGCTTATGGCGGGATGGATGTTTGCGGATTCCGTTAGCCGCGGCAAATGAAATTTTCTGGAACGGCTCTAATGACCAACGGATCATTTATCATTTCTGAGACAGCGGCACGCTACAGCTCGACGAAGCGGATGAGGAACAACAAGCCGAGCACGATCACTGCCGGACTCGCTTCGTTGGTGCGGCCTGCCAGCAGCTTGATCGCGGCATAGAGGATGAAACCAAAGGCAATGCCGTTGGCGATGGAGAAAGTGAGCGGCATGGCGATCGCCGTGACCACCGCCGGCGCGTATTCGGTGAGATCGTCCCAGTCCACTTCAGCGAGGCCCCGCGCCATCAGGCATGCAACGTAAAGCAGCGCCGGCGCTGTGGCGTATGCCGGAACTGTCTCGGCCAGGGGCGCGAAGAACAGCGTCAGCAGGAACAGGATCGCGACCACGACGCCGACGAGCCCGGTGCGACCGCCGGCGCGTACGCCGGCGGCGCTTTCGATGTAGCTGGTGACGGTCGAGGTGCCGAGCAGCGAGCCGACAAGCGTCGCGGTCGAATCCGCGACGAAGACGCGCAGCAGCCGTGGAATGCGGCCGTCCTTGCGGATCAAACCGGCACGATGCGCGACGCCGACCAGCGTACCGGTATTGTCGAACAGGTCGACGAAGAAGAACGCGAAGACGATCACCAGAACGCCGGCGTCGAGCGCGCCGCCAATGTCGAGCTTGAGGAAGGTTGGCGCCACCGACGGCGGTAGCGAGGCGATGCCGACGAACGGCGAGACGCCGAACAGGACACCGGCGATGGTGGTGACCAGGATGGCGATAATGATCGCGCCCGGCACTTTGCGCGCATCGAGCGCGACCATCAGCAGGAATCCGCCGATCGCCAGCAACGTCGGCGGCGCCTTGAGATTACCGAGCGTCACGAAAGTATCGGGCGAGGCGACGACGATGCCGGCGTTCTTCAGCGCAATGATGCCGAGGAACAGGCCGACGCCGGCCGAGATCGCCATCTTTTGCGATTGCGGAATGGCATCGACGATCCATTCCCGCACCCGCGTCACGCTCAGCACCATGAACAGCACGCCGGAGATGAACACCGCGCCGAGCGCGACCTCCCACGAATAGTGCAGGCCCTTGACGACGCCGTAGGTGAAATAGGCGTTGAGCCCCATGCCGGGCGCGAGCGCCAGCGGATAGTTGGCGTAGAGGCCCATCACCAGCGTGCCGATTGCGGAGGCGACGCACGTCGCGACGAACACCGCGCCTTTATCCATCCCAGCGTCGCCTAGGATCATCGGATTGACGAAGACGATGTATGCCATGGTGAGGAAGGTGGTCAGACCGGCCACCACTTCGGTGCGCACGTTCGTGCCGTTCGACTTGAGCTGGAAATAGGTCTCGAGCATGGCTTCCCCCGTCGCCGCGCTGGTCACCCAAAGTCCGCGCCATCTTGGCCTATTGCGCGGGCTTCGGCTAGAGTGCGGCGCCGTTCCCGCTCCCAGAAAGGCCCGACTCGCGATGCGACTGTCCCAGTATTTCCTGCCGCTGCTCAAAGAGACTCCGAGCGAGGCGCAGATCGCGTCGCACCGTCTGATGCTGCGCGCCGGCATGATCCGCCAGACCGCCGCCGGCATCTACACGTGGCTGCCGCTGGGCTTCCGCGTGCTGCAGAAGGTCGAGCAGATCGTGCGCGAGGAGCAGGACGCCGCCGGCGCGCAGGAGCTTCTGATGCCGACGCTGCAACCGGCGGAACTCTGGCGCGAGAGTGGCCGTTACGAGGATTACGGCGAGGAGATGCTGCGCCTCAAAGACAGGCACAAGCGCGAGATGCTCTACGGTCCGACCAACGAGGAGCTGATTACGGAGATCTTCCGCCAGGCGGTGCGCAGCTATCGCGATCTGCCCAAGAACCTCTATCACATCCAATGGAAGTTTCGCGACGAGGTGCGGCCGCGTTTCGGCGTCATGCGCGGGCGCGAATTCCTGATGAAGGACAATTATTCGTTCGACATCGACAAGGCAGCCTCGCTGGTCTCGTACTTCCGCATGTTCAAGGCCTACATGAAGACCTTCAAGCGGATGGGCCTGACGCCGATCCCGGTGCGCGCGGCAACGGGGCCGATCGGCGGCGACCTGTCGCACGAATTCCACGTCCAGGCCGATACCGGCGAAAGCCAGCTCTACTTCGACAGCGAGATCGAGAAGCTGGACGAGGACAAGCTAGACCCGGCGAGCCCGACGGTGCAGGACGAGCTGCTCAAATGGTACGCCGCCACCGACGAGAAGCACGACCCGGCGGCGTTCGCGCGCGTGCCCGAAGCGCGGCGGCGCGAGGCGCGTGGCATCGAAGTCGGCCAGCTTTTTTATTTCGGCACCAAATACTCGGCGCCGATGAAGGCGACCGTCGCCGGACCCAAAGGCGATACCGTCGCGGTCGAAATGGGTTCCTACGGCATCGGCGTGTCGCGCCTCGTCGGCGCGATCATCGAGGCGTTCCACGACGATGACGGCATCATCTGGCCCGAAAGCGTCGCGCCGTTCCACGTCGGTCTGGTCAATTTGCGGCCCAGCGACAAAGAGTGCGCCGAGGCCGGCGAACAGCTCTATCAGCGGCTGATGAAGTCGGGCATCGACACGCTCTATGACGAGCGCGAGGAATCGCCAGGCGCCAAGTTCGCGGCGATGGACCTGGTCGGCCTGCCTTGGCAGGTCGTCGTCGGTCCGCGCGGCCTCAAGCAGGGCGTCGTTGAGGTCAAGGAGCGCAAGACCGGCGTCAAGCAGGAGCTGTCGCTCGACGCGGCCGTGGCGCGATTGGTAGGCCTCCGATGATCCTCGGCGCGTTCGAGCGGATGATCGCCTTCCGCTATCTGCGCTCGCGGCGGCAGGAAGGCTTCGTTTCGGTGATCGCGGTGTTCTCGCTGTTAGGCATCATGCTTGGCGTTGCGACGCTGATCATCGTGATGGCGGTGATGAACGGCTTCCGCGCCGATTTGCTCGACCGCATTTTGGGATTCAACGGCCATCTGACGGTCTATTCGACGCCCGGCGCGCCGCTCAACGACTTCGACCAGGTCGCGGCCAAGATCAAAGCGGTGCCCGGCGTCACCGCCGCCTATCCCGAGATCGAAGGCCAGGTGATGGCGACCTCGCGCGATCAGTCTTCGGGGGTGCTGGTGCGCGGCGTCAGCGCGC
Organism: Allostellaceae bacterium; assembly: GCA_035632395.1. Lineage (GTDB taxonomy): Bacteria > Pseudomonadota > Alphaproteobacteria > ATCC43930 > CGMCC-115725 > REEB95. Next base: position 5,331 of record DASQGX010000221.1, read on the forward strand.
AAACCATCGAAGCGCAAAGCCTAATCGCCAAGAACCTGTCGGCTGGCGCGCTCGCCGGCTTCAGCGACGGCGGCATCATCATCGGCCAGAGGCTTGCCTTCAAACTCGGCGTAAGGCCCGGCGACAGCGTGACGTTGATCTCGCCGCAAGGCACGCCGACCGCCTTCGGCACCATGCCGCGGATCAAGGCCTATCGCGTCGCCGGCACCTTCAACGTCGGCATGTACGAATTCGACAGTAGCGTCATTTTCATGCCGTTGCCGCAGGCGCAGGTCTACTTCCAGCTACCCAATGCCGTGTCCGACATCTCGGTGTTCGTCGCCAAGCCCGACGACGTGCGCGCTTATGACCAGGCGGTGGGCAATGCGCTCGGTGGCCGCATGCGGATTTTCGACTGGCAGCAGAGCAATCTGTCGTTCTTCAACGCCGTCGAGATCGAACGCAACGTCATGTTCCTGATCCTGACGCTGATCATCGTCGTCGCCGCCTTCAACGTCATCTCCAGCATGATCATGCTGGTGAAGGACAAAACCCGCGACATCGCGGTGCTGCGTACCATGGGCGCGACGCGCGGCATGATTTTGCGCATATTCATGTTGTCGGGCGCTTCGATCGGCGTTGTCGGCACGGCGCTGGGTTTCGTCCTCGGCGTCGAATTCGCGGCGCATATCGAAGCCATCCGCCGGTTCATCCAGGACATCATCGGCACCAACCTGTTTGCGCCCGAGATCTATTTCCTGACGCAGATTCCGGCACGCCTCGATCCGTACGAGGTCGGCTCGGTCGTCGCCATGGCGCTGGCGTTGTCGTTTCTGGCTACGATTTATCCATCCTGGCGAGCGGCGCGTCTCGATCCGGTCGAGGCGCTGCGTTATGAGTGATTTCGCGCTGACGCTGCGCGACGTCGTGCGCACATATGTCCAGGCCGGCAACAAGCTGCCAGTGCTGCGCGGTGTGAATTTCACCGTCAAGGCAGGCGAGATCGCGGCGCTGGTCGGGCCGTCGGGCGCCGGCAAATCCACCCTGCTGCATCTTGCTGGCCTTTTGGAAAAGCCCGACGGCGGCGCCGTGCTGCTGGGCGGCCGCGATTGCGGCGCCATGGGCGACGAGGAGCGCACGACCATCCGCCGCGCCACCATCGGCTTCGTCTATCAATTCCACCAGTTGCTGCCGGAATTCTCGGCCGCCGAGAACGTCATGCTGCCGCAAATGATCGCCGGCGTAAGCAAGCGGACGGCGCGGGCGCGGGCACTCGAGCTCCTCGGCCAAGTCGGACTGACCGCGCGCGCCGATCACCGGCCGGCGCGGCTATCGGGCGGTGAGCAGCAGCGCGTCGCCATGGTGCGCGCGCTCGCCAACCGGCCGCAGCTGCTGCTCGGCGACGAGCCGACCGGCAATCTCGACCATGAGACGGCAAGCGATGTGGTCGGCGTATTGCTCGACCTGGTGCGGCATACCGGTTTGGCGGGACTGATCGCGACGCACAATCTCGAGCTGGCGCGGCGCATGGACCGCATCCTCGCGCTCGAAGACGGCAAAGTGGTCGAGCGGCGGGCCGCGTAATTCGCGACCTCGAGCTCTTCGAAGGCTTCGCGCGCGGCGGCATGGCCGCAAGCGTCAAATATCATTCAAGTAAAACAAGCGGTTATCGTTTTGGCGTCGATTGGCCTGACCACAAATATTTTTGAGAATCGATTGTAATGCGAGCGCTCGCGCCCCATTTGTTCTAATATTGGCGTCTCGGCCCAGCGATGAAATCCACGCCGAGCCCGCCGCGATCCGACAATGCCAGGAGTATCCGATGAAGCGCCTGATCGCGGCCGCCACCAAGGGCGATCCGGATGCCGAATACAATCTCGGCGTCATGTACGATAACCGAATCGACGATCACGGCAACGCAATCGATCCGACCGACGACAACGGCAATCCGATCGCCAGCAATCGTACCGAGGCCATGAAATGGCTGCGGCGGGCGGCCGAGCATGGCCAGCCGCGCGCCCAGATGCGGCTTGCTGAACTCTATGCCGCCGGAACGTCCGCCCACCGAAATTACGGCCGCGCCTGTCAGTGGTTCATCGTCGCGATTCATGGCCTTAATGGCGTCCACCGCCAGCGCGCGCGGGACGGCTACGATGGCGTCCGCTCGCAGTTGACGACGGCGGAAATGCTGGCGGCGGAACGCCGGGCGCGCGACTGGGAACGCCGGCGCCGCGCGGCGACTCCAGCGCCGGCGCCCACGCCGCTCCGGGCGACGCAGTGAAGCCGGAGCGGTTGCCGGCTATAGCAGCCCGTGTGACGGCGGCGGTGCCGGTGCGCACGATCGTTGCTGCGGTCGATGTCGGTATTTTCAATCGGGCGGCGACATGATCGGCACCGTGACATCGTTCAGCTCGAAGAAGCGATATGGCTTCATCAGGCCGGAAGATGGCGGCACGCCCGTCTTCGTTCACATCTCGGCGGTCGAGCGCGCGGGAATGAAGACGCTTACCGTTGGTCAGCGCCTCATCTACGAGGTCACGTTCGATCAGGGCGAACGGTCGATGACAATCGTCGGGCCGGCGCCCTGACGGGCGCGTGACGGCAGGAGGCAGGCATGGAACGGGAAACTACGATCGATCGCCTGGCGCGCGAGACGATCAAAGTGTACGGGCGCAGTGCCGGGGTCATCGCCGACCAGCGCGCTGCGAGCTATATCGCGACCGGCGATTTCGGCCAATCGCGCGCCTGGCTCGAAACCGCCGCGGTGATCCGCCGGCTCGGTATGCGGCCTGATGCAGCACGGCGGCGCGTCACCCTCCAGCCTCTCTAGTCTCCCTCTGGCGTCTTGGGCGCGTTATCGGGAAACCACTGACCCTTGCGCATGCGGCTGATTTTGATGGAGCGGTAGAGCTCGGCATTGCGGAACGGCTCGTTGGCGACGAAAGCCTCGGCGGCAGCGCGGTCCTTGACGTTGATGATCGAGACGCTGCCGATGCGTTTGCCTGCGTCGTCGGTCAGCAGCGCGCCGGCGAGCACGATCGCATCCTTGTGGCGGTCGAGATAGGCGAGATGCTCCGGCGTTTTTGCCTGACGGATTTCCGCCGCGTTGGTCTCCCGGTCTTCGCCATAAATGATGTAGAGCATCGCGCCTCCTGTCGCGTTCGAGTCGGTGGATAATACCGGCGCAATTGGCAAGGCGCGCGAGAATCCGCTTGCGCCGCGCCGCACGCGTGACAAGCTTCAGCTATGGCGCATGCCGATTTCGTTCATCTGCGGGTTCATTCGGCCTATTCGCTGTCGTCGGGCGCCATCAAGATCAAGGATCTGGCCGCGCTCTGCCGCCGCCATTCCATGCCAGCGGTGGCGATCGCCGATTCGGGCAATCTATTCGGTGCGCTCGAATTCGCCATGGCGGCGAGTGAAGCTGGCGTGCAGCCCATCGTCGGTTGCGAGCTCGGCATCCGCCGCAGCGAAAGCGAGAACGGCAACCGCGTCGCACGTATCGGTCCGGCGTTGCCGCCCGACCCGGTGGTGCTGCTGGCGCAAAGCCAAGCGGGCTATCACAACCTGCTCAAGCTGGTCAGCAAGTCGCATCTCGAAAGCGCGCCCGCCGAAGCGCCGCAACTCGATCTCACCGCGCTCGACGGCCATACCGAGGGGCTTATCTGTTTGTCCGGTGGACCCATAGGCCCGGTCGGCCGGCTGGTCGGCGAGGGCCAGGCGCCGGCGGCCGAGGCGGTCCTGACGCGGCTCGCCGGCCTGTTTCCCGGCCGGCTTTATGTCGAGCTTCAGCGCCACAACACTGCCACCGAGGAGCGCATCGACGCGGCGCTGATCGAGCTGGCGCTGGCACACAATCTGCCGCTGGTGGCAACAAACGACGTGCATTTCGCGGAGCGCGACGATTACGAGGCACACGATGTGCTGCTATGCATCGCGCAAGGCACAACACTCGCCGACGGTAACCGCAGGCGGCTGACGCCTGAGCATTACTTCAAATCAGCGAGCGAGATGCGTATCGCTTTCGCTGACGTGCCCGAGGCCTGCGACAACGCGCTGGTGATCGCGCGCCGCTGCGCCTTCATGCCGGTGCCGCGCCAGCCGATCCTGCCGCCGTTCAAGGGTGTGTCGGGCCGCGATGAAGCGGCGGAGCTGCAGGAGGCCGCCACCACCGGCTTGGAACGTCGTCTGGCGCAGGTGTTGCCCTCCGATCTCGACGCGGCACAGCGCGAAGCCGCGGCAGCGCCTTATCGCGAGCGGCTCGCCTACGAGCTCGATGTCATCGTCAAGATGGGCTTCGCGGGCTATTTCCTGATCGTCGCCGAGTTCATCCAATGGGCCAAGGCACAGAATATTCCAGTCGGGCCGGGTCGCGGTTCGGGTGCCGGCTCGCTGGTCGCCTGGGCGCTGACTATCACCGATCTCGATCCGCTGCGCCTCGGCTTGGTGTTCGAGCGGTTTCTCAATCCGGAACGCGTGTCGATGCCCGATTTCGACATCGACTTCTGTCAAGACCGCCGCGACGAGGTCATCCGCCACGTGCAGGAACGCTACGGCAGCGATCGCGTGGCGCAAATCATCACCTTCGGCAAGCTGCAAGCACGCGCGGTGCTCCGCGACGTCGGCCGCGTCCTCGGCGTGCCTTACGGTCTGGTCGACCGCATCTGCAAAATGGTGCCGAACAATCCGGCCGCGCCGGTTACCTTGCAGCAGGCGATTGACGGCGAGCCGATGCTGCAACAGATGCGCGACGACGACCCCCAGATCGCGCGGCTGATCGAGATCGCGCTGCAACTCGAAGGGCTCTATCGCCACGCTTCGACGCACGCGGCGGGCGTCGTCATCGGCGACCGTCCTCTTGACGAGCTGGTGCCGCTCTACCGCGATCCGCGCTCGTCGATGCTGGTGACGCAATTCAGCATGAAATACGTCGAAGCAGCCGGCTTGGTGAAGTTCGACTTCCTTGGCCTCAAGACCCTGACTGTGTTGGCCAAGGCGCGCGACCTGCTGGCGGCGCGCGGCATCAACGTCGATCTCAGCAACCTGCCGCTCGACGACAGCAAGACCTTCCGGCTGCTGGCGCGCGGCGAAACCGTCGGCGTGTTCCAACTCGAAGGCGCCGGTATGCGCGACGTGCTGAAGAAGCTCGATGCCGACCGCTTCGAGGACATCGTCGCCGTCAACGCGCTCTATCGTCCCGGTCCGATGGAGAACATTCCGCGCTACATCGCGGTCAAGCACGGCAGCGAGCGGCCGGAATACATGCATCCCGACCTCGAACCGATCCTCGAGGAGACCCAGGGCATCATCATCTACCAGGAACAGGTGATGGAGATCGCCAAGGTGCTGTCGGGCTATTCGCTCGGCAGCGCCGATCTGTTGCGCCGCGCCATGGGCAAGAAGATCAAGGCGGAGATGGAGGCGCAGCGCAAACAATTCATCGACGGCGCCAGGGCGCACGGCGTCAACGACCGTCTTGCCGAATATATTTTCGAGCAGGTGGCAAAGTTTGCCGGTTACGGCTTCAACAAGTCGCACGCCGCCGCCTACGCGCTGGTCGGTTATCAGACGGCGTATCTGAAGGCGAATTATCCGGTCGAGTTCCTGGCGGCATCGATGACGCTCGACCGCGGCAACACCGACAAGCTCAACGTCTTCCGCCAGGAATGCGACCGGCTCGGTATCAAGCTGCTACCGCCCGACATCAACCGCTCCGACGTCGAATTCGCAGTCGAAGCGGCAGGCGAGGGCGGCGCGATCCGCTACGCGCTCGCCGCGGTTAAGGGCGTGGGTGCGGCGGCGATGCGGCAAGTGGTCGCCGAGCGCGCGGCGAGCGGACCGTTCAAGGACCTGTTCGATTTCGCGGCGCGCATCGATCCCAAGCACTTCAACAAGCGGCAGTTCGAGAGCCTGGTGAAGGCCGGCGCCTTCGATGCCATTGCGCCCAACCGGGCGCAGACCTTTGCCGCGATCGAGCAGCTGCTGCGTCACGCCAACGCCGCTGCCAACGAACGCGCCAGCCAGCAGGTCAATTTGTTCGGCGGCGATGCCCGTCCGGCGGCCGGGCCGGCGCTGCCAGCGATCACCGATTGGCCACTGGCCGAACGGCTGCAGAAGGAATTCGAGGCGATCGGCTTCTACCTGTCGAGCCATCCGCTTAATCCTTACGGCAAGAGCCTGGCGCGTTTGGGTGTGCTGCGGTTCGCCGATCTAGGACGTCGGCCGGCTGGCGCGGAGACGCGCGTTAAACTCGCCGGCGTCATCATCGGCAGCAAGGAGCGGACTTCGGCGCGCGGCAACCGCTTTGCCTTCCTCCAGGTCTCGGACATGAGCGGCGTCTACGAAGTGATGGCGTTCTCCGAGGTCCTGCGCGACAGCCGGGCATTGCTCGAATCCGGTCAGCCTCTGCTGATCACTGCCGATATCCGCGTCGATGGTGACACTTACCGGCTGACGGCGCAGCGCATCGAGGCGCTCGACAAGGTGGCGGCCGGCGCGGCGGCAGGCCTGCGGCTGGTGGTCGAGCGGGAAGAGGCGCTGCCCGGTGTCCGCAAGGCGGTGGCGACCGAAAGCGGCGGCCGCGGGCGGGTCTGCGTCGTGGTTGCCTTGGACGATGCGCGCGAAGTCGAGATCACGCTGCCTGGTGGTTTCAAGGTCACGCCACGGCTCGCCGCCGCGCTCCAGACCGTGCCCGGTATCCGCGAAGCGGCGGAAATCTAGGCGGCGCGTCCTCGGCGCCGTCGGCGCGTTTGACGCGGCGCAGCCGCAAACGGCAAGCCGACCGACGGAAGATTAACGATCCGCGCTTGACTTGACACTTCTGCGTTAACTATTTGGGTAGTCCAATCCAATATTTCGGTTGGATTAGCCGTTTTCGTCCTTGCAATAGTAATCATTCCGGCTATATTAATATTACTTTTGGGTAATCTTAACGCGGCGCAGGTTTGGAACATGCGCCGAATGATTGCAGGGGATTGAGTCGCTATGGCGGGACGCAGCGGTGGCGCGCAAAGTCGCCCGGGGTGGGTGCTCGAAGCCGACCTCGATCCAGTCGACGAGCAGTTGCGTCGTCGTCGTTGGCGCATCCTGCGCGCGGTGCTGCCGATCGGCCATGGCCTCGATCCGTTGCCCACCTGGGTCAAAACGCCGGAGCAATTCGTCGGCTGGCTGATCGGCCGGCTGAGCCCGGCAGGCCTGCGAACCTATTTCGAGGATCTCGAGGAGATCGCGAAACAGACTTGCGATCTCGAGCTGCTGCGGCTGGCGCGGCGCTACCAAGGCCAGCGCTGATTTTCGGCGAGACTCGACCGGTTGTCGCTTGAGCGTGACAACGGAATCACCCTAAGGTTTCAGGCGCGTGACAATGACGCGCCGGTGAGGGCCAGATGGGTTGCAGCGGCCAGGTAATTTTTCGGCAGGCTAAATTCTCGGTTGGCCAGATCGTGCGCCACCGGCTCTACCCGTTCCGCGGTGTGATCTACGACGTCGATCCGATCTTCAACAATTCCGAGGAATGGTACCAGTCGATCCCGGCTGACCGCCGGCCGTCGAAGGACCAGCCGTTCTATCACCTGTTGGCGCAAAACGCCCAGGGCGGCCCTTACGAAGCTTACGTCTCGGAACAGAACCTGCTACCGGATGCCGATAACGGTCCGATCAGCCATCCGATGATCGACGTGATGTTCGAGAAGATTGCCGGCGATCGCTACCAGCTGCGGCCGCAGCGCCGCCAATAGGTACGCAACGCGCTACTTGCGCTTCCAAGTGAAGACTGACGACACGGCGTAGTTCCACACCGAGCCGACGATCACCCCCGCAACGCTCGCGAGCCACGGAATGCCTTTGACGCCGGCCAGCCAGCGCGCGTCGCCGGCGAAGACAAACGCGGCAAAACCGACATTGGCGACCGCGCCCAGTGCGCAGATCACGTAGAACGACAGCAAGCCGCGCCACAGGCGCCAGCCTTTGAGCCGCTGGTCACGGTAGGTAAAAATGTTGTTGAGGAAGAAGTTCGAAGTCATCGCCACTAGCGTCGCAATTGCTTGAGCGGCGATGAAGCCCATGCCGGCGGTCAGCGCCAGCGACAGCACAATCAAGTCGACGACCACGCCCAGCGCGCCGATCAGCGCAAACAGGGCGAAGCGCACCGGCACGATATGGCCGACGAGCTTGTCGGCTAGCAGCATGCCGAATTCCCAAGCCACCATGGTGTCGAGCTTGCTCTCGCCGTAGCGCCGGTTGCGGAATTGGTACGGCAGTTCTTTGAGGCGCGGCGGCGCCGGCAGCGACGCCAGCAGATCGAGCAGGATCTTGAAGCCCTGACCCGACAGGTCGCGCACCGCGCTGTCGAAGACGTCGCGGCGCAGCATGAAGAAGCCGCTCATCGGATCGGCGATTTCGGTCTTGCAGATCAGGCGCGACAGCTTGGTAGCGAGGCCGCTCATGTTGGCGCGGGCCTTGTCCCATTTACCCACGCCGCCGCCAGCGACATAGCGCGAGCCGACGACGATATCGCAGGCCTCGTGGCGCAGCGCATTGAGCATTCCCGACAGCAGCGATTCGTCGTGCTGCAAATCGGCGTCCATCACGGCCACAAATGGCGAGGCTGAAGCCAGGATGCCTTCGATGCAGGCGGTCGATAGGCCGCGCCGGCCAATGCGCTGCAAACAGCGCACCCGCGGGTCGCTGCGGCCGATCTCGCGCACCGCTTCGGGCGTGCCGTCGGTCGAATCGTCGTCGACGAAAATCACTTCCCAGCGCGTACCGGCCAGCGTTAGGTCAAGCCGTTCGAGCAGCGGTACGATGTTCTCGCGCTCGTTAAGGGTCGGAATCACGACGGTGAGTTCGGCGGCGCGCAATGGCAGGGCTTGCGGCTCGATCCTACGGGCGGTGGCTTCGCTCATTCGGAAAGGGTCCTTGCAGGCAAAATGCCTTGATTCGCCTTGATTCCTCAAGGCTTAATCGCTCACAGGCCGGTCGCGGAGCCGCCGGCATTGTAATAGGATCGCGACCCGCAGGAGGATTTTACCAGCCCCATGGTTAAGCGCGCGTTGATCACCGGCGTCACCGGCCAGGATGGCGCCTATCTGACCGAATTGCTCATTGGCAAAGGCTATGAGGTGCACGGCATGCTGCGCCGGGCGAGCCTGTTCAACACCGACCGGATCGACCACCTCTATCACGATCCGCACGTCGCCGGCGCCAATCTGACGCTGCATTACGGCGACCTGTCCGACGGCACCGCGCTGCGCCGCGTCCTGGAGAAGGTTCAGCCCGACGAGGTCTACAATCTCGGCGCCCAGAGCCACGTCAAGGTGTCGTTCGAGGTGCCGGAATACACCGCCGACATCGACGCGCTCGGGACGCTGCGGCTCCTCGAGACTTTGCGCGATCATGTCGCGCATGGCGGCCGCAAGGTCCGTTTCTATCAGGCGGGCTCGTCGGAAATGTTCGGCGGCGCCAAGCCGCCGCAGCACGAGAAGACGCCGTTCGAGCCCCGCAGCCCTTATGCAGTCAGCAAAG
>DASQGX010000222.1:0-2567 GCA_035632395.1 Allostellaceae bacterium
GCGGATCATGCCGTTGACCGAGACGACAACGCCAATCGGCAGATCGGGCGGAAAGACGCCGCCGCTACCGCTGGTGACGATGCGGTCGCCCGGCTTCACCGGGGTCTTGGGCTGGAAATAGACCAGCTGCGGTTGATCCGAATTGTCGCCGTTGAGCATCGCGCGCTCGTGCGTGCCTTCGACAACGACGGGAATGTGCGAGTTGATATCGGTCAGCAGCAGAATACGCGCGGTGCGGTCGCCGAGCTCAATGACACGGCCGACAAGCCCATCGCCGGTCAGCGCCGGTTGGCCACGGGTCACGCCTTCGTCGCGCCCGACATTGACCAGCACGTTGCGCAGGAACGCGCCGCCGGAATCCGCGATCACTTGCGCTGCGACCGACGACATCGCGCCCTGCGGCGCGAATTTGACTAGGTTACGGAGCTCCTCGTTCTCGGATTCGAGGCGGTGCGCGACTTCCTGCCATTGCAGGAGCCGCTGATTCTCAACCTTGAGATCCTGGTTCTGGCGATAGACCGACGCGATGTCCTTCACCGTGCCGATCGCGTTCGAGACCGTCACGATGGGTTCGCCGGCGACCTGCAGCACCGGCGCCAGCGTATCGGCGAGAACGACACGCACACGGTCGAACAGCAGGACATCGGCTTTGCCGAGAACTGCCAATAGCGCCGAAATGAAAATCAGGAAGGGAAGCGTCAGTCGCTGGACTGTCGCACGAACGGGGGCTGAAACTCTCATTGGCGCCGACCGCTGCTCATCGTCCCGATAGCTTCCGCCAAATGCCGGCGTCCTCCCCCGTCAACGCCGGCGTCCCACATTTTTACACGGATTTCGGTATTTCGTACATCGTCCGGGTTGGAAAGAACATAGCTAATACATGCTTATCAAGACGTTACGCAGGGTCTTCATTTCTTCGAGCGCGCGGCCGGTACCGAGCGCGACGCAGGACAGCGGATCGTCCGCGATCGACACGGGCAAGCCGGTGGAATGGCGGAGGACGTAGTCGAGATTGCCAAGCAACGCGCCACCGCCGGTAAGCACGATGCCCTTGTCCACGATGTCGGCGGCCAACTCGGGCGCGGTGTGCTCGAGCGCGACCTTGACGGCTTCGACGATCGCGCCGACGGGCTCGGAAAGGCTCTCCGCAATCTGCCGTTCGGAGATCACGATTTCTTTGGGCACGCCGTTCATCAGATCGCGGCCCTTGATCTCCATGATACGGCCCTCGCCCTCTTCCGGCATGCAGGCCGAGCCGATTTCCTTCTTGATGCGTTCCGCCGACGACTCGCCGACAAGCAGATTATGATTGCGGCGGATGTAGGCGATGATCGCCTCGTCCATCTTGTCGCCGCCGACGCGCACCGAGCGGGAATAGACGATGCCGCCGAGCGACAGCACAGCAACCTCGGTGGTGCCACCGCCGATGTCGACAACCATCGAGCCGGTCGGCTCAGTGACCGGCAGGCCGGCGCCGATCGCCGCCGCCATCGGCTCTTCGATCAAGAAAACTCGGCGGGCGCCGGCACTTTCGGCCGATTCCTGGATGGCGCGGCGCTCGACAGCGGTCGAGCCTGACGGCACGCAGACGATGATCTGCGGGCTCGCGAAGCTGCGGCGGTTATGCACCTTACGGATGAAATGCTTGATCATTTCCTCCGCCACCTCGAAGTCGGCAATCACGCCGTCGCGCAGCGGCCGGATCGCCTGGATGTTGCCCGGCGTGCGGCCGAGCATCATCTTGGCCTCGTCGCCGACCGCGAGCACCTGCTTGCGGCCTTTGACGTTGGCGATAGCCACCACCGAGGGCTCGTTCAGGACGATGCCGCGGCCCTTGACGTAGACCAGCGTATTCGCCGTGCCGAGATCGATGGCCATATCGGCCGACAGCATTCCGAGGAGATTGCCGAACATCGTGATGGTGTGACCCGAGGTTGGTTGGTGGACCGCCGTTACGCTGTGAGTGCGGCGGGTGCGGTCTTCGCCCGCTTGGTGAGAAGCTTGTTGAGCGCATGAATATATGCGCGCGCCGAGGCGACCAGCGTATCGGGATCGGCGCCTTGGCCGATGACCGTCTTACCGTCCTCCTCGAGCCGCACGGTGACCTCGGCCTGCGCGTCGGTGCCTTCGGTCACGGCGTGCACCTGATAGAGCAGCAGGCGTACGCTGTGCGGCACGATGGCGCGGAGGGCGTTGAAGGTAGCGTCGACCGGGCCATTGCCGGTGACCTTCGCGGTGCGGTGGACGCCGTCGAAATCGAGCTCGATTTCCGCGGTTTGCGGCCCTTTCGAGCCGGCGATCACCTGCAGCGAGACAAACCGGATGCGCTCGTCGCCGCGCTGGATCTCGTCGTCGACCAGCGCGACGATGTCCTCGTCGTAGACGTCCTTCTTGCGGGCCGCGACCTCCTTGAAGCGCCGGAAGGCGTCGTTCAAGGCGTTGTCTCCCAGCTCGAAGCCGAGCTCCTTCAGCTTCATCTTGAAGGCGTGCCGGCCCGAATGCTTGCCCATGACCAGCGTCGACTTGCCGAGACCGACCGATTCCGGCGTCATGATCTCGTAAGTGCC
>DASQGX010000223.1:0-9112 GCA_035632395.1 Allostellaceae bacterium
AACCCCGGGGCCGATATCGACACCTCGGGGACTGTCCCTACCGGAGCCGTGGCTTCGGCACATGGTTCCCACCTGCGTTAGCGGGCCACGAGGGTTCGTCAAGGCCGACGGCCGACGCGGCTCCATCCTCACTTTGAATTCGACGCGATTCACCGCATGAGTCCACACTCCGTCGCCGACATCGCCGCGCTGAAAGCAACCCTTCGGGCGCGGGCGCGCGAACGTCGGGCGGTGGCCTATCGCGCCAGTGGCGCACAGATCGCGGCACAGCTGAGCAACTATCTGCCAGGGCTTTGTCTGCCATCGCGCTGCACCGTCGCCGGTTATCTCCAGCGCGGCTCTGAGCTCGATCCGCTGCCGGCGCTCAAATCGCTGCGCAATGGCGGCTACCATTTGGCGCTGCCGGTCGTCACCGCGAAAAATGCGCCGCTGATCTTTCGCGCCTGGGCACCGGACGATCCGGTGACGCCCGATGCGCAGGGCCTGCCGGCGCCGCTGCCGTCGTCGCCTGAAATCATGCCTGAGGCCGTCTTTGTGCCGCTGGTGGCCTTCGACAGCAAAGGACATCGTCTCGGCACGGGTGCCGGCTATTACGACCGCACCTTGCCCGGCTTGCGCGCGCAAAACCCCAAGCTGCTCGCGGTCGGCTTGGCTTTCTCGATCCAGCAGGAGCGCGAGCTGCCGCACGAGGCGACCGATGTACCGCTCGATGCAGTGATCACCGAACGCGGCGTGGTGTGGTTCCGCGAGCGCGGAAATTGAAGGCTTCGGCATGAGGATCCTGCTTTGCGGCGACGTGGTCGGTCGCGCCGGTCGCGACGCGGTCGTCGCGGAGGTGCCGCGCTTGCGCCGCGCGCTCAGTCTCGATCTCGTCGTCGTGAACGGCGAGAACGCGGCGCACGGCTTCGGCATTACCGACAAGATCTGCGAGCAGCTCTATGCTGCGGGCTGCGACGTCATCACCACGGGCAATCACGTCTGGGACCGCCGCGAGATCATCTCCTATATAGCCGGCGATCCGCGCCTCCTTCGGCCGGTCAATTTCCCGGCGGGAACACCCGGCCGCGGCCACGGCGTATTCGCGACGCGCGATGGACGCAAGGTGCTGGTGGTCAATGCCATGGCCCGCCTGTTCATGGACGCAATCGACGATCCGTTCGCCGCAGTCGGCAAGCTGCTCGAGGAATATCCGCTCGGCGCGGTCGACGCGACGCTGATCGATTTCCATGGCGAGGCGACATCGGAAAAGACCGCCATGGGCTACTTCTGCGACGGCCGGGCCTCGGCGGTGTTGGGCACCCACAGCCACGTGCCGGCCGCCGACCAGCGTGTCCTGCCGGCAGGGACTGCCTATATGAGCGACGTCGGCATGTGCGGCGATTACGATTCCGTCATCGGCATGCAAAGCGCTGGCGCCATCGCGCGCTTCGTCAAGAAGATGCCGGTCGAGCGGCTGCAGGTCGCCGAAGGCGAGGCCACGGTGTGCGCCGCGGTCGTCGAAACCGACGACGCCACTGGCCTGGCGCGCCGCATCGTGCCGGTGCGAATCGGCGGAAAGCTGACACCGGCCTGGCCGCACGAAATGGAAACCGCGGCGCGCGCGCTGTCGCCGTCCTAGCCGCACGCCGCAATCCTGCCATATTGCCTCGGCTCAATGATCGCGGGGACAAGCGCGGTCAGATGGCTGTCGATTCACTCGATATGGTATGGTCGGGGCGATTCCAACTCGTCGCCGGATTGGCAGATGGCCGGGCATTCCCAATTCAAGAACATCATGCATCGCAAGGGCGCGCAGGACAAAAAGCGCGCCAAGGTCTTCACCAAGATCATTCGCGAATTGACGACCGCGGCCAAGACCGGTTCATCCGATCCCGACGCAAATCCGAGGCTGCGCGCCGCGGTGATGGCCGCCAAGGAAGCCAACATGCCGCGCGACACGATGGAACGCGCGATCAAGCGCGGCAGCGGCGGCGGCGAGACCGAGAATTACGAGGAAGTGCGTTATGAGGGTTACGGCCCGGGCGGAGTGGCGGTGATCGTCGAAGCGCTGACCGATAACCGCAATCGCACCGCGAGCGAAATCCGCGCGGCCTTTACCAAGGCGGGCGGCAATCTCGGCGAGAGCAACAGCGTCAGCTTCTTGTTCGATCGCGTCGGCCAGGTGGTGTTTCCGGCCGCAGTCGATTTCGATGCCCTGTTCGAAGCCGCGGTGGAGGCGGGCGCCGACGACGTCGAAATCCAGGGCGACGGCCGGGTCGTGACCTGTGCGCCCGACGAATTCAATGCGGTGCGCGACCGGCTCGAACGTAAATTCGGCGCGCCGAGTTCCGCGCGGCTGGTCTGGCGCCCGAAAACCAATGCCCCGATCGGTCGCGACGATGCCGAAGCGCTATTCAAGCTCCTCGAGACACTGGAGGACAACGACGACGTGCAGAACGTCTTCGCCAATTTCGAAGTTTCGGACGACATCATGGCGCGGTTGAGCGCGTGAGTTCGCCGGAACGCGGTCGTTGAACGGATCATGCGGCTCATCGGTCTCGATCCGGGCCTGCGCCGAACCGGCTGGGGCGTCATCGACGCCGAAGGCAATCGGCTGCATCACGTCGCTTGCGGCGTCATCGCGGTCGCGGATACCGGCATGCTGGCGCAGCGGCTCGCGGAACTTTTTCGCGGACTCGCCGCGGTGCTTGATCGCTATGCGCCGTCGGCGGCGGCTGTCGAGGAAACCTTCGTCAATCGCAATGCGTCGTCGACGCTGAAGTTGGGCCTGGCGCGCGGTGTCGTGCTGCTGGCGCCGGCGGAGCGTGGCCTGCCGGTGCACGAATATTCAGCGAACCTGATCAAGAAATCGGTCGTCGGTTTCGGTCACGCCGAGAAGCGCCAGATCGCTCTGATGGTAGGCAAGCTGCTGCCCGGAGCCCACGCGTCCGCCGACGCCGCCGATGCGCTGGCCGTCGCCATCTGCCACGCGCATCACGCGCGCAGCGCGCAAGCCTGGGCCGACCGCGCGTTGGCGAGGGAGGTGCGGCGATGATTGCGATGCTCGCCGGCCGGCTCGACCAGGTCGCCGCCGACAGTCTCGTGCTCGACGTCAACGGCGTCGGCTACCACGTCTTCTGCTCGGCGCGCAGCCTCGGCCGCCTGCCGGCGCGCGGCGAGCCGCTGCGGCTCTACATCGAAACCCACGTGCGCGAGGATCACATCCACCTATACGGATTCCTCGACGAAGCGGAACGCGCCTGGTTCCGGCTGCTGCTGTCGGTCCAGGGCGTCGGCGCGCGTATTGCCATGGCGATCCTCGGCACGCTGGCGCCGGCGGAATTGGCGACGGCGATCGTCGCTCAGGACAAGGCGTCGATCACGCGCGCCGATGGCGTCGGGCCGAAGCTCGCCGCGCGCATCCTGACCGAACTCAAGGAAAAGGCCGCGGCGCTGGCGCCTGTCGCGGTCGTCGCCGACGCAGCGGACGGCGCCGCGGCGGATGCGGTTTCGGCGCTGGTCAATCTCGGCTACCCGCGCGGCGACGCTTACGGTGCGGTAGCCGAAGCGGCACGCCGGCTCGGCCACTCGGCGCGGCTCGACGCACTTATTAAAGCAGGCTTGCGGGAGCTCGGCCGGTGACGGCGCCGCGCATCCTGTCGGCCGATCGCCGGCCCGAAGACGCCGAGTTATCGCTGCGTCCGGCGACGCTGGCGGAATTCGTGGGTCAAAAGACATTACGCGACAATCTTGCCGTCTTCATCAAGGCGGCGCGGGCGCGCGGCGAGGCGCTCGACCACGTCCTACTGTCGGGACCGCCGGGCCTCGGCAAGACGACGCTGGCGCAAATCATCGCGCGCGAGATGGGCGCGGGGTTCCGCGCCACTTCGGGTCCGGTGATCCAGCGTGCCGGCGATCTCGCCGCCATCCTGACCAACCTCGAGCCGCGCGACGTATTGTTTATCGACGAAATCCATCGCCTCGCGCCGGCGGTCGAAGAGGTGCTTTATCCGGCAATGGAGGATTTCGAACTCGACCTTGTGATCGGGGAGGGGCCGGCGGCGCGTTCGGTGCGCATCGACCTGCCGGCGTTCACGCTGATCGGCGCGACAACGCGCGCCGGACTCATCACCCGGCCACTGCGCGAGCGCTTCGGCATTCCGCTGCGGCTGCAATTCTACGAAGCCGCCGAATTGCGCGAGATCGTCGCGCGCGGGGCGCGCGTCTTGGGCGTGACGCTCGATGCTGAGGGGGCCGGTGAGATCGCCCGGCGGTCGCGCGGTACGCCGCGCGTCGCGTCGCGGCTGCTGCGCCGTGTGCGCGATTTCGCGGCAGTCGGCGGCGCGGCGCGGATCGACGTCAAGATCGCCGACGCGGCGCTGCAACGTCTCGAAGTCGACGGACGCGGCCTCGACGCGATGGACCGCCGCTATCTGCTGTGCATCGCCAAGAATTACGGCGGCGGTCCAGTGGGTGCCGAAACCGTCGCCGCAGCGCTCGGCGAGGAACGCGACGTCATCGAGGACGTGATCGAGCCCTATCTGGTGCAACAGGGTCTGGTCCATCGCACACCGCGCGGCCGCATGCTGACCGACGCCGGTTTTCTTTATCTCGAACTCAAGCCGGTGCGCCCCAAGGGCGCGCAGCTCGATTTGCTCGGCGCCAAGGATGCCGAGGGGGAGCCGGCGTGAATTTGCCGCGCGAAGGCCGCCTTGCCGACGGCGTCCATCTTTTTCCGGTGCACGTCTATTATGAGGACACCGACGCCGGCGGCGTCGTCTATTACGCCAACTATCTCAAGTTTGCCGAACGCGCCCGCAGCGAGGCGATCCGCGCCCTGGGCGCGTCGCATGGGCGGCTGCGCGACGAGTCCGGCATCGTGCTCGCGGTCCACAAGCTCGCCGCCGAATATCTTGCGCCGGCGCGGCTCGATGATGAGCTGGTCGTGCACACCCGCGTGCTTGGCGCCAGCGGCGCCGCGATCGAGCTCGAGCAGACGATCACGCGCGCCGGCACGCGCCTTTTCGCCATGACCTGTACCGTCGTCTGCGTCGCCAAGAGCGGCCGGCCGACGCGCCTGCCGCCGCCGCTTGCGGCCGCGGTCGCGCATTTCGACCCTCAGACCTCTCCAACTCCGAAGGTGATCAAAGCCAATGGCCGGTAACGTCATCGACAACGCCGTCAACACGCTCGCGAGCCCGCCGGCGCCCATCGACCAGATGGCGCTCGCCGGCTCGGCAGCGCCGCACGATCTTTCGATGTTCGCCTTGTTTATGCAGGCGGACACGATCGTCAAGCTCGTGCTCTTCCTTCTGCTGGCGGCCTCGTTCTGGTCGTGGGCAGTGATTTTCGACAAGACGAGCAAGCTGCGACGGCTGCATCGTGATGCCGAGGAATTCGAGGAGAGCTTCTGGTCGGGCGGTTCGCTCGATGATCTTTATGAGCGCGTCGGCGAACGGCCGGAGGATCCGATGTCCGCGGTCTTCGCGGCGGCGATGCGCGAATGGCGGCGCAGCGTCGCCAAGGGCTTGATCGAAAGCACCAGCATGCGCGCCAACCTCAAAGAACGCGTCGAGCGCGTCATGCAGATCACGCTCGGCCGCGAGATGGATCGGCTCGAGCGCTACATGCCGTTCCTCGCCACCGTCGGCTCGACGGCGCCGTTCGTCGGCCTGTTCGGCACCGTATGGGGCATCATGAACAGCTTCCAGGCGATCGCGGCGGTCAAGAACACGAGCCTGGCGGTGGTGGCGCCCGGCATCGCCGAATCGCTGTTTGCAACCGCTCTTGGCTTGGTCGCGGCGATTCCGGCGGTCGTTGCCTTTAACAAATTCTCGACCGATTTCAGCCGCTACGCCAGCCGGCTGCAGGCTTTCGCCACCGAGTTCAGCGCCATCCTGTCGCGCCAGCTTGACGAGAAGGTTCACTGACATGGCGGCGACGCTCCCGGGAACGCGTGACGTGGGCTCGCGCTCAGCCCGCTACCGTCCGATGTCGGAGATCAATGTGACGCCGATGGTCGACGTCATGCTGGTGCTGCTGGTCATCTTCATGGTGACGGCGCCGCTGCTGACTGTCGGCGTGCCGGTCGACCTGCCGCAAACTCAGGCGCCGGCCATCAACGAACCGAAGGAACCGCTGGTCATCACCATCAATTCTAAAGGTGATGTCTATCTGCAGAACAATCAGATCGACCCCAAGGATCTCGGGGCGCGGCTGGTCGCGGTCACCAACAACAATCCGAACGCCACGATTTACGTGCGTGGCGACCGGGCGATCGATTACGGCCGGGTGCTCGAGGTCATGGGCATCGTGAGCTCGGCGGGTTTTACCAAAGTGTCACTGATCGCCGAGCTGCCGGGGACGAACGAGAAGGCCCTGCGGCGCTGACGTGACGGTTGCGCGGCTGGATAACATGCCGGAACGGCGCGGACTCATATTTTCCGCCGTATTGCACTTGCTGGTCGTGCTTGCGGTGGTGCTCGGCCTGCCGTCGGTGTTCCAGGCGCACATCGACGAAGAGCAGCCGATTGTGGTCGAGCTGGTGAATATCGGGCCAAAGACCTTGGCGACCATGAAGGCGTTCACGCCGCCCAAGCCGAAAGCGCCGCCCAAAGTGGTCGATGCTGAGCAACCGAAACCGACGCCGCCCCAGCCGCCGCAGGCCAAGGCTGCGCCGCCGCCGCCGCCCGAGCCGAAACCGGCAGACGTCAAGGTGCCGGAGAAGCCGGTGCCGCCGCAGCCCGAGACTAGGCCGCAACCACCCCAGCTGCCGCAACCATTGCCGAAGCAAAAGCGGCAGGATTTGGCCTTCGACACATTGCTGAAAAATCTCGCGTCGAAGCCGCTGCCGCAGGATCAAGCAACGCAGCAACCGACGAAGCCGCAGCCCTCGTCACAGCCGATCGCGCCGCTTGGCTCGCAGCTCTCTGTGAGCGAGCTCGATCTGGTCAAGCAGCAGATCGAACAATGCTGGAACGTGCCTGCTGGCGCGCGCGACGCGCAAAACTTGACGCCGGAGTTTCGGGTTTCCATGAATCCCGACGGCACCGTGCGGGCCGCGACGCTGTTGAATCCGGAACGCCTGGGCGATCCATATTTCCAGGCCGCCGCCGACAGCGCGCGCCGCGCATTGTTCAATCCGACCTGTCAGCCGCTCAAACTTCCGCCACAAAAATATGACCAATGGCAGATATTCACCATAACCTTTGATCCCAAGGACCTTTCATGAAACATCTGCTCCGCCCATTCGCCCTTCTGATCCTCGCAATGGTATGCGCTGCGCCGCTGCCGGCGCGCGCCGAACTCCATATCGACATTACGCGCGGCAAGATCGAGCCGCTGCCGATCGCGATCCCGACTTTCGCCGGCGGCGCCTCGGCGGCCAATGACATCACCCAGGTGGTGTCAGCCGACCTCGAACGCTCTGGCCTCTTCAAGCCGATCGATCCGCAGGCTTTCGTCGACAAGGATCCGGCGTCGCACATTCCGCCGAATTACGGCGACTGGCGGGTGATCAATGCTCAGGCGTTGTTGACGGGCACTGCGACGCAGATGCCCGACGGCCGGCTGCAGGTCGAGTTCCGGCTGTGGGACGTGTTCGCTCAGCAGCAGCTCACCGGCCTGCGCTACACCACGACGGCGTCCAACTGGCGGCGCATCGCGCACATCATCGCTGACGCCGTCTATAAGCGCATCACCGGCGAAGACGGCTATTTCGATACTCGCATCGTCTATATCGCCGAGAGCGGCCCGCTCGACCATCGCATCAAGCGGCTCGCCATCATGGACCAGGACGGCGCCAACAACCGTTATTTGACGGACGGTCGCGCGCTGGTGCTGACGCCGCGCTTCTCGCCGTCGACTCAGGAGATCACTTATCTTTCCTACGCGCGTGGCACGCCGCGAGTCTATCTGTTCAACATCGACACCGGACAGCAGGAAGTGCTCGGCGATTTCCCAGGGATGACATTCGCGCCGCGCTTCTCGCCCGACGGCAATCGCGTGATCATGAGCCTATCCGTTCACGGCGAGAGTCAGATCTATACGCTCGACTTGCGCACGCGGCGCGCAGTTCAAATCACCAACACCGAAGCGATCGATACGTCGCCATGTTATTCGCCCGACGGTCAGCACATCGTGTTCAATTCGGACCGCGGCGGTGCGCAGCAGCTCTATGTGATGAACAGCGACGGCAGCAACGTTCATCGCATCAGCTTCGGCTCCGGCCGTTACGGAACGCCAGTGTGGTCGCCGCGCGGCGATCTCATCGCGTTCACAAAGATCGACAACGGCCAGTTTTACATTGGTGTAATGCACCCGGATGGTTCTGGTGAACGTTTGCTAACCAGCGGCTTCCTCGTCGAAGGTCCGAGCTGGGCGCCGAACGGACGCGTCCTGATTTATTTCCGTCAAACGCCTGCCGATGCACGTGGCCGCGGGTCGTCGAGCCGCCTCTACACCATCGATCTGACCGGCTATAACGAACGCGAAGTCGTCACGCCGACAGATGCCTCCGATCCGGCTTGGTCCCCCTTGCTTCCTTAACAACCCCAGGGCTATAGTCGCCTCGAATTCATCAGCGCTACGGGCCAGAAATTATGTGGTCCCGAGTGTGAGAGGGGGCCCCTCCGGGCACTGCCATCACGATCGTGATTCCAACAAGGAGCGGAAAATGAATTTTAGGTCACTCTGTGTGATCGCTGCGATGTTGTTCCTGGCGGCCTGTCAGAGTTCACCGCAGTCTGGCGCCAATGCGGGCGGTAACGCGAATGCAACATCCACTGTGGCGCCGGGTTCGCGCGAGGACTTTGTGCAGAACGTCGGCGATCGGGTGTTCTTCGACTTCGACAAGTCCGACATCAAGCCGGAAGGCCGGCAGACTCTCGAGCGTCAGGCGGCTTGGTTGAAGAAATACGCGAACGTGAAGGTAACGGTCGAAGGCCACTGCGACGATCGCGGCACGCGCGAATACAATTTGGCGCTCGGCGCCCGTCGCGCCAACGCCGTGAAGCGCGCGCTGGTCGCTCTCGGCATCGACGCCAACCGCATCACGACGATCAGCTACGGCAAGGAACGTCCGGCGGTGATCGGCGATAACGAAGCGGCGTGGGCGCAAAATCGCCGCGGCGTG
>DASQGX010000224.1:0-4485 GCA_035632395.1 Allostellaceae bacterium
GAGAAGAAACTGGAGCGGGCGAAGGGATTCGAACCCTCGACCCCAACCTTGGCAAGGTTGTGCTCTACCCCTGAGCTACGCCCGCGCTCCGAACGGCGGCGATCATGCAAAACCCGGGCGGGCATTGCAAGCCGCGAAGCCACCTTGGTTTACGGGATCGGCCTTAAGCGGCGCTTAAGGCGGCCGGCGCCACCGCGAAGACCTCGTCGACCGCAAGGCCGAACTGCTCGCTAAGGCCGGTTACGCCCGCCGGCGTCACCGTGACGCCGCGTCCCCGCGGCCCATTGCCGCGTTCGAGCCAGCCGAGCGCAGTCAGCCGCGCCAACAGCCGCACGCCAACCGGCCCCGCCAGATGGTTACGGCGTTCGGTCCAATCGAGACATTTGCGCGCGATGCCGCGACGGTCAGGCCTGAGATCGTCGAGTGCAATTCCGAATGCAGCGAACTGTTCACAGCCTTCTTGGGTGATGACATAGCGCTCGTCGTCGCCGGCGATCTCGGATAGCCAGCGCTGCCGCACCAGTGCGTCCGCCAGCGCGACGCCGAGCCTGCCGGCGAGATGGTCGTAGCAGCTGCGCGCCGCGCGCAATTGCCGCGCTTGCGGTGAGCGCGGAGTCTCCAAACTCTTCACCGGCGGCGCGAGGCCGGCCAGCCCTTCGAGCACGTGCGCGACTTCGGTGTTGGCGAGGCAGTAGTAGCGATGCCGGCCGGCGCTCCGAAGCTTGAGCAATCCGCCGGCGACCAGCTTGCCGAGATGGTTGCTCGCCGATTGCGCCGAGATGCCAGCGGCATAGGCAAGCGCGGTAGCTGGCTGGGCGCGGCCGTCGAGAAGCGCGACCAGGATCGCGGCGCGCGCCGGATCGGCGATCAGCGCGGCGGGGACGGCGACGTTGGCTTCCATGGGCGGCTCCGGCGGACGGGTGAGAGTCCACACTATATGGCAGCCCCGCCGGATGTTTCATCCGTGGGTGAAACAATCAGGCGCGCGCGGCCTTTAAGGTGCGCCCATGACAAACGAAAACGCTTCGACTTCTATTCGCGGTATTGGTACGGCACTCGCCGCCGCCAGCCTGGGCTTCGGCCTGATCCAGCTCGATGTCACCATCGTCAACGTCGCGCTGCCACGCATCGGCGCGGCGCTGCACGCACCGGTCGACATGCTGCAATGGGTAGTGGACGCCTATGCGCTGGTCTTTGCCGTGCTGCTGTTGAGCGCCGGCGTGCTCGGCGACCGATTTGGCGCGCGACGAATCTTCCGCGCTGGACTCGCGCTGTTCGCTCTCGCTTCGCTCGGCTGCGGCTTTGCACACAGCCCCGGCATGCTGATCGCGATGCGGGCGCTGCAAGGCGTCGGCGCCGCAGCGATGCTACCAGCATCGCTGGCGCTGCTCAATCATGCCTGCCATCACGACGGCCGCTTGCGTGCACGCGCCATAGGCCTGTGGACAGCCGCAGGCGGCGTCACCATCGCCGCGGGCCCGTTGATCGGCGGCTTGCTGATCGCAGCCGGCAGCTGGCGGACGATCTTTCTGGTCAATCTTCCGATCTGCGCTGTGGGTGCGTGGCTTACCGCCCGCGTCGAGGAAACCGGACGCACGCCGCGCGCGCCGCATCTCGATTTCGCCGGCCAGCTGTTGGCGATCGCGGCGCTGACCGGCCTGACCGGCGCCGTCATCGAGCTGCGGCCGCTGGGTCTGAATCATCCGTTGGTGCTCGGCGGTTTCGCGACCGCAATGGTTGCCGGCCTTGCTTTCGTACGCTGCGAGGCGCGCAGTCCTGCGCCAATGTTGCCGCTGCGTTTCTTTCGTCTGCCGAGCTTCAGCCCGGCAGTCGGCTTCGGCGTTCTCGCGAACCTGACCTATTACGGCATTGTCTTCGTCCTCAGCCTCTATCTCCAGCGCGTCCTCGGCTACAGCGCATTTACCGCCGGCCTTGCCTATTTGCCGCTGACCGCCACCTTTATCGTCTCGAATGTTGCCAGCGGCTGGGTTATCGGCCGTGCGGGGACGCGCCGGCCGATGATTGCCGGCGCGCTGGTCGGCGCCGCGGGCTTCGCGCTGCTGCTCGGCCTCGGATCAGGCACGCCTTATTGGTGGATGTTGCCGGGTTTTGCGCTGATTCCACTCGGTATGGGACTGGCGGTGCCGGCAATGACAACCACCATCCTGTCGGCGGTCGATAAGACCGCGTCAGGCGTCGCTGCTGCCGTGCTCAATGCTGCGCGTCAGGCCGGCGGTGCAATGGGTGTCGCGCTGTTCGGCGCCTTCGCGGGCAACGGCCATATCGTCGCCGGCTTGCACGCCGGCTTGGTGACTGCGGTGGCGGCGATGTTGATAGCTGCCGGCCTGGCCGCCTGTGGCATCGCCGATCGTCGAACCATCGCGCTGAGGCCGGAACGCGCCTGATTCCGGAAGGTCCTTGCCATTATTGCGCCGCACCGCCATTTATCTGGGCGGAAAGGACCCCAATGGACGCAATTATCGGCAAGCCCGGCAAAGGACCGGCGCCCGGCGGCGCAGTTGACGCCGCGATCAAGGATGGCTCGACCGCGACATTCATGACCGACGTCATCGACGCCTCGGCCCAGGCGGCAATCGTCGTCGACTTCTGGGCGCCATGGTGCGGCCCATGCAAGCAGCTCGGCCCGGCGCTCGAAAAGGCGGTAAAGGATTCGAAGGGCGCGGTGCGCCTGGTCAAGATCAACGTCGACGAGAATCCCGAACTGGCGCAGCAGATGCGCATCCAGTCGATCCCGGCGGTCTATGCCTTCAAGGATGGCCGACCGGTCGACGGTTTCGTCGGCGCCCTGCCCGAAGCGCAAGTGAAGCAATTCGTCCAGCGCCTCGGGGCGCTCGCCGGCGACGCCGCCGCGTCGCCGATCGCCGATGCGCTGGCGCTCGCCAAGGAAGCAAATACTGCCGGCGACACGGCACGCGCCGTCAACATCTGGACCCAGGTGCTGCAGCACGAGCCGGAGAACGTCGACGCGCTGATCGGTCTGACGCGCGCCGCGCTGGCCAAGAAGGACATCGCCGGAGCCAAGGCCCTACTCGCGCGCATACCCGCCGATCAGGCGAATCAGGCGGACGTTGCAGCGGCCAAGACTGCGCTCGAGCTCGCCGAAGCCGGACAGAAAGCGGCCGGTGAGATCGGCAAGCTCGAAGCCCGTCTCGCCGCCGATGCCAAGGACCATCAGGCGCGCCTCGATCTCGCGATGGCGCTGTTCGCCGCGGGCGAGCGCGAGAAAGCGATCGACCAGCTGTTCGAGATCATCAAGCACGACCGCGCCTGGAACGAAGAAGCGGCGCGCCGGCAGCTGCTGAAGTTCTTCGAGGCCATCGGCCTTGCCGATCCGCTCACTGTCGCCGCGCGTCGGCGGCTTTCGGCGATGTTGTTCGCATGAACGATTCGGCGCCCACACTGCCCGATCGCCTGGTGCTTTTTCCGCTCACCGGTGCGCTGCTCCTTCCCGGCGGCGTGCTGCCGCTCAACATCTTCGAGCCGCGCTATCTGGCGATGACCGACGCCGCGCTCGGCGAAGGCCGCATGATCGGCATGATCCAGCCGCTCGAAGGCAAGGGCGATGCCGGCGATCCGCCGACGTATAAGACGGGCTGCGCCGGCCGCATCATCGAATTTCGCGAGAGCGGAGACGGTCGTTATCTCATCAACCTCGAAGGTGTATCGCGTTTCGACGTCGCCGAGGAACTGCCCAGGACCGAACTCTTCCGCCGCGTCCGGCCCGATTGGTCGCACTATACCGGCGATGCCGACGAGATCGAATTGCCCGATTTCGATGCGGCGCGGCTGGTCGAAAAGCTGACGCCGTTTCTGCGCCGTCACCGCATCAAGGCCGACCTGTCTGCCGCCAATTCGGTACCGGCAGTGCGGTTGGTCGACGCCGTCGCGATGATGGGGCCGTTCGCACCGGCCGAAAAACAGGCGCTGCTCGAAGCCGCCCCCGCCGAGCGCGCACGCCTGCTGACCAAACTCGTCGACATGGCACTGCTGGCGTCCGCGGGCGAAACTGCGACAGCGCGACATTGAGCGTGGCCATGGCCGACATCGATCCGCAGCTTCTCGAGATTCTGGTCTGTCCGTTGACCAAAGGGCCGTTGGTCTATGACCGCGCCGCGCAGGAGCTCTTGAGCGCCGAAGCGGGCCTCGCCTATCCGATCCGCGACGGCATTCCGATCATGCTCGCCGACGAGGCGCGGCCGCTGCGCGACGACGAGAAAGCGCGCCTCAAATCCAAGCCGCAGTCGTGAACGCAGCGCCGTGGCCGGTCGAGATCCGCCTCAAGCCGGCGGACAAGGTGCTCGAAGTCGATTTCGACAGCGGCGAGACGTTTCGCCTGCCGGCGGAGTATCTACGCGTCGAAAGCCCGTCGGCCGAGGTCCAGGGTCACTCACCAAGCCAGAAGCAGATCGTCGCCGGCCGCCGTCATGTTGGCATCCTGGCCGTCGAGCCGGTCGGGAATTACGC
>DASQGX010000225.1:0-6394 GCA_035632395.1 Allostellaceae bacterium
GCCGCCGAATCCCTCAACGAAGAGATCGAGGCCAAGGGGCCGGTGCGCGTTGCCGAAGTCGAGGCTGCGCAAAAGGAAATCATCACTGTCGCCAAGCGGCTCGAGCAGGAAGGCCGGATCATCCTGCGCACCGACGCGAAAGATTTGGTCGCATAGGCGCAACATGTCGAACACGGTCCGCGGCACATCGGGAGCGCAGGGCAGCGGCGGTTTGGCCGTCGGCGGCGGTTCGTCGTCGTCGCGTGCCGCGCCGGCCGATGGCGCATCGTTCGGCGGTGTTCTGGGCCAGGCCATGGCGGGACTGGCGCACCCGGCACCTGGCGCGGACGACGGTAAGGCTGATGGCAAGAGCGACGACAAAGACAGGGGCAAGGACACCGCCAATACGGCTGCCGGGTCCGGCACGGCGGCCGCGCTCGTTGCCAATCTGGCGCCGGCCACCAGCGGCTCGCTGGCTGGTAGCGCTGCCGCTTCAGGGACTGGCGCCGGCCTGACGGCAGCCCAAGCCACTGGCCGGACGGGCAAGAAGCGGCCGTCCGATACTGCGGCGGCCAATCCAGGCCAAACGGCGCACGCCGCAGCCGCGGTTGTCGCCTCCCTCGTCGCACCAGCGGCCAGCGGCGGTGCCGCATCCGCCGCGGCCGGCGTTGCCAGCGCTGCCGCAGTCGGCGCCGCGACCGGCGCCGCTGCCGTGTCAAAAGACGCGCGCATTGCCGCTAACGCGCCGGCGTCCAAACCGGCCACAAGGCCCGCGACCAGCCCGCGCACAATCACCAATCAAGAACTTGTCGGACCGGAGGATGGGACCGGTTCGCAAGAGCCGGACGGCAGTGACCCCGCGCAAGCGACGGTCGGCCGTCCGGCTGCCTTGGCTTTAGCCGGGCTCGTCACGGCGCTGCCGTCTAGCGCAGCGCAGGCGGCCGCCGCACCATCCGCCGGCAGCGCGAGCGCGCCAGCAAGCGGCAGCCTCGACCAGCAAGCCGCGGTCGCACCGGGCGCCGCGCCAGCAGCCGGCACGGCGGCATCGACCTTGGTTTTGGCCGCCTTGGCGACCGCCGAGCGTGATCCGAACCAAGCGTCGCCAGGCAATAACGGTGGTACCGCGCCCGTTGCTGTGGCTGGCGCCGGGAGCCCCACTGCATCGCCCGGGGTCTCTATTGTCGGCTTTCCGCTTTCGCCGGCACTCAGTAGCCAGCCGGCGCAATCTGGCGCCAACGGAGAGATCAACGTGGTTGCGCCGGACGGCTCCAGCCAGCCACTCGGCAACGCGCTCGGCTCGCAAATCCTGTCGATGGTCACGGCTGGGCGCAATCAGGTCACCGTCCATATCAGCCCACCCGATCTCGGCAGTTTGACCGTGCACGTCGAAGTTCAGTCGCGCGATGTTTCGGCCTGGTTCGCGTCGCCGCAGCCGCAGGTGCAGCAGGCCGTCAGCGACGCGCTCGCGCATCTGCACGGATCGCTCAGCGGCGCGGGCCTCAACCTGTCGGGCGCCTGGGTCGGCGCTGACGTTTCGGGCGGCGGAAACGGCCGGCCGGCGGCCGCGCCGTTGCCGGTTCGCCGCGCAGCCGCGGCACCGGGTCGGGTCGAACCGACGGCCGGCGGGACCACCTCTGTCGAAGGATTGAGCGTCTATGCCTGAATTCAAGGACGACGACGATCGTCGCGATACCGTGGCGCAGGTCACGCGGATTGCCGACAGCCCGAGCGGCGAGTGGGTGTCGCCGATTGGCCGCGTGCGGCGCTTTAACCTGCTGGCGCAGGACACCGTTGTGCGCGGCCGCTTGCCGACGCTCGACGTGCTCAACGACCGCTTCGCGCGCTTCTTCCGCACCGCCTTGTTCCGCGAGCTGCGCTGTGCGCTCGAACTCAAGCCCGGCGCGGTCGAGCTCATCAAACACGCCGAATTCATCGAGCGGCTCGAGGTTCCGAGCTTCCTGGCGCTGGTCAGTACGAAGCCGCTTAACGGCACGATGCTCGTTTCGATCGACGCCAAGCTGGCGCATTCGATCGTGGAGATCTTCTTCGGCGGTGCCGGCAAGTTCCCGGTCAATATCGGCAACCGCGAATTCACCACCGTCGAGCAGCGTGTGCTGCGCCGCGTCGTGGCCATCGCGCTGCGTGAGTTTGTCACGGCGTGGGAGCCAGTCCAGTCCTTCGAGCCCGAAGTCCTGCGTTACGAGTTCAACCCGCAATTTGCCAACGTCGCATCGCCGAGTGACCTTGTGATTGTCAGCACGTTCCGCGTCACCATCGAAAGCGGTGGCGGCTGGGTTACTGTCTGCCTGCCGTACAATGCGGTGGAGCAGTTGCGCGATCAGCTGATGTCGGGCGTGGCATCCGATCGGCATGCCGACGATCGTTGGTTCGGCATGCTGCGCGTCGGCGTCGAGCTGGTGAATCTGCACGCTGCCGTCGAGCTGCTCGACATCGAGATTTCGGTGAACGACTTGCTGAAGATGCGCGTCGGCGACGTGTTCGAAGTCGAAATGCCCGAAACCGTTACCGTGAATATCAACAACATGCCGCTATTCCGCGGCAAATGGGGGAGGCACCGCGGCAAGGCCGCCGTGCGCATTGAAACGAAGCTCAATGCGAGGCCGAGCCTGCTGGGAGCGGTCTTGCCGCATGACAGGAGATTGGTATGAGTACCGACACCAGTAACGGCGCCGGCAAAGGCTCGCGGAACCCCGCGCCGTCCGGAACCATCGAGCGGCCTGATCCGCAGCGGGCGCGCAAGGTGGCGCCCGACACCAGCACGACGCCGAGTCCACTGCCTGACCTCGACCCGCTGAGCCACAGCGCCGCAGGTTCCGAGGCGCCGGCGATCGAGCCGATCGGCAACGGTGGCCAGACCGTCGATTCGGCGCATTTCGACGTGGTGATGGACATTCCGGTGCGCATGTCGGTCGAAGTCGGCCGGGCCGACATTTCGCTCCGCCATCTCGTCCAGCTCGGCCACGGTTCACTGGTCGAGCTTGACCGGCCCGCGACCGCGCCGCTCGACATCCGTGTCAACGGTGTGTTGATCGCCCGCGGCGAGGTCGTCGTCGTCAACGACGAGAAAATGGGCATCCGCGTCACCGACGTCGTCAGCCAGGCCGAGCGGCTGAAGCGGTTGCGCTGATGGGCGACCCAGTCTCGATGTCGGCGGCCGGCCACGGCGCGCTGGAGACGATCGTTCTCGTCGCCGGGCCGCTGCTTGGCTCGATCATGGCCGTCGGCATCGCCGTCAGCATTCTGCAGGCGGCCACACAGATCAATGAGGCGACGTTGAGCTTCGTGCCCAAGTTCCTCAGCGCTGTCGTCGTCGTCGCGCTGGGCGGGCCGTGGCTTCTGCGCCAGCTCGAAACATTTTTCGTCTCCATCCTTAGCGGGCCGCTCGGTCCCGGATCATGACCGCGCAAGTCGCCAAAGCCGCAACCGGTCTGGGCCTCGTCTCGTGGCGTCGACATTTACCGTCGCTTGCCGGTCCGGCCGCCTTCGTACTCATCCTGGCGATGGTGGTCGTGCCGCTGCCGCCGTTCATCCTCGACTTCCTCTTCACGTTCAACATTTCATTGGCGCTGATGACGCTGCTCGCGGCGCTCTACACGGCGCGCTCGACCGATTTTTCGTCGTTCCCGACGCTGTTGCTGATCACCACGCTAATGCGGTTGTCGCTGAACGTGGCGGCGGCACGCGTCATCCTGCTCGACGGCTATATGGGCACGGGAGCGGCCGGCCGGGTCATCGAATCCTTCGGCAATTTCGTCGTCGGCGGCGACTTCGCCGTCGGCATCGCGGTCTTCACTATCCTGGTGCTGATTAATTTCGTCGTGCTGACCAAAGGCTCGGGCCGCATCGCCGAAGTCGCCGCACGCTTCGTCCTCGACGGGATGCCGGGCAAGCAGATGGCGATCGACGCCGATCTCAATGCCGGCCTGATCAACCAGGAAGAGGCGATCCGCCGGCGCGAGCAGGTGACGCATGAAGCCGATTTTTTCGGTGCGATGGACGGTGCCAGCAAGTTCGTCCGCGGCGACGCCATTGCCGCGATCCTCATCCTGTTCATCAACATGATCGGCGGCTTGCTGATCGGTGTGTGGCAGCACGGCATGGATCTGAGCGGCGCAGCGGCGAATTACGCCTTGCTGACTGTCGGTGACGGCCTGGTGGCGCAGATTCCGGCGCTTGTGATATCGGCCGCTGCCGGCGTGGTGGTCAGCCGCGTCTCGACCGGCGCCGATATCGGCCGCCAGGTGGTCGAGCAGTTCGCGGCCTATCCCAAGGTCTGGCTGTTGGGCGCCGGCATCGTCGGCCTATTCGGCATCATTCCTGGCATGCCGCATCTGCCGTTCCTTACCTTTGCCGCGGTGCTCGGCGGTACCGGCTGGTTCATCCTGCGACAGCGCTCGGCTGCAGCGATCGCGCCCAAGGCAGCGCCGCCGCCGGAGACGGAAGAGATCGATGTCAGCGTTGTCGAGGTGGTCGAGCCGCTGGCGATCGAAGTCGGCTACCGCCTCGTCAGCCTGGTGAACAAGGAGCGCGGCGGCGGCCTGCTGCCACGGCTCAAGGGCGTGCGTAAGCTGTTGTCGCGCGAATACGGTTTCCTCGTTCCCGCCGTCCATGTGCGGGACAATCCCGATTTGAGGCCAATAGGTTATCGCATCCTGGTCCATGGCGTCGAGCGCGCCGCGGCCGAGGTCCATCCCGACAGGCTGCTGGCGATCGGCGGCGACAAGGCGACCGCGCAAGTGCCGGGCACGCCGACGCGCGATCCGGCTTTCGGTCGGCCAGCCTTGTGGATCGCGCCGACTGCGGCCGATCAGGCGCGCGCCTCCGGCTATGCGGTGTTCGACGCCACCGTCGTCGTCGCGACGCATTTCGAGCGCGCTCTGCGCGATCACGTCGAGGAGATTTTCGGCCGCACCG
The DNA here is from genome assembly GCA_035632395.1 of Allostellaceae bacterium. Taxonomy (GTDB): domain Bacteria; phylum Pseudomonadota; class Alphaproteobacteria; order ATCC43930; family CGMCC-115725; genus REEB95. The sequence goes on from DASQGX010000225.1 coordinate 4,915, forward strand.
AGATGGATGGCGTGCTCGCGGCCTTCGCCAAGCAGGCGCCCAAGCTGGTCGACGAACTGATCCCCAAACTTCTGTCGCCGTCGGTAGTCTACAAGGTGATGCGCGCGCTGCTCGCCGAGCGCGTGCCGCTGCGCGACCTGCGCAGCATCGTGACCGCGCTGCTCGAAGAGGGCGCTGGCACTCAAGATGCTACCAAACTCGTCGAGGCGGTGCGTTTGCGGCTCGGCCGATTCATCGTCCAGAGCGCCTTCGGCGCCGTCGATGAAATCCGCGCCGCGGTGCTCGACGGCGATCTCGAAAAGCTGCTGCTGCAGTCGCTCAAGCTGCCGGCCGAAAGCGGCACGGCCTTTGCCATTGAGCCGTCGATCGCCGCGCAGCTGCGCGAAACGGCGGGTGCTTTGGCGGTGCGCTGGGAGGGCGAAGGCCGCCCCCCGGCCATTTTGGTACGGCCGGAGCTGCGCCCGCTGGTGGCACAGACCCTGGCGGTGGTGCGGCCACGGCTTTGGGTCGTGTCCTATGGCGAGATTCCGCCCGAAAAGCGCATCCGCGTGACCGAGGTCATCGGCCGCAAGACGGAAAGGAGCGGCGATGCCGCGGCGTAAGCCGACATCCGCCATCTCGACCGCGCCAGTCCGTGGAGGCTGCCGATGGCAGTGACCTCCGAGCTGGCGCGTTACGCGGCGACGCTCGCCTCGTCGATCGACGAGGGTGATCTGCTGCGCCGCTTTATGCCGAGCGTCAAGGCTTCGGCCTTGCATCTGAAAACCCGGCTGCCGGCGAGTGTCGATGTCGAAGACCTGGTCCAGGCCGGCATGATGGCCCTGCTGCGCGTCGTGCGCGCGGGCCTCGGCATGGTCGAATACGACCGTCGCACCCGCCGGATCGTCGTCAACGCCATGATCGACGAGGCGCGGCGCACGGCGCTGCCTTCGGCGTCGATCGCGCGCCGTGTGCGCACCGCGGCGGCGGCCATGCGCGCCGTCGAAGCGCGGCTCGGGCGCGCAGCGACGGACGAGGAGGTCGCCGCCCAAATGGGGATTTCGGTCGAGCGTTATCAGCGCATCCTGGCCGATGCCGCATTGATCCGCTTGCTGCCGCTCGACGCTGCCGGTCCCGAGTTCGATCACGCCGCGCACGCCGAAGGCGATCAAGAGCGCAGCATCGACCGTGACCGCGTCGTGGCCTCACTGAGCGACGCCGTGTCCAGTCTGCCCGAGCGCGAGCGGCTGGTGCTGAGCCTTTACTACGAGCACGGCCTCAATATGGACGAGGTCGGCGCTGTGCTGACGATGGACAAGTCTACGGTCTGTCGCCTGCACGGCCGCGCGCTGCTGGCGTTACGGGTACGGCTGTCGGACTGGGAAGCCGCGGCGCATGCGCTAACCGGCGCGGAAGGGGATTAGGCGATGGATCTGCTTTCCATAATCGGCGTTGCGCTCGCACTCGTGTCGGTCACTGTGACCATGACGCTCGACGGCGG
>DASQGX010000226.1:0-6608 GCA_035632395.1 Allostellaceae bacterium
AGCCCGGTCCCGTGCGCTTTTCGCCTCGCTCGCGCGAAGGACGGATCGGCAGATGCATCTCTATCGGACGCATAATTGCGGCGAATTGCGCCTGGACCACGAAGGCAAGGCGGTACGGCTGTCGGGTTGGGTGCATCGCAAACGCGACCACGGCCAGCTGCTGTTCGTGGATTTGCGTGACCATTTCGGCGTGACGCAGTGTGTGATCGACATCGCGAGCCCGCTGTTCAAGCAGGCCGACGCGCTCAAACTGGAAAGCGTCGTCACGATCACCGGCAAGGTCGTCCGGCGCTCGCCCGAAACCGTCAACCCGAAGCTGCCGACCGGTGAGGTGGAGCTGCAGATCGCCGAGCTGGCGGTTCAGTCGGAAGCCGAGCCGCTGCCGTTTCCGGTCAATGCGGAAGCCGAATATCCCGAGGACATGCGCCTCAAATATCGCTTTCTCGACCTGCGGCGGGAAACCGTGCATGCGAACATCATCCTGCGCGCACATGTCATCGCGTCGATCCGCCGCCGCATGATCGACGCCGGCTTTACCGAATTCCAGACGCCTATCCTGACCGCATCGTCACCTGAAGGCGCGCGCGACTATCTGGTGCCGAGCCGGCTCCATCCCGGCGAGTTTTATGCCCTGCCGCAGGCGCCGCAGCAGTTCAAGCAGCTGTTGATGGTAGCGGGCTTCGACCGCTACTTCCAGATCGCGCCGTGTTTCCGCGACGAGGCCAGCCGTGCCGATCGCTCGCCGGGCGAATTCTATCAGCTCGACTTCGAAATGAGCTTCGTCACCCAGGACGACGTCTTCGCCGCGATCGAACCGGTGCTGGCCGGCGTCTTTGAGGAATTCGCCAAGGGTAGGACAGTGACCAAGCCGCCGTTCCGGCGCATCGCCTTCGACGAGGCGCTCGCCAAATACGGTACCGACAAACCCGATCTGCGCAATCCGATCACCATGTCGGACGTGACTGAAATCTTCCGCGGTTCGGGTTTCAAGCTGTTCGCCGGCATCGTCGCCAAAGATCCGGCGGCGCGGATCTGGGCGATTCCGGCGCCCGGCGGCGGCAACCGCGCGTTTTGCGACCGGATGAATTCCTGGGCGCAGGGCGAGGGCCAGCCCGGCATGGGTTACATCTTCTTCCGCGGCACCGAAGGCGCCGGGCCGATCGCCACCAATCTCGGACCGGAACGCACCGAGAGCCTGCGGACGCAGCTCGGCCTGAAGGACGGCGACGCGGTATTCTTCGTCGCTGGCCAGCCCGCGATCTTTCGGCCGTTCGCCGCCGCGGCGCGGCTCAAGCTCGGCCGCGACCTCAATCTGACGCGCGTCGGCGTCTTCGAATTCTGCTGGATTGTCGATTTCCCGATGTACGAACGCAACGAGGAGACCGGCAAGATCGAGTTCTCGCACAATCCGTTCTCGATGCCGCAAGGCGGCCTCGCCGCGCTCGAAAGCCAGGATCCGCTGACGATCAAGGCGTTCCAATACGACATTGTCTGCAACGGCGTAGAGCTGTCGTCAGGCGCGATCCGCAACCATCGCCCCGACATCATGTACAAGGCGTTTGCGATTGCCGGTTACAGCGCTGCCGACGTCGAAAGCCGTTTCGGCGGAATGCTCAATGCCTTCAAGTTCGGCGCGCCGCCGCACGGTGGCTCGGCGCCAGGCATCGACCGCATTGTCATGCTGCTGGCCGATACGCCGAACATCCGCGAAATCGTCGCCTTCCCGATGAATCAACAGGCGCAGGACCTGCTGATGCAAGCACCGGCGCCGGTGCCACCCGAACGGCTGCGCGAGTTGCACATCCGGATCGTCGTGCCGCCTGAAAAAGAAGCGAAAAAGCCGGGTTGAGCGGGCTATGGTGCGGTGGAGGGGCTATACGCCGCCGTGCTAGCCTAATCACAGGACGGGATTTTCATCGGATGGCCGTGGGCACACGAGCGGGCAAACACGTCATGATAGTACGGCATGGCGGGGCATTGGTTGTGCTCGCGGCGGTGGCCGTCGCCGGCGCCCCTGCATCGGCCGCGAACATCGCGATCGATCCGCACGAGGCGCTCTATAACCTGACGCTCGAATCCGCCAAATCGGCGAGCGGCGTCGTCGGCGCCAACGGCGCGATGTTCTACAAATGGGGCGAGACCTGCGACGGTTGGACGCTCGAGCAGCGATTCCACCTGCGCATTTCCTATGCCGAAGAGGACGCGACCGATATCAGCTCGATGGTCGTCACTTATGAATCGAAGGATGGCTTGCGCTACCGCTTCAACGAGCGCCGCCTGCGCAACGGCGAAGTCGACACCGAAATTCGCGGCGAGGCGCATCTCGACGGACCGGGCAAAGGCGGCGTCGCGGAATTCACCAAGCCCGAGGCTGCGACCTTGAAGTTGAAGCCCGGTGTCCTGTTTCCAACGGCGCACACGCTGACGTTGATCGCGGCCGCCCAGGCACATCAGCAATTCATTTCGCGCTACGTCTTCGACGGTTCCGACGTCGAGAATGCGGGACAGGTCTCCGCCTTTATCGGCGGGGCGCTGCCGCCGCCCGGCCCCAAGGCGGCCAAGCCGCTCAATGATCCGCTGCTGCAACACACCGGCTGGCCGATTCGGTTGGCGTTTTTTCCGGCCAGCGACAGCGACGCGGCCGACCAGACCGAGCCCGATTACGAGCTCAGCATGCGGCTGCTGGAAAACGGCGTAACCCAGGATATGAAGCTCGATTACAGCGACTATGTCATCGCCGCCACCCTCAGCGACATCAAGCCACTGCCGCGTCCGGGCTGCTAAACCGCGGAATACCGGGATGGTTACCAAATATTAAGGTCCATGAACGTATGAACCGGTCAGGCGGTATACGGCAGGTGGCGATCGGGCGAGAAATCCGGCTCCCGCCCGTATAATCTTTTAACCACTTATCCCTAGGATACGGATCTGCCGGGCTTTGGAACGCGCAGAGGGCGGGGACAGGAACACCGATATGGGCAAGCGAGTCCTCATCGTCGAAGACAACGACCTCAACATGAAACTCTTCCACGACCTGTTGGAAGCGCACGGCTACGACATCCTGCAGACCAAGGACGGCATGGAAGCGCTGAAGCTGGCGCGCCAGCACCATCCAGACCTGATCTTGATGGATATCCAGCTGCCCGAGGTGTCCGGCCTTGAGGTCACCAAGTGGATCAAGGAAGACGAAGAGCTGCGCGCCATTCCGGTGATCGCGGTCACCGCATTTGCGATGAAGGGCGACGAAGAGAAGATCCGCGAAGGCGGGTGCGAGGCGTACATCGCCAAACCGATCTCGGTCGCCAATTTCCTCCAAACTGTTGCCCGCTTCCTGAACTGAGTAAGCCGGCATGTCCGCACGAATCCTGGTCGTCGACGACGTCGATGTGAACGTCAAACTGCTCGAAGCCAAGCTCGCGAGCGAATACTTTAACGTGCTGGCGGCGAACGACGGCGAAGGCGCGTTGCGCATCGCCCAGGAAGAACGGCCCGATCTCATTCTGCTCGACGTCATGATGCCGCGCATGGACGGTTTCGAAGTCTGCCGCCGTCTGAAGGCGGATGCGCGCACAGCCGACATTCCGGTGGTGATGGTAACGGCACTGACCGAGGCCGCCGACCGGGTCCGCGGACTTGAAGCTGGCGCCGACGACTTCCTCTCCAAGCCGGTCAACGATATCGCGCTCTTCGCGCGGGTGCGCTCGCTCGTGCGGCTGCGCCGCATGATGGAGGAGTGGCGGCATCGCGAAGAAGTCTACGACCAGTTCAACGCTCTCTTCGACAAGCAGACTCCGGCTGAGGATCGCGGTCCGGCGCGCATCCTGTTATGGGAGGAGAACAGCTTTTCCGGTGCCCGTATCGCCGAGCTGCTGGCGCCGGTGGCAAGTGAGCTCATTCGTCCGACGAGCGCCGAAGAGCTCATCCACGGTTGCGATCATTCGATCGAGCTCGTCATTCTTTCGCTCGCCGGCAAGGTCGATGCGCTGCGTTTGGTCTCGCAGTTGCGCGCGCAAGAGCAGAGCCGGCTGGTGCCGATCCTGCTCATGGCCGATCCATCGGAACTGCCGCGGCTCGCCAAGGGCCTCGATCTCGGCGCCACCGATTACCTGGTGCGGCCGCTCGATCGTAACGAGTTGATCGCCCGGGCGCGCACCAGCATCCGCCGCAAGCGCGTGCAGGACCGGCTGCAGGAGAATTACCAGAAGAGCCTGTCATTGGCCCTGACCGACGGCCTGACCGGGCTCTACAACCGCCGCTACCTGTCGGCGCACCTTGAAAGCCTGTTTCCGAGCGTGGCGGACGGCGCCAAAGGGCCAGGGCTGCTGATGTTCGACATCGACTTCTTTAAGCGGGTCAACGACACGTACGGACATGCAGCGGGCGATGCCGTGCTCCGCGAAGTCGCCGCCCGCGTCGCGCGCAACGTTCGCGCATTCGATCTGGTGGCGCGCTATGGCGGCGAAGAATTCGTCGTCGTCCTGCCTGAAACGCCGCTACCCGTCGCCGTCGTTGTTGCCGAGCGCCTGCGCGCGGTGATCGCTGAAAAGTCCATCGCCGTCGGCGAAGGAACTGAAATCGACGTTTCGATCAGCGTTGGCGTTGCTGTGACGCGTGACGCAAGCGAGACCGCGGCCTCATTGATGCGCCGTGCCGACGAGGCGCTGTATGCAGCCAAGGGGCACGGCCGGAACTGCGTCATGACCTATCCGGCCGACGCAGCGGTTGCCAACGGCGCTGCAGCCTGACGCCGGTCGGCCGCGACGCCGAATAGCCAAAAGCCGCATCCTCGGATGCGGCTTTTTTCATCGGCGCGGGTTGCCGCCAGCCTATTTGATCTTCGATTCCTTGAAGACGACGTGCTTCTTCGCGATCGGATCGTATTTCTTCAGCTCGAGCTTTTCGGTCTTGGTACCGCGCGGGTTCTTGTGCGTGACGTAAAAGAACCCAGTGTCCGCGCTGCTGACGAGCTTGACGATAATTGAGCCGCCCTTGGCCATGGCGTCGATCCGCGAAAGAATGGAAGAAGGGCCGGACCATAGCGCCGCCGGGGCCCTATTTCAAGTCGGCCAACGCGGCGGGATGGCAGGAAAATGACCAATATCAGGGTGGCACAAGGACGGCTCGAAATTACCACCGCAGGCCAGGGGTTCTACGAGCTGACGGCGCAAGTGGCGGCATGGGTCGCTGAACAGGGAATCGGTACCGGCTTGCTGACGCTGTTCATCCGGCACACCTCGGCTTCGCTGCTGATTCAGGAAAACGCCGCCGCCGAGGTTCGCGCCGATCTGGCGGATTTCCTCGCCGGGTTGGCTCCCGAGGACCCCGCGCGCTGGCGGCACGACGACGAGGGCGCCGACGATATGCCGGCGCACGCGCGGGCCGCCTTGCTGCCGGTTCATCTCTCGATACCCATTGCGGACGGCCGGATGCTGCTCGGAACCTGGCAGGGGATTTACCTGGTCGAGCACCGGCGGCAGGCGCATCGGCGTGAAATCGTCCTCCATTTGACCGGTGAGTAACGTGCACATATGGCAAACGATGGAGCGATTGACTCGTGGCTGCCGCTGGGGAACCTTCGCCAGCCACGGTGCATCAGCCGTGTGACCGTAGGATTCTAATGCGCACGCGACCGATCGGTGACGCGGGCCAACCGATATCGACATGATCATGGCAACATCGTGAAACAACTGATCGTGACTGCCGACGATTTTGGCCTGGTGCCTGCGGTGAACGAGGCCGTGGAGGAGGCGCATCGCCACGGTATCCTGTCGGCGGCGAGCCTCATGGTCACGGCACCGGCAGCCGCCGATGCCGTCGCCCGCGCTAAACGTCTGCCGCGCCTTGGCGTCGGACTTCATCTGGTGCTGGTCGATGGCCAGCCGGCGCTGCCGCCTGAGCAAATTCCCGACCTCGTCGGACCCGATGGCCGGTTTCCGACGAACGTAACGATGGCCGGAATCAACATCTTTTTTCGGCCTCGCGTACGCGAGCAGCTCGAACGCGAAATCCGCGCCCAGCTCGAACTTTTTCGCAAGACCGGTCTCGCGCTCGATCACGTCAATTCGCATCATCATTTTCACGTTCATCCGACCATCGCCGCGACGCTGGTTCGCCTCGCTTCGGAATACGGCATCAAGGCCGTGCGCGTACCGATCGAGGAGCCGATCGAGAGCTGGCGGGCCACCGGCGACCGGCTGGCCAGGCGCGTGTTCGGTTGGGCGAGCGAGGCGCCCTGGGCGGAATCGCTGCGTCGCCGGCTCGATCGCGCCGGAATCCGCTTCAACGATCGTGTCCTTGGCCTGAGCGATACGGGCGACATGCGGCGCGAGCGCGTCGCCCGTTATCTATCCAATTTGCCGGAGGGCGTGTCGGAACTCTATGTGCACGCCGCGGTCGAGCGGTGGAGCGGGCCTGGCTCCTGGCCACAAAATTATGCCTGCCGCGGCGAATTCGAAGCGCTTGTCGACGCCACTGTCATTGCAATCCTTCGACAGGCTGATATTCGCCCGGTTACGTTCGCCGCGTTAACGCCATAGGGGATAGAAACGCGTCGATCGTGGTCGCGCGGCTGAATTGAACGTATCGGCTAATCCGCGGCTGCCGGCGCC
>DASQGX010000227.1:0-2858 GCA_035632395.1 Allostellaceae bacterium
GTTGCCAAGCTTCGCCGCGATCTTGTCGAGCTCGGCGCGGACGCTCTGCACCTCTTTCTGGAGCCGTGCGCGTTCCTTGCCGACGTCGATCGCGCCGGCGAAATCGAGCAGCAGCGACGCGCCTTCGACCACCACCTGGATCGTGTTCTGCTTGGCGGGCGCCGCGGTATCGACCGAATGAATGCGCGACAGCCGCGCGAGCCGCCGGATCAGCGCATCGTGGCGCGTCAGCCAATCCTTCTCATCACCGCCGGCTTCGGTCACGTAAGCCGCGATCTCCTGCGCCGGCGGTACGTTCATCTCGGCACGCGCGGTGCGGATCTGGGCGATCAGCGCCACCACCCAATCCATTTCCGCCGAAGCCGCGCGATCGACCAATTCGGCTTCGAGCGTCGGCCATTGGCTCTGGATCAGCAGGCCACCCTTGCCGCCCGCGAGGTGCTTCCACAATTCCTCGGTGACAAACGGCATGATCGGATGCAGCAGATGGACGAGCCGCGCCAGCACCCAGGCTGTCATCGCGCGCGTCTCGGCCTTGGCGGCGGCGTCGCTGCCGGTCAGCAGCGGCTTGGCGAATTCGACGTACCAATCGCAGAACGTGCCCCAGGTGAAATGATAAAGCGTCTCGGCGGCAGCGTTGAATTCAAAAGCTTCGATTGCTTCGGTCGCGCGCAGCGCGGCTTGCGCCAGCGCACCGGCGATCCATTTATTCAGCGTCAGCTTTGCGCTCGCCGGATCGAACTTGGAATCGAGCTTGCACTCGTTCATTTCGGCGAAGCGCGCCGCGTTCCACAATTTGGTGGCGAAGTTGCGATAGCCTTCGATGCGGCTTTCGGCGAGCTTCACATCCCTGCCCTGCGCCGCCAGCGCGGTCAACGTGAAGCGCAACGCGTCGCAGCCGTACTTGCCGATGATGGCGAGCGGATCGACGATGTTGCCCTTGGACTTCGACATCTTCTGGCCGCGCTCGTCGCGCACCAGCGCGTGGATGTAGACCGTCTTGAACGGCACCTCGCCCATGAACTTGCAGCCCATCATCATCATCCGGGCGACCCAGAAGAAGATGATGTCGAAGCCGGTGACCAGCACGTCGGTCGGGTAATAGCGCTTGAGCTCCGGCGTCGCGGCCGGCCAGCCGAGCGTCGAGAACGGCCACAGCGCCGACGAGAACCAGGTGTCGAGCACATCGTCGTCGCGCTTCAGCGTGACGTCTTTGCCGTAATGTGCGCGCGCCGCCTCCTTGGCAGCGTCCTCGGTCTCTTCGACAAAGATACGGCCATCAGGCGCGTACCATGCCGGAATTTGGTGACCCCACCAGATCTGCCGCGAGATGCACCACGGCTGGATGTTGCGCATCCATTCGAAGAACGTGTTCTCCCATTGGCGTGGCACGAACACAGTGGCGCCGCGCTCGACGGCTTCGATCGCCGCCTTCGCCAGCGCCTTGGCGTTGACGTACCATTGGTCGGTGAGCCACGGCTCGATGACAACACCCGAACGGTCGCCATACGGCACCATGAGCGTATGCGGTTCGGTCTTCTCCAATAGGCCAGCGGCCTCGAGATCGGCCAGCACCTGCTTGCGCGCGGCGAACCGATCCATGCCGCGATAGCTCTCGGGGACGCTGTCGTTCAGCTTGGCATCTTGGTCGAAAATATTGATCTGCGGCAGGTTGTGGCGGCGGCCGACTTCGAAGTCGTTGAAGTCGTGCGCTGGCGTGATCTTCACCGCGCCGCTGCCGGCTGTCGGATCGGCGTGCTCATCGCCAACGATGGGAATGTGCCGGTCGGTCAGCGGGAGCGCGACGTGCTTGCCGATGAGATGCTTGTAGCGCTCGTCCTCGGGATTCACTGCGACGCCGGTGTCGCCGAGCATGGTCTCCGGCCGCGTCGTCGCAACGGTGATGAATGCGCCGTCGTGACCGACCACCGGATATTTGATGTACCAGAGCGACCCTTTGGTCTCGCGGCTTTCGACCTCGAGATCGGAAACCGCCGTATGCAGCTTGGGGTCCCAATTGACCAACCGCTTGTCGCGATAGATCAGGCCTTCCTTGTGCAGACTGACGAAGACCTTGCGCACGGCGGCGCTCAGGCCCTCGTCCATCGTGAAGCGCTCGCGCTGCCAATCTGGCGAAGCGCCGAGCGAGCGCAACTGGCGGGTGATGGTGCCGCCGCTTTCGGCTTTCCATTGCCAGACGCGTTCAATGAATTTTGCGCGGCCGAGGGCGCGGCGATCGGTCTTCTCCGCGGCAAGGTTACGCTCGACCACCATCTGCGTCGCGATGCCGGCGTGGTCCGTGCCCGGCTGCCACAACACATCGCGGCCGCGCATCCGCTCGAACCGCGTCAGTATATCCTGCAGCGTGTGGTTGAGCGCGTGCCCCATGTGCAGGCTGCCGGTGACGTTCGGCGGCGGCATGGCAATGCAGAATGGACGCTTCGGCGAATTGGGATCGCACGCGAAGGCGCCGGATTTTTCCCATTGCGCGTAAATGACCGGCTCGATCGCGCCGGGATTGAAGGTTTTGTCGAGCATCGCGCCGTTTTAGGCGGCCAAACGGCTTACGGCAAGGCGCGTGTCGCGCTTATCTCAGCGGCAGGACTGCGATGGCGTCGATTTCGAACAGCAGGCCGTCGGCAGCAAGCCTCACCACCTGGATCAAGGTCGAGGCCGGCGGATTGTCGCGGCTGACGTAACGGTCGCGCACCTGACGGAACAGCGGAAAATGCCGCGGCATGTCGACGACGTAGTTGGTGATCTTGACAATATGCTCCATGCCGCCGCCGACCGCCGCGAGCGCCGCCTTGATATTCTCGAAAGCCTGGGTCGCCTGCGCCACGAAATCGCCGGGCGCG
>DASQGX010000228.1:0-1613 GCA_035632395.1 Allostellaceae bacterium
CAGCGCCTCGGTGCGCTCGCGATGGCGCGTCTCGCCGGTGAGGTAGAACAGCCGCGCCAGGTTCTGCGCCATGATGCCGTTGGCCGCCGGCACCGGCCCGTCATAGGCCGGCTTGGTGCGCACGATCAGCGTCTCGCCGTCGTCGGGGGTGTAGTAGTAGCCGCCCGCGTTGTCCCAGAAATGTGCATCGGTGACCGCGAGCCAGCGCTGCGCCTGTTCGAGATAGGCCGCGGCGCCGGTGATTTCGTGCAGCGTCAGCGCGGCGCGGATCATCTGGGCGTAATCGTCGAGCATGCCGGCATGCGCGGCACGGCCGGCGCGGAATGAGTGCTTGAGCCGGTCGCCGTCGCCGAGCGAATGGACGACGAAATCGAAGGCGCCAATCGCCAGCTCACGCCAGCGCGGCTGCGCGAACGCGACGGCAGCCTCGGCCAGCGCGGTAATCAAGAGCCCGTTCCAGTCAGCCAGCGCCTTGTCGTCGAGGCCGGGCCGCACGCGTTTGCCGCGGGCGGCGAGCAAGACCTTGAGGTTGTCCGCGAACTCGGCTTCCTCGTCGCCACGCCAGTCGAGGTGACGCAGCCGATTGAGGATGATGTGACCTTCCCAATTGCCAGCCGGCGTGACGTCGTAGATCTCCTTGAAACGCGCGGCGCGGTTGCCGAGCAGCGCATCGATCTCGGCTTCCGACCAGACATAGAACTTGCCTTCTTCGTGTTCGCTGTCGGCGTCGAGGCTCGAAGCGAAGCCGCCTTCGGGCAGCCGCATCTCGCGCTCGAGCCAGGCGACGGTTTCGGCGACGCGCGCGGCATAATGCGGCCGGCGGGTGTCGCGCCAGGCCTCGGTCAATAGGCCGATGAGCAGGGCGTTATCGTAAAGCATCTTCTCGAAGTGCGGCACCAGCCAGCGGGCGTCGGTCGAGTAGCGCGCAAAGCCGCCGCCGGCATGGTCGTAGATACCGCCCTGGCTGATATGATCGAGCGTCAATAGTACGGCGTCGCGCAGCGCCGGATTTTTGCCGCGCTTCCAGCCGCGCCAGAGCAGATCGAGCAGCGGCGCCTGGGGGAATTTCGGCGCCATGCCGATGCCGCCGTTGACGCTGTCGACCGCGCGGGTCAACGCCTCGGCGGCCTTGAGCGGCAGCTCGGCCGGAATGCCGGCACCGGTTGCCGGCGTCGCCAGCTTGCCGAGCTCGGCGCGCAGCACGCCGGCGTGCTGCATCAGTTTGTCGCGTTCGCGCGCGTAGGCGTCGGACACCGCGCGCAGCACTTCGGGAAAGCCCGGCCGGCCCCAGCGCGCCGCCGGCGGATAATAGGTGCCGCCGAAGAACGGTTCGCCCGCGGGCGTCAGAAACATGGTCAGCGGCCAGCCGCCCTGCTCGCCCATCAGCATCAGCGCGTGCTGGTAGATGGCGTCGAGGTCGGGCCGCTCCTCGCGGTCGACTTTGATGCTGACGAAATGTTCGTTCATCAGCCCGGCGATTTCGGGATTCTCGAAGCTCTCGTGCGCCATGACATGGCACCAGTGGCAGGCGGCATAGCCGACCGAGAGCAGGATCGGCTTGTCTTCGGCGCGCGCGCGTTCGAGCGCTGCCGGTCCCCACGGCTGCCAATGCA
>DASQGX010000229.1:0-3486 GCA_035632395.1 Allostellaceae bacterium
GGCCAGACCATCGACATGATGATGAGCGCCTTCGTCTGGGACGACCGCGCCACCTAACTCCATCTAACAGCGACCGAATCGGTAAATTATCCACCGCCTGTGGATAAACCCGCTTGACAGCGACGCCGGAACCAAACTAGAACAGCAAACAGTTGTTGTTTTGTTCCGAACTGGCGTTCGCGCCGACCGTAGCGGGGAATCGTTCATGCTCACGCGCAAACAACACGAGCTCTTGCTCTATATCAACCGGCGGCTTTCCGATTCGGGTATCTCGCCGTCGTTCGAAGAGATGAAAGAGGCGCTCAGCCTCAAGTCGAAATCCGGCATCCACCGTCTGATCTCGGGACTCGAGGAGCGCGGCTTCATCCGCCGCCTGCCGCATCGCGCGCGCGCGCTCGAAGTCGTCAAACTGCCGGAAGAAACCGCCGCCAAGGGCCGGCCAACCAAGTTCTCGCCGACCGTGATCAAGGGCGATTTCAAGACGGCGCTGCCCGGCATGGCGGTCAACGATACCGGCCAGGCGCAGGAGCTGCCGCTTTACGGCCGCATCGCCGCCGGCACGCCCATCGAGGCGTTACGCGACAACGCGAACACCATCAGCGTGCCCGCCGGCATGCTCGGCATCGGCGAGCATTACGCGCTCGAAGTCGCCGGCGACAGCATGGTCGAAGCCGGCATCTGCGACGGCGACACCGTGCTGATCCAACGGTGCGACAACGCCGAGAACGGCTCGATCGTGGTGGCGCTGGTCGACAGCAACGAGGTGACGCTGAAGCGCCTGCGCAAGCGGGGTGAATCGATTGCACTCGAACCCGCGAACAAGGCCTACGAGACGCGCATCTTCGGCCCCGACCGGGTCAAGGTGCAGGGCAAGCTGGTCGGGTTGCTGCGAAGGTACTAGCGCCGACTCAGCTCATCCAACCGCGCAGCCGCGGCCAGTTGTAGGTAATCCAGATCAGGATGCCGGCGAGATTGATGATGCCGGCGTAAATTCCATGGCGTTCGCCCTTGGCGTTCAACTGCCAGGCGATGATGCAGCCGAGCACGCCGAAGCCCAACGGAATGAAGCTCGGCTCGAGGCCGACGACGTAGCTGATGAACGTGATGAAGCCGGTGACGTAGCCCCACATGATGAGGGTACGGCGTTCGGCCGCCGCCTTGCGCTGGGCGCGCTCGTCGTCGGTCGGCGGCGTGGTCGTCTCGGTCATCTCAGCTCCCCTTGCCCGCCACTTTAGCGCGCTGGCGCCGCTGCGGCGACCATAGCCGCGCGCCCTGATAATCGCGCACACTTTCCAGCCGCACGGCGCCGGCATCGAGCCACACCGCATAGCCGCCGTCGCGGTAGGCGTCGATGCGGTCGACGATGCGCGCGCCGGGACAGATCTTCCACGCCGGCACCGGCGCAACCACCAGATCGGCTTGGCACTGCGCGCTGTCGAAGGCGTCGGGATCGCGCAGCAGCGTCACCACCGCGCCGTGCGCGCTATAGCGGCACGATCCGGAATCACAAGCGAGCAGCCCATCGGCCGACGATCCGCTATCAGGCCAGGCTGGACCCATCGCCGTCGCGGCGCGCTTGGTCCAGCTATCGGCGGTCGTGTGCTCGCCCCTGGCCTTCGACGGCAGGTAGAGGCCGTCGGCAGCACGCACGGCGATCAGCTTGGCGTCGCCCGAAATCAGGATATCGGGCGGACGTTCATAGGCCGCCGACAGCAAACCGATGGCGAGCGGCAGCACACCCCACCAGCGCCAGCGCCGCCGCCAGATCGCCAGCCACAAGCCGCCCGCTGCGGCGATGGCGATGCCCCAGGCCGGCATGCTCGGCAGCGTCAGCACCGCGCCCGGCCATGACGTCACACCTTTGGCAATCGCGGTGATCGCGTCGATGCCCCAACTCATCGGCACCAGCGCGAGACTTTCGAGATGGAGCGGCATCAACAGACACGCGGCAATCGCCCACGGCATCACCCAGAAGCCGGTGATCGGCACGGCGACGACGTTGGCGGCGACCGAATAAAGCGGCAGCCGGTTGAAATGGTAGACCGTGAACGGCGCGGTTGCGACCGTGGTCACCACCGTGGTGAAAGCAATGCCGAGCGCATAGAGCCCGAGGCGCTTCACGGCGCCGGCGTCGCGATGCCAATCCGCAATCCGGCCGCGCCACGCCTCGTAGAACGCAATCAGCGCCGCCACCGCCGCGAACGACATCTGGAAACTCGGCCCGGTGGCGGTGTCGGGCGTCATCGCCATGATGGCGACGGCGGCAAGCGCCAAGGCACGCGCCGAGAGGCTCAGACGATCGAGCAGGACCGCCACCAGCGCCAGCGCGATCATCACGAAGGCGCGGCGCGACGACACGGTCGCGCCCGACAGCAGCATGTAGAGAAAGGTCAGCAGCAACGCCAGCGCGGCGGCGTATTTCTTGGTCGGATGGTTGAGGACGATGGGCGGAATGAGCGCGAACAGCGCGCGCAACGCGAAGAAGCAGATGCCGGCGATCAAGCCCATGTGCAGGCCGGCAATCACCAGAATATGCGCCAAGCCGGCGTCGCGAAATGCGCCGGCATCGTCAGGCGGGATGGCGTGCGTCTCGCCGGTGATCAGCGCCGCGGCGATAGCGCCATCGGGACCGGGCAGCGTTGCGCGGATGCGGCGTGTCACGGCGTGGCGCACGGCTTCGATCGCCTGGGCAGCGGCGTTTGGCACGGGCTCGCCGAATTTCTCCGGCCCGGACAGCGCATAGCCGACACCGCCCAAACGTTCGAACCAGGCCCGGCGCTGAAAATCGTAGGCGCCGGGCATCGCCGGCGCCGGTGGCGGCTCGAGCGAAACGCGCAGGCGAACGCCGTCGCCAGGCGTCACGCCGCCATCGCCGTGACGGAGCCGCACGCGCACGCGCGCTGGAAGATCGGCCGGCGCGAGATCGGCAAGGTTGGTCGGCGCGATGATGAGACGCGAGCCTTCCGGCAGCGGATCGACCGCGAGCACGCGGCCTGCAAGCGTGCCGATGATGCGACGGCCGAGCACCGGTGCCGCCACCGAATGGGCCTCGAACTGCGCCGCACCGAAACCCAGCGCCAGAGCCACGGCGACAGCGGCCGGCCAGCGCAAAATTCCGTAGCGCCAGCTTGCGCCCAATGCGGCCGCCGCCGCCGTCAGCAGCGCCGGACCGATCCACGCCGCGGGCTCGACCGACAGCCAGAAATAGATACCGATGCCGGCGCCCATGAAGGCCGGCAGCCACAGCGGCCACCGCTCGCGCTCGGCAATGAGATTGGCTGCAAGCCGCGCGCCGACGCGACGCCACGGCGCCGGTTGCACGATCACCGCCGCTTCGGCGCCGTCTCCCCCCATGGCGAAAAGTCTAAGCCGGCGCGGCCGCGATGGGAAAGACCGCGCCGCCTGACCGCCGTTGCCGATGCGGCTATCCTGTGGACGCCCGCGCCTCACGCGCCCGCATGTTACGCCTCAGGGGGTGACGATGAC
>DASQGX010000230.1:0-3151 GCA_035632395.1 Allostellaceae bacterium
ATCCTGGACCGGCCGGCGGTTCCCGAGCTGCTTCAGGACGACGCGACGCCGGAAAAGCTCGCCGCCGCGATCGAACGGCTGCTCGAAGACAAGGCAGCGCGTGCCGCGCAAATCTCCGCTGGACAAGAGGCGCTCAAGGCGCTGGGCTATGGCCAGGTTTCTCCGGGCCTGCGCGCCGCCGACGAAGTGCTTGCGCGGCTCAGGCGTTAAATCGTGGCCATCCGAGCGGCCAGAAGGAGGATGTCATGGATGCTGTCGAACCGGCTGCTGCCGTCCCGCTCGATGCGAAAAAATCGCGCCTGCTGCACACCATGCTGCGCGTCTTCGATCTCGACCGTTCGGTCGATTTCTACGTCAACAAGCTCGGCATGAAGCTGATCCGCAAGACCGAGAGACCGGAGCAGCGTTATTCGCTCGCCTTCGTCGGCTACGGCGGCGAGGACGAGGCGACGGTATTGGAACTCACGTACAACTGGGATCAGAAGGAGCCGTACAATCTAGGATCGGCCTATGGCCACATCGCCATCGCGGTGCCCGACGTGGCACGCGCTTGCGACGGTCTTGCCAAGGCCGGAGTCAAGATCACACGGCCGGCCGGACCGGTGAAAGGCGGCATCACGATGATCGCCTTCATCGAGGATCCCGACGGCTACAAGATCGAGTTGATCGGGCGGACTTAGCTCGCGGCCGTCTGCCGACAGTCAACGGCCGGCGAAATCACTTCCGCTTGTCGACGGGCACGTAAGGCCGCCGCGGCGCGCCGGTATAAAGCTGGCGCGGCCGGCCGATCTTCTGGTCGGGGTCCTCGATCATCTCGTTCCACTGCGCCACCCAGCCGACGGTGCGGGCGATGGCGAACAGCACGGTGAACATCGAGGTCGGGAAACCCATCGCCTTGAGGATGATGCCGGAATAGAAATCGACGTTGGGATAGAGCTTGCGTCCGATGAAATAGTCGTCGCTGAGCGCGATGCGCTCGAGCTCCATGGCGAGCGCGAGAATCGGATCGTCGTGCACGCCAAGCTCGTCGAGCACTTCCTTGCAGGTGCGCTGCATCACCTTGGCGCGCGGATCGTAGTTCTTGTAGACGCGATGGCCGAAGCCCATCAGGCGGAACGGATCGTCCTTGTCCTTGGCGCGCTTGATGAATTCGGGAATCCGCTTCTTGTCGCCGATCTCGTAGAGCATCTTGAGCACGGCTTCGTTGGCGCCGCCGTGCGCCGGTCCCCACAGCGAGGCGATGCCGGCAGCGATGCAGGCGAACGGATTGGCGCCGGACGAGCCTGCGAGCCGCACCGTCGAGGTCGAGGCGTTCTGCTCGTGGTCGGCGTGCAGGATGAAGATCCGGTCCATTGCCTTCGCCAGCACCGGACTGATCTTGTATTCCTCGGCCGGCACGGCGAACGCCATGCGCAGGAAATTCTCGGCGTAGGACAGCTGGTTCTGCGGATAGACGAACGGCTGGCCGAGCGAATATTTGAACGCCATCGCCGCCATGGTCGGCATCTTGGCGATCAGCCGATAGGAGGCGATCAGCCGCTGGCGCGGATCGGAAATGTCGGTTGAATCGTGATAGAACGCCGACAGCGCGCCGACCACGCCGCACATCACCGCCATCGGATGTGCGTCGCGGCGGAAGCCGCGGTAGAAGGTGGTGAGCTGCTCGTGCACCATGGTGTGCCGGGTGATGGCGGCAGTGAAGTCCTTCATCTGCGCGGTCGTCGGCAGCTCGCCGTAGATCAGGAGGTAGGCGGTCTCCATGAAGTTGCTGTGCTCGGCGAGCTCTTCGATCGGATAGCCGCGATAGAGCAGCACGCCCTTGTCGCCGTCGATGAAGGTGATCTTGCTTTCGCAGCTCCCGGTCGCGGTGTAACCGGGGTCGAAGGTGAAATAATCGAGGCCGGAATGAAGCTTGCGGACGTCGATGACCTTATTGCCCAAGGTCGGAGTCAGTAGCGGCAGGTCGAGCTGTTTGCCGGTGGAATTGTCGTGCAGCGTCACGGTTTCGTGGCCGGCGGCGGCGGGCTTGGATTTCGGTTCGGCAGTAGCGTCCATCGCGCTTCCCTCGGTTTTCAGTTTATGTTGCGCCGCAACAAAAACGACTCGGGCCAGCATAAGGCGGCCCGTCATTTTTAGCAAATCGCTTGGGTTTCACCCCGCCGCCGGAGTGACCGCATCTGCGAGACGGCCGAGCGATTCCGCCCGTCCCAGCACCGCCATGACCTCAAAAATGCCGGGGGAGGCCTTGCTGCCGGTGAGCGCCGCACGCAACGGCTGGGCCAGCTCGCCGAGCTTGAGGTTGGCGGTGCCGCAATATTCTTTCACAAAGCGTTCGAGGTGCGACGCGTTCCATTGCGGTCCGGCCACCATCTGGTCGAGCGCGCCGTGCAGGTCCTTGAGCCGAGCCCGCGCCGTGCCGTCGAGCAGTTTCTTGGCCTCCGGCTCGAGCGTGATCGGCCGCTGCGCCACATAGAACCGCGCCCGTTCGCCGAGCTCGACCAGCGTCTTGGCGCGTGGCTTGAGCTCGGGCATCGCCAGGCGCAACCGTTCGCGCGCGGCGGCGTCGAGGCTGCGGCCGGCTTTCTCCTCGACGAACGGCAGGGCAAGCGCCGCCAGCTCGTCATCCGGCGTGGCACGGATGTAGTGACCGTTGAGATTATCCAGCTTGGCGAAATCGAACCGCGCGGCAGCACGGCCGACGGCGTCGAGATCGAACCATTCGATCGCCTGTTCGGTCGAGATGATCTCGTCGTCGCCGTGGCTCCAGCCGAGGCGCAGCAGATAATTCCTGAGCGCCGCCGGCAGATAGCCAAGCTTTTGATACTCTTGTACGCCGAGCGCGCCGTGCCGCTTCGACATCTTCTGTCCATCGGGACCGTGGATCAGCGGAATATGGGCGAAGCGCGGCGCCGGCCAGCCGAGTGCCTTGTAGATTTGACACTGGCGGAAAGTGTTGGTCAGGTGGTCGTCGCCGCGAATGACATGTGTGATCGCCATGTCGTGATCGTCGACCACGACCGAGAAATTGTAGGTCGGCGTGCCGTCGGCGCGCAGGATGATCAAATCGTCGAGCTGATCGTTGGCGACGGTGACGTCGCCCTGCACCAGATCGTGGATCACGGTCGCGCCCTCACGCGGTGCCTTGAAGCGA
>DASQGX010000231.1:0-12329 GCA_035632395.1 Allostellaceae bacterium
CGCTGGTTCCTTTCGGCGGCGTTCGTGCTGTTCGCGCTCCGCCTCGGTGTCGTTGCCGCGACCTGGCAGGTCAGTGGCCAGCTTTATGCCGATCTGGTCGCCGGCCTCGATACGCTGCCGGCCGGTGCGCGCATCGCTGTCGCCTTTTCCGACTCCGAGGTTAATGTCGAGGCGGTGCCGCTGCTGCATTTCCCCGTTCTCGCGGTTGCGCGCCGCGATGGCTTCGTGCCGACCTTGTTTGCCTATGCGACGCAGCAACCGGTGGCTTTCACGCGCCAATACGGTGCGGTCGCGGATCAGCTTTCGGCCGGTGCGCTGTGGCATTTCTATGTTAGCGATGGTGCGCCGCTGCCGCCCGCGGTCGCACAGGCGCTGGCGCATTGCCGGTACATCACGTTTGCCGGCCGTCATGCGTTCGCCTTGCGCCCCGGCAGCGGCTTGCAACCCGTGTTCGTATCGCCGCGCTTCCAAATCTACCGCCTGCCCGGAGCGTCGACGTGATCGCGTTGCTGGTGCCGGGTTTTGCCGAGCTTGCGGGCTGGGCGGCCGTCGGTTTCGCCGTGCTGATATTGATCGGCCTTGGCCGGCTGATGAGCCGAGGCAAAGCATTGCCCGAACTTGCCCTGATTGCGGGGTGGGGCATCGCGTGCTGGGTGCTGACCCTATGGGGCGTCGCGTTGCCGATTACGCTGCGTATTCCAGCGGTCGTGCTGGTGTTGGGAGGGATCGTCGGATTGATCCGGCCGCAAAGCCGGCTGACGCTGGCGGATTGGCGCACGCTCGGCCGTGTTGGACTGCTGGCCTTACCGTTGTTCGCCGTGTTGGCGTCGGCACGTCCGAGTCAGCCTGACACGTTCCTTAATCTGCTGCCGAACGCAGCTTACCTCTACGACCACGGAATATTTCCAGCCGCTGGCCGGCCGCCGGCGCATTCGCTGCTGCCCGCCGCGCCCTACAACCTCCAGTTCGTGGCGCTGATAGCCGGTTTGTTTTCGCCGCAGTTTCCTGCGGTGGCATTGATCGCATTCAACGTCATGGTGCAGCTTGCCGCTGGCGTGCTGCTCGCACGGCTGGTGGCCAATTCCGAGGACCGATCTGACACACCGGGTTGGGGCGTCATCGCTTTTGGCCTTTTGCTTGCGACGGCGCTAAATCCCGGATTCGTGCCGCGCTATCACTTTTCGAGCTATAGCGAACCGTCCGTGATGGTGGTGCTGGCGGTTGCGGGATATCTGGCGCTGCGGCGCGACCGGGCATCTGTCTGGCTGTTCGCGGCGGCGCTCGCGGCATTGATCGAGATCAAGCAGGACAGCATCGCGCTGGCGCTTGGGATCGTCCTTGCTGCGGCCGTGCAGCCTCCGGAAAAAATAGGTGGCACGCGTTGCGCTGTTATGCGGCGCGCCGCCATCGCTGCGGTCCCGGCCGCCGTTCTTTGGCTGGCTTGGACCTGGTATGTGCATGTGCGATTTGCGAATCCCGATGTCGAGCTCACCTGGATGCCGTTGGCGCAGTGGCAATGGCGAATGTTGCCCGCGATCTTCCAGCAGATCGCGCACATCATGGGCGAGAAGATCGTCCTCTTCGGGCCGCTCGTCGCGGTGTTAGTTGTATTCGTGATGCGCGCCTGGCGCGGGACAGCGACGGATGCGCCCGGTCAGCGCGCCGGTCTGGCACTCTTAGTTGTCACGTTCGTTTACAACGCCGCGCTGTTGGTGAGTTACATCGGCCATTTCAGCAGCCAGATGGCTGCCGATGCGCATTCATTCTTCCGCTACAACACGCATCTGTCGCTGTTATTGATGGTGACGCTGGTGTTGATGCTGCGGGTACCGACGCGCGCATGGTTTGCGAATCTGCCGGCGCTTCAGCGGCGGCGGCTGGCCGGGCTTGCGATCGCAGTGTTCATCGGTTGCCCGGTCGCGTTCGTGCATTTTCTGCGCTTCGATCTCGAGACACCGCAGCTGCGCGCCTGGGATTTGGCGAAGCATATTGCCGCCGCCATCGGTCCCGATGACCGTGTGGCGCTCATTCTGCCGGGCGACGGCAATAGCCTGTTTCCCGTCCTCGAAGGCTTGCTGCGGATGACAACGCCCCGCCGGCCGAATCTCGTCCTTGATAACATCCAGACGCTGACACCCGATACGTTCGGCAAACTTGCCGCCGACCAATGGGCGGTGATCTCCTGCACGCCTGCGGGCATGCCGGATGTGCCGGCAGGTGAAGCGGCGTTGCTCGCCCACAAGGCGGCGGGCTGGAGCTTGGCGGATCATTGGCCGTATCCGCCGGCGGACCGTGGACATTGGTCGCGGGTAATCGCCCTGGCACCGCTCTGTCTGCCCGGTTGAGCGGGTTGACACTACAACGATTTCAACGCTCTATCGCTGTTTCGCGGTTTACATCGAGGATCGGCCATGAAAATAAAATTCGCGCCGCCGCGCCCGCCCCGGACGGGAACGCTCGTACTTTTCGTTGGCGAGGGGCGGAAACTTTCGCCGCAAGCCACGCAGCTCGATCGTCGTAGCGGTAAGGCGTTGACGCGAGCCTTGGGCGCGTCGCGTTTTAAGGGCAAAGCGGAAGAAACGCTCGCCATCCTGGCGCCGGCGAAGCTCGGCGTGGCGCGCGTCCTGCTCGTCGGTGCCGGCAAGGCCGATCCGGGCGATCGCTCGCTGTGGCAACGCTGCGGCGGCGTCGTTGTCGCGACGCTGAACGGCACAGGCGAGAGTGAGGCGGGGGCGTTGATCGAAGCCGGTGATCGCGCCGCCGAAATCGCCGCGCATGTCGCCTACGGCGCACGCTTGCGGTCCTATCGCTTCGACAAGTACCGGACGAAGGAAAAGCCTGAGCAGAAACCGTCGCTCAAGACATTGTCGATCCTGGTCGCGGATGTCACCGCGGCGCGCCGGCGCTATGCGCCCCTCGATAAAATTGGCGATGGCGTGTTCTTCACTCGCGACCTGGTCTCCGAGCCGGCCAACGTGATCTATCCCGAGACGCTCGCCGACCGCGCCAAGGAGCTGACCGACCTCGGCGTTACGGTCGAGATCCTCGACGAGAAGAAGATGGCGGCGCTCGGCATGGGTGCGCTGCTCGGCGTCGGCCAGGGCAGCGTGCGGCCGCCGCGGCTGCTGGTCATGCAATGGCACGGCGCCGACGATAAGAAACAGGCGCCGGTCGCCTTCGTCGGCAAGGGCATCACCTTCGACACCGGCGGCATCTCGATCAAGCCGTCCGCCGGCATGGAAGACATGAAATGGGACATGGGCGGCGCCGGCGCGGTGATCGGCCTGATGAAGGCGCTGGCCGGACGAAAGGCCGAAGTCAATGTCGTCGGCGTCGGCGCGCTCGCCGAAAACATGCCGTCGGGCACTGCGCAGCGTCCGGGCGACATCGTCAAGTCGATGTCAGGTCAAACCATCGAGGTACTCAACACCGACGCCGAAGGCCGTTTGGTGTTGGCGGATGCGCTGTGGTACTGCCAGGACCGCTTCAAGCCGCGTGCGATGATCGACCTCGCGACGCTAACCGGTGCGATCATCATCGCACTCGGCCACGAACACGCCGGTCTCTACAGCAACGACGACAAGCTCGCTGAGCAGCTCACCGCCGCGGGCAAGGCGACGGGCGAGACGCTATGGCGCATGCCGTTGGGCGACGCCTACAACAAGCTGATGGACAGCGACGCTGCCGACGTGAAGAACATCAGCGGCAGCCGCGACGCCGGCAGCATTACGGCGGCGACGTTTCTCGAACGCTTCGTCAACAAGGTGCCGTGGGCGCATCTCGACATCGCAGGCACTGCGTGGGCGACGAAAGACAAGCCGACCGTGCCGAAAGGCGCCACGGGCTTCGGTGTGCGCCTGTTGAACCGATTCGTCCGCGACAATTACGAGACCCGCGACGGCAAGTGAGCGAGATCGGCTTCTATCACCTGCGGAGCCTGACGCTCGACCGCGCCTTGCCGCAGCTGCTCGAGAAAGCCTATGCCGCCGGCTATCGCGTCGTGCTGATGGCCGGTTCGACCGAACGCGTCGATCATCTCAATGCCTTGCTGTGGACCTACGGCGATGCTGCCTTTCTGCCGCACGGCTCGGCGAAGGATGGCAACGCGGCTCAGCAACCGATCTGGCTGACGGTCGACGATGAAAATCCGAACAATGCGGATATGCTCGTGCTGGTCGACGGCGCGACTTCCCAACACGTCGACCGCTACAAACGGGTGCTCGACGTCTTCGACGGCAACGACGAAGCCGCGGTTGCCGCGGCGCGTGCGCGCTGGCAGCAGGCCAAGGCGGCGGGCCACTTCCTGACCTATTGGCAGCAGACCGACAAGGGCTGGGAGAAAGCTGGCGCGGGTTGAAGCCGGCTGCCGGTCCCGCTATAAACCCGCGACTTTTACGCCAGCAATGAGGCCCGGCCCATGGCCAAGGAACGCACGCTTTCGATCATCAAACCCGATGCAACGCGCCGCAATCTGACCGACAAGATAAACGCCCGCTTCACCGCGCGTGGCCTCAAGGTCGCCGCGCAAAAGCCGATGCACCTGTCCCGCGCGCAAGCCGAGGGTTTTTACGAGGTGCACAAGGAGCGGCCGTTCTTCGCGAGCCTAGTCGCGTTCATGACCTCGGGCCCGGTGGTGGTCCAGGTGCTCGAGGGCGAGAATGCTGTCGCGCTCAATCGCGAAATTATGGGCGCCACAGATCCGGCCAAGGCGGCACCGGGCACCATCCGCAAGGATTTCGCCGAATCGATCGAAGCCAATTCGGTTCACGGCTCGGATTCCGCCGAAACCGCGAAACGCGAAATCGCATACTTCTTTCCGGAGCTTTAGACCAGGAAGTAGGCGAGCAACAGCAGGACGACGACGATCGTCCCGATCGCCCAGCGAAGCAGCCGCGCAAAGCCGAGCCAAGTCTCGCGGTGCGGTTGCAGATCAAACGTGCTCATCAAAGGCTCCCGAACAGGAAACTTGGAAACCTATAGCGCGGCCGCCGACTTTTGCAAACCCCCGAGCGGTCGCGTCAGCGTCGCGCCCAGCGCGAGCGCATAGAACGGCAGCCACCAGAGCTGATAATTGTGGTGAGCGGTCGGCGCCGCCAGGATGACGGCTAGGGTCAACGCGGCGGCCAATGCGCAGCGCGCAGTTAGGTCCGGTGCGTGGCGCCAAACGTGAACAGTTACCGCGAGCGCCAGCGCGACGACGATCGAGCGCGCCGCAACGGCAGCGCCCTCCGGCGCGAAGGCCAGCCAGCTGGTGCTGTCCGGCGGGCGAATGGCGTTGAAGAGGATGATGTTGTCGTAAAACGCGCCCGGCGCAGCGAGGGCATAGGGCAGGATCGGCAACAGGCCGACGGCGACACCCAGTCCGTAGCGCAGCCGCGCACCCTTGCTTGGTGGCAACAGGCATGGCGCGAACGCGACGCCCGGAAATAGTTTCGCGGCGATTGAAACGCCGACACAAAGACCGGACAGAAAATCGCTGCGCGCAAAGGCAAGGAAAGCGATGAGCAGCGGAACGACGGCTGCGAGATCCGTCGTACCTTTCGCAAACAGCTGCTGCGCCACCAGCGGCAGGGACAGATAGAGTGCGGCCGCGATCACGCCGGTGGCACGCGACCTGCTGCGCTGTCCCAAGCGCAGCATCAACACGACTGAAGCTGCTTGCAGCAGCAGATTGGTGACTAGGACCCCGCGTGCGCCGAGCGCCAGACCGAGCGGTAGGTAAATCGCGGGCATCAGCGGCAGATATTTATAGCCGCCGAAGGCTCCACTGAGCTCCGGATCGATCGGCAGCGTGTATGGGTTCTGGCCCGCGAGCATCGCGTGGCCGGCGGCGAGGGTCGTCGTTGCCATGTCGATCAACCGCGGATGAACCAAACGCGCCACGCCGTAAATCATCTCGGCGGCTACGAGCACAAGAACGAGTAGGATGATCGCCCGCGGGGGATTGGCATCTGTGACCGGGTGACGCAAGGTGCGCAGCATTGCCGGCACGGCGGCCAGCAGCGCCAGCATCGCCAAGGCCTTCCACGGCCCGGCCTCGTTCCAGTTGAAGATCTGCACCAAACCGACGGCAAGCCAGAACGCCGCCGCGACGAGCAAACGCGCCACGGTCAGGCCATGGCGTCGAGGCGTACCGGACCCGGCCGGCCGTCGATCTCGACGCAGTCACGCAGAACGCGCACACGGCCTTCGGCAACGAGCCGCAGCGCGAGCGGATAGGCGCGATGCTCCACCGCCAGCACGCGCGCGGCCAATTTTTCGGCGTCGTCACCTTGCAGCACCGGCACTGACCCCTGGACGATGATCGGTCCGCTGTCGACTTCATTGCGCACGAAATGAACGGTGCAGCCGTGGCGTTTTACGCGGGCTGCCAGCGCGCGCGCATGGGTGTCGAGACCAGGAAATTCCGGCAGCAGCGAAGGATGGATGTTGATCATACGGTCATGCCAGGCGTCGATGAACCGGGTGTCGAGGATGCGCATGAATCCGGCGAGACAGACGAGTTCGACGCGCGCTTCCTTGAGCGCAGCATCGAGCGCTGCGTCAAACTCGTCACGATTGGTGAAATCGCCGTGGGCGACGACGCGCGTTGGAATTTTCGCCCGCGCCGCGCGTTCGAGACCTTGCGCCTCGGCCCGATTGGAAATCACTAGGACAATCTCGGCCGGGAAATCTGGCGCAGCGCAAGCATCGATCAGCGCCTGGAGGTTGGAGCCGCGACCCGAGATCAGCACGCCCGTCCTCAGCCGGGCCACGCGCGCTCCGTATTGACGAGATGCGTGTCGGCTTCGCCGGCGCCTTTGACGACGCGACCGATGCGGTGGACGCGCTCGTCGGCCTGCGTCAGCACGCGGGCGACAGAATCCACGTCCGCCGATGCAACGACAGCGACCATGCCGATGCCACAATTGAACGTGCGCGCCATTTCGGCGCGGGCAATGCCGGCGGTGCGCGCCAGCCACGCGAAGACCGGTGGCAGTGTCCAGCTTGCGGCGTCGAGTTCCGCAGCGAGGCCGTCGGGTAGCACGCGCGGAATGTTCTCGACCAGGCCACCGCCGGTGATGTGGGCGTAGCCCTTGATGCTGCCGGTCTTGAGTGCCGCCAAACATGGCTTCACATAGAGGCGTGTCGGTCGCAGCAGTTCATCCGCCAGGCTGCGCCCAGCCGCGAACGGTGCCGGCGCGCCATACGACAGCCCGGCTTCCTCCACGACGCGGCGCACGAGTGAGAAACCGTTGGAATGAAGGCCATCGGATTCGAGTCCGAGCACGACGTCACCCGCCGCGATATTCGCGCCGTCGAGAACCTGGCCGCGTTCGACCGCACCGACGGCGAATCCGGCGAGGTCATAATCGCCGGCGGCGTACATACCCGGCATCTCGGCGGTCTCGCCGCCGACCAGCGCGCAGCCGACCGCGCCGCAGGCGGCGGCGATGCCCTTGAGGACCTTCGTCGCCTGCGCGACGGCTAGCTTGCCGGTTGCGAAGTAGTCGAGGAAGAAGAGGGGCTCGGCGCCCTGGACGACGAGGTCATTGACGCACATTGCCACTAGGTCGATGCCGATGGTGTCGTGCTTGTTCGCGGCGATCGCGACTTTGAGCTTGGTGCCGACGCCGTCGGTTGTCGCGACCAGGATCGGATCGCGATAACCCGCCGCCTTGAGATCGAACAACGCGCCGAAGCCGCCGAGACCGGCTGCCGTGCCCGCGCGTGCCGTCGCCTTGGCGAACGGCTTGATGGCCTCGACCAATGCGTCGCCGGCGTCGATGTCGACTCCGGCGTCGCGGTAGGTGCGACTTTTCTTGGGGTCAGCCATTCGCGCGTTTTCTACGCCAGGACGGCGACGATGAAAAGCCCGGCCATGTTAGAGTGGCGCAATGAAAGCTCCTGCCCGGGCGGCCGCGGTTTGGCTCGCCGGTTTCTGCAGCTTCCTCGACCTTTACGCGCCGCAATCGATTCTGCCGACGATCCGCGACCTCTACGGAGTCGATGCGGTCGCCGCCAGCCATATGATCAGCGCGACGACCCTGGCGGTGGCGATCATCGCGCCGTTCACCGGCGCCGGCGCCGATCTGATCGGCCGCAAGCGCGTGATCGTCACTGCGATGATCGCCCTCATCATTCCGACGGTGTTGATCGCGCTGTCGACGACGTTGCCGGCGATGGTCTTTTGGCGCTTCATCCAAGGCCTGCTGCTGCCGCCGATCTTCGTCGTCACCGTCGCCTATATCGGCGACGAGGTGCCCATTGTCGAGGCGACCGGCGTCGCCGGCATCTATCTATCCGGCAGCTGCTTCGGCGGCTTTTTTGGCCGCTTCCTGTGCGGTCTTCTGGTCGGGCCATATGGCACGCGCGGCGCATTCCTGGGTCTCGCGGTCTTGACCGCGGTCGCAGCGGTTGGCGTCATCGCGTTGATGCCGCGCGAGCGCCAATTCGTGCCGAGCGCCGGTCCTGCGCATGCGTTGCGCCACATCCTTGCGCATGTCCTCGATCCGCGCCTTGATGCGATTTTCGCCGTCGGTTTCGGCGTGCTGTTCTCGTTCGTCGCCACCTTTACCTATGTGAACTTCCATCTCGCCGCGGCGCCTTTCAACCTGTCGGCGGCGGCCCTGGGCACGATCTTCATCGTCTATCTGGTCGGCGTCATGACGACACCGCTCGCCGGCCGCCTGGTGCGACGCTTCGGCCGCCGTCGCTTGGTAATCGGCGTACTCGCGCTATGGATTTGTGGCCTGTTGCTGACCTTGATCGGCAATCTGTGGATCATCATCGCTGGCTTGGCGATCGGGGCCGGTTGCGGCTTCATCGTACAGACCGCGGCCACCGCGTCGGTCGCGGTCTCAGCGCAACGCGCGCGCTCGTCGGCTGTCGGCCTCTACGTCACCTGTTACTACGTCGGTGGAAGTCTTGGCGCCGTGTTGCCGGGCTATGTCTGGAACCGCGCTGGCTGGCCGGGCTGCGTCTCCATCGTCGCCGCCATGCTGCTGCTGTTGGCAGCAGTCGTATTGCGTTTCTGGCGCGAACTGCCGGCTCAGACGAGGCCCGAGCGGAACGTCGGATAGAACGGCGTCCAATTCAATGCCGCCTTGATACGGGCGTTGGAGACGCGGCAGGACGCGATCGCCGACCCGCCCGGCTGCGGCGCCGGTCCGCCTTCGAGCGCCGCGATATGGCGAAAGAGATCGCGGTAGGTGACGGGCGCGTTGTCAACCGCGGCCAACAACGTACCCGGCACGGCGCGCTCCGCCGCCAGCACGCAAGCGGCGGCCATGTCGGCGACGTGCATCAGAGAAATGGAACCGTTTCCGTCACCGGGCAGTTTGAGCGTGCCGACGCGTGCCGCCTCGCGCCATTGCCGCTCGCGGCCAGTGCCCGGACCATAGAACATGCCGCCGCGCACGATGATCCAATCGAGGCGCGACTGCCGCACGCGTGCCTCCATGTCGACGGCGGACTGGGTGATGCGGGTGGGGTGGACCAGCGCGTCCTCGTCGAGCAGTAGGTCGCTGTCCGCGGCTACGACATGCGCAATGCTCTGCTGCACGTAACGCTGCACGCCGGCATCGTGGCACGCAGCGATCAGATTGTCGGTGCCCTCGCGCCGCACCTGGTCGTTCAGTGTCCAATCGGGATTGGAGCCGGCAGGCGGAATAACGGTGGCGGCATGAATCGCGATCTCGGCGCCCGCCAAGGCCGGCGCAAGCGAAGCACGGTCGAGGATGTCGCCCTGAGAAGCAGCGACGCCAAGCCGTTCAAGCTGGGCGCATTTCTTGGCTGTGCGTGCGATGGCGCTGACCCGGTGGCCGCGTTCGATCAGCCGCGGCACGAGATGGCGGCCGAGCATGCCGGTGGCGCCAATGATCGCAACACGCATCGCTATCGTGCGCCCGAAACGCCGAGGATGGCGCCGGAGACGTAAGATGCCTCGGGCGACAGCAGCCACAGGATTGCATTGGCGACCTCCTGTGCCGTGCCCGGTCGGTGCATGGGCAGCGCCGCCTTGGCGCGCTCGATCCGGCCGGGGGGCTGCATTTCGGTGTCGATCATGCCGGGTCGCACGCAGTTGACGCGGATACCCTCCATCGCCACCTCGCGCGCCAGACCGATGGTGAGGGTTTCGACCGCCCCCTTGCTCGCGGCATAGGAAATGACCTCGCCACCGCCGCCGAATACTGCAGCGGTCGAGGACAGATTGACGATCACGCCGCCACTGCCGCCGTGCTTGCTTGACATGCGCTTCACCGCGGCGCCTGAACATAGCAGGGTGCCGATGACGTTGACGTTGAAAACCTCTTCGAGCGCCACCGCCGGCGCATCACTGAGACGGCCGATAGGACCGAGTATGCCGGCGCTGTTGACCAGTGCCGTGACGTGGCCCAAGGCCCTGTCCGCCTCGCCGAAGATGTGGTCGACATCGGCCTCATGGGCGACGTTGCCGGCAATCGCCACCGCCGTGCCGCCGGCCTTGCCGATTTCCGCCACGACGGCATCGGCACGGGCGCGGTTATCTTTGTAGTTGACCGCGACGGCGTATCCCCGTCGGGCCGCTCCGGCCGCGACGGCGGCGCCGATGCCCCGGCTGCCGCCGGTGACGATCAAGACCTGACACGATTCGGGCATGACGCTCCTTTGCGCTCTAACGTTCGGCACGCCAGACTATGCCGAACTTGTACCAGGAGGCCATCATGCGTGCCGCCGCGCCGCTTGCGATCGTGTTGATCGGGATGTTGCTGGGTGTTCCGGTCAGGGCGGCATCGTGGAGCGATCCGGCGCTTGCGCCGACCACTGGGCCGGCGCGCGTCATCGGTGCGCCGTGGAACGGTTGCCTCGCTGGTGCGAAGTCGCTGCCGTGGGATGGGCCCGGATTCGCGCTACTGCGTCCGGCGGAGCACCGCTATTTCGGCCATCGGGAGACGGTCGAGTTCGTCGAGCGGCTCGGACGCAAAGCGCACGCCGCCGGTCTGCCGATTTTTTACGTCGGCGACATGGCGCAGCCGCGCGGCGGTCCGATGTTGTCCAGTCACATTTCGCACGAGACGGGTGTCGACGTAGACATTTGGTTCGCGCTCGACGCTGTGTCGAGGCTGCCGGTGGTCGCGCGCCAGACGCTCGAGCCGCCGTCAATGGTGGTAGCCGATCAGAGCGCGATCGATCCGACGCAATTCGGTCCGCGCCAAGTGACGCTGCTGCGGCTGGCAGCAAGCGACCCCGCGGTCGACCGCATCTTCGTCAATCCAGCGATCAAGGAAGCGCTGTGCAAAGGCTATGGCGGCGCCGGGCTCGGCGACCGCACCTGGCTTGGGCGCGTCCACTCCTGGTACGGCCACGAGGCGCATTTCCACGTTCGCCTGAAGTGTCCGGCTGGTTCGCCGCTGTGCGTCGAGCAGGCGCCTGTGCCGCCCGGCGATGGCTGCGACCCGGCGATCTTCGCGTGGTGGGCACAGGAACTGAGCAAGCCGAAGCCAGCGACGCCCGTGCCGCCACCCGCCCGGCCGCCGCTGCCGGCCGCTTGCAGCGCCCTCGCGCCGACAGACTAGGCGATCGGTGGCGTTAGACTGTCGGTCGTTTTGACGCGTTGTCGGAAATTGGTGGCCGTACTTTGAGTATCTGTAAAGTAATTCATCAAACGACTAACAATATAGATCAGTTTTTACAGTCAAAAAACAAGTAATCTGTTGCCGTTTACCGGATTAACCATAATAATCCCGCCGACCGCAATCTCGAATTGCGTCGGTGAGGAGATCACGATGAATTTCGTGCGTGCTTCGGCTTTAAGCTTGGTGCTTTGCGCCCTGGCTGCGCCGGTCTTCGCCCAAACCTTCGGCTCGCCGGGCACAGGGCCCAACGGTCCCTACGTCCGCGGCGAAGGCGGCTGGTCGCACATGAACGACATGACCGGCAATACCACGACCGGCACGACCGTCACCACCAAGCAGAACGAAGGGTTCATCGCTGGCGGCGCCGTCGGTTGGAAGCTCGACCAGCTGCGGCTCGAGCTCGGTCTCGATTTCAGCAATTCCGGCATTAAAGAGATTGACGTCAATAACGCGGCGGCGAGCTCAGTAAGCGGCTCGGTCAAGAACGCGTCGGGCATGGTCCGAGCGTTGTGGGATCTTCGCACCGGCACGCCTTTCGTACCCTATATCGGCCTCGGCGTCGGTGCATCGCACGTCACGCTCGACAGCGTTCGCGCCAACGGCACGACATTGGCCAACTCGTCGGATACAGTGTTCGCGTACGAGCCGATCCTCGGCGTCAACTACATGGTGCTGCCCAACCTCGCGCTCGGCCTCGAATATCGCTACTTCGCCACCGTTGATCCGTCGTTC
>DASQGX010000232.1:0-12261 GCA_035632395.1 Allostellaceae bacterium
ATGCAGACAGCCGACCGAGGCGTGCGCATACCAGGTGCCGCTGGTGCCGTGTTTCTTGAACACGGCGTCGAGCCGCGCGGTGTAGTCCGGCAAATCCTCCAACGGCACGGCGCAGTCCTCGATGAAGGAAACCGGCTTTCCATCGCCCTTCATCGACATCATGATGTTGAGGCCTTGCCGGCGCACCGCCCACACCGCCGACTGGAACGCGTCGTCGACGATCTCGACTACGCCGCCGGCGTGGCCGAGCGCGCCCATCAGCTCGATCAGCTGCTTCAGGTCGCGGGCGTTCTTGGCCGCGTCCTCGCCGGCGAACTCGACCAGCAGCAGTGCTTCGGGCTCGCCTTTGACGAATCGGTCGACGGTGGCGCGGAACAGTGGAATATTGCGCGCCAGCTCGATCATGGTGCGGTCGACGAGCTCGACCGCCGCGGGCTTCAGCGCGACGATCGGCTTCGCCGCCTGCATCGCCTTGTAGAAACTCGGAAAATGACAGACGCCGAGAACGCGATGCGGCGGGATCGGCTGGAGGTCGAGCTCGATCGCGTTGAAGAAGGCGAGCGTGCCCTCGGATCCCACCAGCAGATGCGCCATGTTGTGGCCGGCGTCGGCAATCGTGTCGAGGTTGTAGCCGCCGACCCGGCGCTGCACGTTGGGAAAGCGCGCAGCGATCTCGTCCTTCTCGCGGTTGTGCAGCGCGCGCACGAAGCGAACTAGGTCGCGGTAGCGTTCGGGCAGGGTGCGCTCGTCGAAATTGCCGCCAATTTCGCCGAAGGTCGCGGTCGTGCCGTCGGGCAGACGCGCGTCGATGGCGCGGACGTTGTGCACCATGTTGCCGTAGCGCAACGAGCGCGTGCCGCAGGAATTGTTCGCGGTCATGCCGCCGAGCGTGGCGCGATCGCCGGTTGAGACGTCGACCGGAAAGAACAGGCCGTTGCTCTTGAGCTGGCGGTTGAGGCGATCCATCACCAAACCCGGCTGCACGCGCGCACGCCGGCGCTCGACATCGACGTCGAGCACCTGGTTCATGTACTTGCTGCAATCGAGCACCAGCGCGCGGCCGACGGTCTGGCCGCATTGCGAGGTGCCGCTGCCGCGCGGCAAAAGGGCTACGCCTTCCTCGCGCGCGATGGCGAAGGCGGCGGCCACGTCCTCGGCATCGCGCGGCACCACCACGCCGATGGGCTCGATCTGATAGATCGAAGCGTCGGTCGCATAGCGGCCGCGCGAAAAGGCGTCGAACAGCACGTCGCCCTTGAGCGCGCGCCGCAGCTGGGTTTCGAGAGCCGCCGCCATGGCGCGATTAGACGAGAACGCTGCCGGAAAAACCAGCGGCAGAAAGACCTTTGCGCGCGATGGCGGCCATGCTTTTCTCGCCGCCATGCCGGTCATTGCTCAGCTGATCGACCTCTATCGCGCGGAAGGGATCGCGATCTCGACCGGATTGCCGCCGCACCGTTTCGGCGGCTATGGCGGCGCGCCGTTCACCTGGTTTCTCAAGGACGGCAAGAGCCTGACCAACGGCCTCGGCATCGCCATGCAAGAGGTCTATCTGCTCGAGCACCTGTTCGCCGCTTTCCAGCCGCGCCGCGCGCTGGTCATCGGCAACGCCTTTGGCTGGAGCACGCTGGCGATCGCTGCGTTGCTGAAGGGCGGCCGCGTGGTCGCGCTCGATTCCGGCGCCGACCGCAACAGCCTCGAAGGTCTGGCGCTCACCAATCGCATTGCCGCCGCCGGCAAACTTCCGGCCAAGGCGGTGCGTGGTGAGTCACCGCGCGACGTGGCCGCGATCGTCGATGCCGAGCTCGGCGGCCCAATCGATTTTGCATTCATCGACGGACTGCACACCATCGCGCAAGTGGTGCTCGATTATCAGGCGGTGCGCGCCAAAGCCGCGCCCGACGCGGTCTATCTGTTCCACGATGTGCAGGAGTTCGGTCTCGGCCCGGCGATCGACGAAATCGGCCGTCTCGCCGGCCGGACCGCGACGGCGCTTTCGGCTACGCAGTCGGGCATGGCAATCCTGTTCGATGCGGCGCAGCACCCGGCGCTCGCCGGCGCGGTCGCCGCCTTCGCGCCGCCGGAAACCGCGCTTGCCGTGGTACGCCAGGCGGCCTGGGACCACCGCCACCGCCACCTCGCGCGCTGGCGGCGGAGCTTCAACAAACGCAAGGCGCGGTTGCGCAGTCTTGTCGGAGCGACACCGCGCGACTAGGCTCGTCTCCAACACGCGCGCAGACGCGAACATTGGGGGAGACGCCATGGCTAGCCGTGGAAACCGAACCGGGAAAAGCCGGTGGTTTGTGCTTTTCCTGATCAGCCTGATGTACCTCATCACCTACCTCGACCGGGTCAACATCTCCACGGTGGCGCCGGTCATCAGCAAGGAATTCGGGTTCGACAAGGCGACGATGGGCGCCATCTTCAGCGCCTTCGTCTGGAGTTATGCGCTCTGCCAGATCCCGGGCGGCTGGCTTGGCGACCGGTTCGGGCCGCGCCGCGTTCTGACCGTGATCGTCGCCTACTGGTCGGTGATGACGGCGCTGACCGCCGCCGCGACCGGCGCGGTGTCGTTCATCGCCCTCCGCTTCCTGTTCGGCGTTGGCGAAGGCGGCGCGTTCCCGGTCGCGACCCGCTCGATGCAGCTGTGGTTCCCGCGCCAGGAACGCGGCCTGGTGCAGGGCGTCTCGCACAGTGCCAGCCGTCTCGGCGCCGCGATCGCACCGCCGATTGTCGTCGCGATCATTACGACGCTTGGCTGGCACTGGGTGTTCTATATCTGCGGCGCGATCGGCATTCTCTGGGCCGTGTTGTGGTATGGCTGCTATCGCAACCTGCCGGAAGAGCAGGAATCGGTGAGCAAGGAAGAGATCGCCTACATCCGGGGCGTCGATGCCAAGGGCAACATCAAACCGCCGCAGATCGAGAAGACCGCGAGCGTGCCGTGGGGGACGCTGTTCCGATCGCCCAACATGTGGGCGATCATGTGCGCCTACTTCACCTACGTCTATTGCTTGTGGATCTTCCTCAGCTGGCTGCCGTCCTATTTGTTCGAGGCCCGTCATCTCACGCTGATCAAGGTCGGCATCTTCGCGTCGCTGCCGCTGTGGGCCGGCGTGATCGGCGACACGGTCGGCGGCGTGGCCGTCGACCAGCTGCTGATCAAGACCGGCAACACCAAGCTGGCGCATCGCACCGTCGCGATCATCGGCATGCTCGGCTGCGCGGTGTGCATCGTGCCGGCGGCGTTGGCGACCAACGCCTATGCCGCCATCGCTTGCCTGACCGGTGCGATGTTCTTCCTCGAATGCACCATCGGACCGTCGTGGGCGGTGCCGATGCATGTCGGCGGCAAATATTCCGGCACGGTGTCGGGCGTAATGAACATGGCAGGGAACATCGGCGGCGCGCTGTCGCCGCTGGTCTTCGGCTTTTTGGTCCAGCTCGGCTCGTGGGTGGCGCCATTCGTCGTCGCGGCATGCCTGTTGGTCTTCGGCGCGGCGGTGTGGGCGTTCTGGCTCGACCCGGAAGTCTCGGTGCTCGAGAAGAGGCCCGCCGCACGATAGGAAAAGCCCGGCCACCCGCCGTGTGGGCGCGTCCGCGCATGGCAGCCGCACCACAACCGGGCCTTGCGGGTGCCGGGTGAATCCGGGCAAATTCCACGCCTAGTTTCCGTCAGGAGTTTTAATCATGGCGTTTCGGAGCGGCCGGCATTTGCTGCAGATTCCCGGCCCGACCAACCTGCCGGATCGCGTCTTGCGCGCGATGGACCAGCCGCTCATCGACCATCGCGGCCCGGAATTTCCGGCAATCACCAAATCAATCGTCGCTGGCCTGAGGCGCGTCTTCAAATGCTCCGGTCCGGTGGCGATCTTTCCCTCGTCGGGCACGGGCGCCTGGGAGGCGGCGATCCTCAACACGCTGTCGCCGGGCGACAAGGTGCTCGCCTTCGAGACCGGACAGTTCGCCACGCTGTGGCGCAACCTCGCGCAACGCCACGACATCGAGGTCGACCTGATCCCGAGCGACTGGCGGCATCCCGCCGATCCGGAGCAATTCGAGGCCAAGCTCGCCGCCGACAAGAACCACGCGATCAAAGCGGTGCTCGTTCTGCAGAGTGAAACCTCGACCGGCGTTGCCAGCGACATCGCCGCCGTGCGCCGCGCCATCGACCGCGCACGTCATCCGGCGCTGTTGCTGGTCGACACAATCTCGTCGCTGGCGATTCAGGATTTCCGGCACGACGAATGGGGCGTCGACGTCGCCGTCGGCGGCTCGCAAAAGGGCCTGATGCTGCCGCCGGGACTGAGTTTCAACGCCATCTCCAAGAAGGCGTTGGCCGCCAGCAAGTCGGCGAAGCTGTCCAAGTCCTATTTCGACTGGCAGCCGATGGTCGACTCCAACGACAGCGGCTATTTCCCTTACACGCCGGCAACGTTGATGTTCTTCGGCCTCAAGGAAGCCATCGCGATGCTCGACGAAGAAGGGCTCGACAACGTCTTCGCCCGGCACGATCGCCTCGCCGAGGCAACACGCCGAGCCGTGCGAACCTGGGGTCTCGAGATTCAGTGCGCCGATCCCAAAGCCTATACGCCCAGCCTCACGGCCGTGCGCGTGCCCGACGGCATCAACGCCGACGACGTGCGCAAGACCATTCTCGAGCGCTTTGACATCGCGCTCGGCGCCGGTCTCGGCAAGGTGACGGGCAAGATCTTCCGCATCGGTCATCTCGCCTATATCAACGAGACCCAGCTGCTCGGCACGCTCGCCGGTGTCGAGCTCGGTTTGGCCGCGTCGGGCGTGCCGATCAAGCGCGGCGGCGTCGACGCGGCAATGGATTATCTCGGCGGCAACACGCTGGCCGCCGCGGCGCCAACGATGGCGGCGGCGCATCGCTGACATGAACCAGGAGCGGCTTGCCGCTCTCCTGATCCAAGCCCGGATTTCCGGCCAGCGCATCGGCGATCTTCCAGCCGAACTCGCGCCGCCGGACGAGGCGGCGGCCTACGCATTGCAGGATCTGGTTGTCGACAAGCTGCGCGTGCGCGTCGCGGCGTGGAAGGTCGGCGCCGCCAGTCCGACCTCGCGTCCGACCTGCGCACCAATCTTTGCTGGCCACGTTGTGAAGAGCCCAGCGCAGCTGCTGGCGCTACGCGACGGTGTCAACGGCGTCGAGGCGGAACTCGCCTTCCGCGTCGGCCGCGATCTGCCCGCCCGGGCGACATCTTACCGCGAGGACGAGGTCTGGCAGGCGCTCGACAGCCTGCACGTCGCCATCGAGTATCTCGATTCGCGCTTCCGCGACCGCCTAGCGGCGCCCGAATTCGCGGTGCTGACCGACAATATATCGAACGGCGGTTTCTGCTGGGGCGAGGCAGTTGCGAATTGGCGTGAGGCCAATCTAGCCAAGCCCGAGGCGCAACTGGTGATCGACGGCATGGTCGCGGCCAAGGCCGTTGGCGGCAATACGGCCGGCCATCCCAAACGCCTGGTCGCCTGGCTCGCCAATCACTTGATGCAGCGCGGCCGGCCGCTCACGGCTGGAACCTTTATCACCACCGGCAGCCATACTGGTTTGTGCATCGCGCCGCTGCGCGCGCCAGTGATTGCACGCTTCACGGGGTTGGGCGAGGCACAACTGACCCTCGTCGGTGCGTAACGCGCGCCTTATTTCCGCTGTACGGGCCGTTTACCTATTTTTAACCATAATTTAAGAGCATTTATCGCGCTTGCCGTCGGCTCGACTGGCGCCGATACTTCATCAGCGGGTAGCAATTTGCGGGATTTCTCTGTGAGCGAGACGCCGGTCGCGAAGCGCCAGACGGTGGTTATCGTCGACGACCGCGCCACCAATCTCAAGATTCTCGAGCGTCTCGCCCAATCCCTCGACCAGGTTGACGTCCGCCTTTTCGACCATCCGCAGCGCGCGCTCGACGATGCCGCGCGCTCGCCGCCGGATCTGGTACTGACCGATTTCAACATGCCCGACCTCGACGGCGCGACCTTCATCCGCCGTTTCCGCGAAATCGCCGCCTGCGCCGACGTGCCGGTGATCGTCGTTACTGCCTACGAAGACCGCGATCTGCGCTACGAGGCGCTCGAAGCCGGCGCCACCGATTTCCTGCTGAGTCCGGTGGATCATCACGAATTCCGCGTGCGCTCGCGCAACCTCCTCACGATGCGCCAGCAGCAATTGATGCTGCGGGCGCGCGCCTCGTCGCTCGAGGAGAAGATCATCGCCGACGCCCGCCGCCACCGCGACGCGCTGCGCGAAAGCCACGAGCTGCTGCTGCGCGTCATCGATGCGGTGCCATTGGCGGTTGTCGCGACCGACCGCGACGGCCGTTACGTTTTCGTCAACGACTGGTTCGCGCGCAGCATCGGCAAGCCGCCGGCCGCAATCATCGGCCAGACGCCGGTGGCAGTGAGCGCCGATCCCTATGCGCAGGAATCGATGGAGCGCGATCGCCGCATCATTTCCGGCCTCGAGGCCGACGGCTCGTTCGAGCATAACGTGACCATGCCCGACGGCGAGGAGCGGGTCGTGCTCAGCAGCAAGGCGCTGTTGCGCGACACGTCAGGCCGGCCGATGCTGGTGGTGAGCGCCGCACTCGATATCACGTCGCGCAAAGAAGCAGAGCTTGCGCTGATTGCCGCCAAGGAAGAGGCCGAGCTCGCGAGCCGCAGCAAGTCCGAATTCCTCGCCAACATGAGCCACGAGCTGCGCACGCCGCTCAACGCCATCATCGGCTTCTCGCAGGTGATGGCCGACGAGGTGATGGGACCGCTCGGCAGCTCGCGTTATACCGGCTATGCCCGCGACATTTGCGCTTCGGCACAGCATCTTCTCGGCATCATCAGCGACATCCTCGATGTGTCCAAGCTCGAGGCCGGCAAGCTTGAACTCGACGAGGAAGAGGTCGAGCTGCCGCAGATCGTCCGCGACGTGCTCCCGCTCGTCGCCGAGCGCGCCCGCGCCATCGACATCATCATCGCAACCGATCTGCCGCCCGACCTGCCTTGGCTGCGCGCCGACGGGCTCAAGCTCAAGCAAGTGCTGCTCAACTTAGTCACCAATGCGATCAAGTTCAGCCACGGCGGCGGGCGGGTCGAGATGGCGGCGCGTTACGATGCCGGGGGATTCGAGATCACCGTCACTGATCACGGCATTGGCATGGACGCGGTCGAAATCCAGACCGCGGTCACCCGTTTCGGCCAGGTCGCCAGCACCTGGAGCCGCCAGCACGCCGGCACCGGCCTTGGCCTGCCGCTGGCCATCGGCTTGGTCGAACTGCATGGCGGCCGGCTAATGATCGAAAGCCGCAAGGACGCGGGCACGATAGTACGCGTCCGCCTGCCGGCCGAACGCGCCCTGGCGGTTGCCGCTCCGGCCGGCGCCTGAGCCCCTAGTTATCGTTATCTTTCGTCCCCAGGCCACCTAGCGATAGATTTTTCGCCGTCTGCACGGCAGAATCGCAATTCGACCCCATCGGGGGATTCGGGGGAAGGGTCGGATCAGGCCGCATGAGCGAACGGCTGGAGCCAGCAAGCGCGTCCGCCGGGCGCGAGGAAAACAAGGGCCGCGGCGTCACCATCGCGCTCGCCGCATTTGCCGTGGCGGCGCCGCTGTTGCTGGCGGCGGTTGCCGTGTTCCGGCTTGGTGACGCCGTCGATCCGGCAATCGCGTTGCTGGCCCTTGCCCTCGTGTTGCTGGGGCCGGGCTTGGCAGCGGTGGTCGTCGCAGTCAAAGGCATGGCGACGGTCAGCGCGGCGCTAGCCGCCATGCGCGAATCCGAGCCGCAACAAGCGATCGTGCGAATTTTCTTTACTGGCGTTGTGCTGGTTTATCTTGCCGTGCTCGCCGGCCTCGGCGTCGGCACGCCGACGCTGCTGCCGCTGCTCGCAGTCAATGTACCTGGCATCCTTGTCGCCTGGCTGCTGTTCGTGCACCTGATCGCCGATCCGCCGGCGGCGCCGGCGCGACGCCTCGCCGCCATGCTGAGTGACGTCGTCTTCGTTTCGGTGTTCCTGCATGTCGGTGCCGGCTTCGCGGCGCCGTGGTTCGCGATCTATCTCTGGGTCATTTTCGGCTTTGGGTTTCGCTACGGCTTGCGCGAGCTGGCGATCAGCGCCGTGCTATCGGTCATCGCTTTCGGCGCCGTGGTGGCGACGACGCCCTATTGGCAGGCTCAGCCCGCGGAATCGGCCGGCGTCTATGTCGCGCTAGCGCTGCTGCCGAGCTACGCGGCAACGCTGGTGCGCCGGCTGCACGCCGCGCGCGCTGCCGCCGAGGAAGCTGCCGCGGCCAAAAGCCGCTTTCTTGCGGTGATGAGCCACGAGCTGCGCACACCGCTCAACAGCTTCATCGGCATGGGCGCGCTGTTCGCGCGCACCAATCTCGACGCCGAGCAGCGCGACATGCTGGCGACCATGCGGCTTTCGGCCCAGACGCTGCTCGGACTGATCAACGATCTGCTCGATCTGTCGAAGCTCGAAGCCGGTAAGCTGCGGCCGGCACTCGAAAGCTTCGCTTTGCCCGAGCTGCTGGGTGGCGTTGTCGCGCTAGTCAGGCCGCAAGCCGAGCCCAAGCATCTGGCGCTCACGCTCAGCATCGATCCGCGGCTGCCGGTGGGGTATCGCGGCGCGCCGCTGCAGCTGCGCCAGGTGCTCATCAACCTGGTCGCCAATGCGATCAAGTTCACCGCGCGCGGCCGTATCGCCTTGACGGCGTCGTTCGTTGAACGCGCGGAGGGGCGGGTACGGCTGCAAATCGCGGTCAAGGACGAAGGCGTCGGCATTCCGCCGGAAGCGCTCGACCGCATCTTCGAGGTCTTCGCCCAGGCGGACGAATCTGTCGCGCGCCGCTTCGGCGGCACTGGCCTCGGCCTGGCGATTTCGAAGCAGCTCGTGGAGTTGATGGGCGGAACGATCGCGGTCGCGAGCGAGCCGGGCAAAGGCTCGACCTTCACCGTGACGTTGACGCTGGAGCCCGATGCGTCGGCGCCATCGACGACGCCGGAGCTTGCCGGCCGCCGTCTGGCGCTGGTTTCAGCCGATAGCGATTTGGCGGCGCTGGTCCAAGAGCGCGTGCGCTCCTGGCACGGCGAATTGCGTTGGCTCCGCGACGAGCCGGCGGCGCTGGCCGATCTTGAGTCCGGCGACGATCGGCTAGCGCTGATCATGCTCGACGGCCGCGTAAATCCAATGGCGGCGCTTGCGTTCGCCCATCGCCTGACGGTCGAGCATACCGAGCCGCCGGTCGTGGTCTTCATCGCGCCCGAACGCGGCAGCGAGGCGGTTGCGGGTATCGGAGCGACCGAGCTCGCCGCCGTGATCGAAGCGCCCGTGCGTTCCGAGTCGCTGGCCAGCGCGCTGATGAGTGCGCTCGCCAGCGATGTGCGTCCGAGGCGTGTCGAGACCACACCCGAGGCGATACCGCCCGTGCCGGTGCCGCCGGCAGCCATCGCCCCAGTGCCGTCGCCGCTGCCACCGATGCGGCCGGTGCAGGCGCTCAAGTTTCTGGTCGCCGACGACAATGCTGCCAACTGCAAGATCCTCAAGAAGGTGCTCGAAATGGCCGGCCATCAGGCGGTGGTCGTCGGCGATGGCGAGGCGGCCCTGGCGACGCTCGAGCGCGACCGGTTCGACCTGGCGCTGCTCGACATCAACATGCCGGATGTCACCGGCTACGAGGTCGCCAAGCTTTACCGTATGAGCCATGTCGGCGAATGGCGGCTGCCGATCGTCGCGCTGACGGCCGACGTCACCAGCGAGACCGAACGCCTCTGCCGCGAAGCCGGCATGGATGCGGTGCTGACTAAGCCGATGGAGCCGGCCCAGCTGCTTGCTGCATTGAGCGACATCTATGCCAAGGCGGGCATCGGCGAACGCCGGCCGATCTTTTCGCCGCAGGTGGTGACGCCGATTTCCGTGCATCCGCGTTTCGTGCCCGACGCCGGTGCCGTGGTCGACGAGCAAACGTTCGTCGCACTCAAGGATCTCGGCGGCAGCGAGTTCGTCGCCGAAGTGGTCGACACCTTCCGCAAGGACGCGCGTCGCCTGATCGAAGATTTGCGCGCTGCTGTAGACCGCGGCGATCTGCGCGACTTCCGCGACGTTACCCATTCGCTGCGGAGCGGCGCCGCCAATGTCGGCGGCGTGCGCTTGTGCGAGGCGCTGACGGCAATGCGCGAGGTCACCGCCAACGATCTGTCGCGCACAGGCCCGGCCTATTTCGACAAGATCGTCAATGAGTTCTCGCGCCTCGACGCCAGCCTCGAGCAGATGACGCGCGCCGAGCGCCGCGGCTGAGTCAAAAACACCACGATCCTTAC
Organism: Allostellaceae bacterium; assembly: GCA_035632395.1. Lineage (GTDB taxonomy): Bacteria > Pseudomonadota > Alphaproteobacteria > ATCC43930 > CGMCC-115725 > REEB95. The sequence continues at coordinate 10,335 of DASQGX010000232.1, forward strand.
GGTTGTATCGTATCGGTGCACGCTCCTAAGCTTGCGGCGCGAATATCTTCGTGTCGTCGCCGGAGGCTTGACGCCGTGGTTGCCATTCCGCGCTATCGCGCCCATGCGGGCGCCGCCTTGTTCTCCGCCGGATTCCGTCCGTTCTTTCTGCTGTCGGCGGCATGGGCGGCCCTGGCCGTGCCGCTATGGCTGGCGTTTTTCGCTGGCGACGGCGCTGTGCCGACGCTGTTGCCACCGCAGATCTGGCACGCGCACGAAATGATCTACGGTTATGCCGCGGCGACGGTTGCCGGCTTCATGCTGACGGCAATTCCGAACTGGACCGGGCGCATGCCGCTGCAAGGCGCGCCGCTCGCCGCGCTCGCCATATTGTGGATCGCCGGCCGCATCGGCGTGTTTTTATCGGCAGAGATCGGCGCCGCCGGCGCGGCGGTGCTGGATCTGGCCTTTCCCGTCGCCTTCCTTGCCGCGGTCGCGCGCGAAATCGCCGCCGGCCAGAATTGGCGCAATCTGCCGATGGTGGCGGCGCTATCGCTGCTGCTGGCGGGGAATGCTCTGATCCACGTCGAGGCGCTCGGCTGGGCATCGACCGGTGAGCTCGGCGACCGCATTGGCATTGCAACCTTCCTTTTGCTGATCAGCCTCATTGGTGGCCGCATCGTGCCGAGCTTCACGCGCAATTGGTTGACCAAAGAACGCCCGGCCGGTGCGGTGCCTGCGTCGTTCGGCTGGGCCGACCGCGCCGCGCTGGGCCTTACCGCGATTGCGCTCATCGCCTGGGTTGCGGTGCCGGACGCGGCGGTGACGTCGGGGCTCGCGCTCCTTGCCGCCGTGGCGCAGGGCGTGCGGCTGGTACGCTGGCGCGGCGCCGGCGCCTGGCGCGAGCCGCTGCTGTGGGTCCTGCATCTCGGTTATGGCTGGCTCGCCCTCGGATTCCTGCTCTTGGCCGTGAACGGCATCGTGCCGCTGCTGCCGCCAACGGCGGCGCTGCATGCGTTCACCGCCGGCGCCATCGGCACGATGACGCTCGCAGTGATGACGCGCGCCTCGCTTGGCCATACCGGTCGGAAGCTGACCGCCGGACGCGGAACCACGGCAATCTATATCCTGGTCACCATCGCCGCGTTGCTGCGCCTACTGGCGCCGCTGACCGGCGCGCAATATCTGCTGACGCTAAGCCTCGCGGGCGTAGCGTGGAGCGGCGCCTTCGGCCTGTTCGTCGTGCTCTACGGTCCGCCGCTGCTGACGCCGCGCGTTGCCGCCGTTACAGTGAAAGCGCCCTGATGGCGCAGCAATCGCGCGTGCAGTTGAAACGGGCCTATGACCCACCGTTGCCGCGCGACGGAATGCGCGTTCTCGTCGATCGCCTATGGCCGCGCGGCGTGCGCAAGGCCAAGGCGCATATCGATCTCTGGCTCAAGGACGTCGCGCCGAGTACCGCATTGCGGCAATGGTTCGGTCACGATCCGGCGCGCTGGAGCGAATTTCGCCGGCGTTATCGTGCCGAGCTGAAGCGGCAACCGGAGGTGCTCGCGCAGTTGCGCAAGTTGGTGCGGCAGAGGCGAATCACACTCGTCTTTGGCGCACGTGACGAACGCCGCAATCAAGCCGTCGTATTAAAGGAAGTGCTTGCGGGCCCGTCTGCTAAGCGCGCACGCCGCGCCGCTCCTGCGCGGTGACCAGCCGTTCCATCCGCCTGAGATCGGACTCTTCGAGCTTGAACGCTGCTTCGACCCAAAGGTCGGCGATGCGCGTCATCTCTTCGAACGTGACCGGGTTGACCAACCGCCGGGCGCGGTACATCGCGCGTTGCGCCGCATAACGGCGCTCGCGCCGGCCGATGAAATCGTAGAAGGCCTGCACGCCTTGGCCGTCGGCCGCCAGCACGTCGACGACGCCGAGCGCATGCAGCTGCTCGGCTGTGTAG
>DASQGX010000233.1:0-18430 GCA_035632395.1 Allostellaceae bacterium
ATGCAGGCGGCCGGCATCGGTCCGTTGGCTGCCGGTACCGTTCGGCGCCGACACGTCGGCCGCTTGCGCCAACTTGGCGAACCATGGCTGCGTCGCTGCCAACACGCTCAAGAAGCCACTGGCGCGTAACAGCTTGCGACGAGTGCGGCCGCGCGCAGTCAAATAACCGTCCAGCCGATCCTGGTCGATCTCATCCATATGCAGCAGGCGATCCGCCGACTTTGGCTTTACCGCCGCGTCCTTGATGTCTTCGCGGACCACGCCGGTGCCCTGCTCGTCGCCGCAGCCGAACAGGCTGCCGCAACGGTGCGGCGTGTGCGTGGGCTGATGGATCTCACGATGCTCGTCCAACATGGCGCTCCTCCCAATTGAAAGCGTTCAGGTTGACAACGATGAGAAATGGCCAAGGCTGTCGGCTGATTTTTGTGACGGCACTGCATTGCGCGCATGGCAGCCCGATCGCATCCCGGCGCAGCCGATTTATTCGCGGACAAAAACCGACGACCGTATGTCATGCCGCGATCTCCAACGGCGTCAAACCGCCACGGCATTCAGCATGGCGCAGTCATTGTGGCCAATTTGTGGTTGGTTCCCGCAGCATCGCGCGCGGCCAATGGTCCACAGTGACGGCTGTGGAATGGCCTCGCGCGGCATCGGTATTGAATGTTTGCAAGGTCGCCGACATGCGCTGGGCGCGCAATGATTTCGGTGACTAGTTTTCCAGGATCGTCGGCACGGCGAATAAGGCCGGACGCAACGTGATACTGGCGTCGCGGCGCCGACGGCGTCATCGGCATCTCGTCGGTTGCCGGCGGGCGTGGCCGCGCTCGCAACGCGACCTACGGTTCCGCCAAGGTCGGATTCACCGCGTATCTATCAGGATTGCGCATCCGGCTGCATGGCGCGGGCGTGCGCGTCGTCGCCGTTCTGCCGGGCTATGTTGTGAGGCGCATGACCAAGAGGATGACAACACCCAGGTTGCTCACGGCGCAACCCGCCGGAGTGGCGGAGGCCGTGCTCGCGGCCGAGCTTCAGCGGCGCGACGTGTCTATGTCCGACCGATTTGGCGCCCGGTGTTCACGGTGACGGGGGCATTCCCGAACCGGTATTCAAACGCCTCCAGATATAAGGTCGCGAGCATCCCGATCGGCAAAACCCAGGGAAAAGGCCGCAACTTGCAGTGTATTAGCGTTAATTTTTTCGAAAGATTCTCCCGATAGCTTTGTGGGATTGAACCTCTGGCGGAGAACCGCAATGCGGCAGTCGATCGGCGTACGTTTTGTTGAAATCATGATCGGCCTGGCGGCGTCGCTGGTCGGTGTCGCACTGCACGGAATGCTACGCTAGACGCAAAGGCCCGACGGCCTCACGTGCGTGGCCGACCAATCATTAGTATTTTACCGACCCTTGAATCGAAATCGCGGGCGATGGTTGTCTACATGCAACAGTAGCCGTCTGCTGCAATTTTTCTGACCAAGTTCCGCTAAATTCTTAACCCGTCCGGCGCAGAGTAGTCGGCGCATACGTGCGTCTGGGCTGCTAGCGGGATATTTGCATGTCGCTGCGGCGACGGATTGTCAGTGTCGGGCTTGGGCACATCCGGGCGATACCGTTCGCGCGGCGCATCGTCCTGCTGACGGTATTGTTTCTCGTCGCGGTCTACGCCGGCAATGCGCTCATCCTCGGCCACTATTATGGCGTGCTCGCGGGACGCGAACGCGACGCGCGCAACGCCAAGGCCGAATTGCTCGCCGAGCACGCCGGCCGCGCGCTGGCCGCCATCGATCTTTCGCTTGAGGCGATTGCCAGCAACGTGAAGCCGCATCTGCCGCTGACCAAACCCACCATCTTCACGCAGCTGCTGCTCGACAAATACCGCAAGGCCCTGCCGCAAGTGCGCTCTCTGCTCGTTGCCGACCAGGACGGCCGGCTGATGAACACCTCGCGATCGTTTCCGCCGCCGGTAATCAACGTCGCCGATCGGCCGTATTTCTCCGAGCAAAAAAAATGGCTCGGCGTCGGTCTCTACCTCGATCGCATCGCGATGAATCGCATCGATCACGAATCCTTCTTCGCCATGAGCCGCCCAATCCTTGACGATGACGGCAATTTCCGCGGCATCGTTGCTTCGATTACCGATCCGGCCTATTTCGCGGCTTTCTACAATCCGCACGGCGAAGATAACGACGAAGTTGCGCTGCTCGAACGCAGCGATGGCGCGATCCTCGCGGGTACGGGTTTGTCTGATCAGCAGTTGATCGGCGATCAAGGCAATGGCGCAGTCGGCAGCAACGGTTCGCCAATGGCCGGCCTCAGCAAGAAGGATTATTCGGTCGTCAAGGTTCGAGGCTTTCCTGCCCGGATCATCCTGATCGGCAAGCCGGTAATCACCTCGTCGCAATTTCTCAGCTTTTGCGCAATGGATGCCGGTTTGCTGCTGATCATGACCATTATTGCATGGTGGCTGGCAAACGCCGCCGCGCGCGAGGCCAGCGCGGTTGATCGCGAAGCCGGCGCACGGCGTACCGCCGAGGCGCGATTGCTGAGTGCGTTCGAAAGCGCGCCGGCGGCGTTCGCGCTCTATGACAGCCAAGACCGTCTGGTGCTGTCGAACGGCGTCTATCGGTCGTTCTTCGCGCCGATCAAGGACCTTATCGTCCCCGGCAAGACTTTCCAGGAACTGAGCGAGGCCGCCGTGAGCCATCACGCCTTCGCCGATGCGCATCCGGACGAGCGCGAATTCCTGCGCTGGCGCATGGATCAGCACCGTTTGGGCATCGGCGAGCCAGTGCTTCAGCTGTATGACGGCCGTTGGATCCTAATGCGAGAACGGCGTACCAAGGAAGGCGATACCGTCCTGTTTTATTCGGATATTACACCGCTCAAGGAGCGCGAAGAGCAGCTCGGCTTGGCGCGGCAGGAGGCGGAGCAGGCCAACCAGGCCAAGACCGCGTTCTTGGCCAACATGAGCCACGAGTTGCGCACGCCGCTCAATGCCATCATCGGCTTCTCCGAGATGATCGAGCGTAAAGTGCTTGGGCCGATCTCCGAGAACTATCGTCAGTACGGCGAAATTGTCCGCACTAGCGGACAGCATTTGCTGTCGATCATCAATGACATTCTGGATATCGCCAAGCTGAACGCCGGCAAAACCGAGCTCCATCTCGAACCCGTCGACGTCAATCACACGATCGTCGAGGCGATCGCCATCATGTCGCGCAAGGCCGATAGCGCCGGAGTTGCGATCGTCACCGATCTGGCACCGCGGTGTCCGACTATCGACGCCGATCCGGTTCGTATCCGCCAGGTCGTGCTCAACGTTCTGGCGAATGCGGTCAAGTTCACGCCCGTCGGCGGCCGTATTGACGTTGTCACCACGGTCGCGACCACCGAGCTACGCATCACCGTCAAGGACAACGGCGTCGGCATGGCGCCCGAGGACATTCCGCGGGCGCTGGAACCATTCACGCAGGTCGGTCGGGAGCGGACATTGGCGCAGGAAGGTACGGGCCTCGGTCTGCCAATCTCCAAGACCCTTGTCGAACTACATGGCGGCCGGCTGGAGATCAGCAGCGTGCCCAAGAAGGGCACCACCGTGACGATCAAGCTGCCGATTCGCCGCGGGGACCAGACCGCAACCGACAAACCGATTTTGGATATCGCCGTCTAAGACGGGCGACAGGAGTGCTTGCCATGAAATGGAATATGCTGGGTATTCTCGTCGGCGTTCTCGTGCTGGCCGGCCTTCCGGCTCATGCCGCCGATCCGATCCGCATCGGCGTCGATGGGCCGTTCACCGGAGGCTCGGCGCCGATGGGCATCGACATGCTGCGCGGCGTCGAGCTCGCCGCCGATGAAATCAACAAAGCGGGCGGTATTCTCGGCCGTCCTCTTGTCCTGGTGAAGCGCGATGACCAGGCGAACAACGACCGCGGTGCACAGATAGCCGACGAACTGACTGAGAACCATCTGGTCGACGCCGCCGTCGGCTACATCAATACCGGCGTCGCGCTGGCGGCGATCCCGTATTTCGAAGAGGCGCATATTCCGGTCGTGCTCAGCGTCACCACCGGCAGCGTGCTCACGCGGCAGTTCGCGCCGCCGGAATACGCTGAGAACTATGTTTTCCGTGTTTCGTGCAGCACCGCGCTTGAGGTCGAAAAGATCGCCGAGATCGTCAAGGTGCGCGGCTACCAGAAAATCTCGATCTTCGCCGACACCACCGCCTATGGGCAGGTTGGCCGTCACGATTTGATCCAGGCGTTGGCGGCGCAAGGCATCGCGCCAGTATCGAACGAGAAATTTAACATCGGCGATACCGACATGACTGCCCAGTTGAAACGCGCACACGCAGCGGGCGCCGATGTTGTACTCACCTACGGCATCGGTCCCGAGCTTGCGGCGATCGCCAACGATCGCGCCAAGATCGGCTGGATGGTGCCGATGATCGGCAGCTGGACGCTATCGATGTCGAATTTCATCGACGCCGCCGGCGTCAACGGCAACGGCACCGTCATGCCGCAGACGTTCATCGAACAGAGCGATACGCCGAAGCGCGCCGCATTCATCCAGGCGTTCCATGCCGCTTACAAGGTTACGCGGATGGATTCGCCGCCTTCAGCGGCGCAAGGATACGATTCGCTCTACTTGCTGGCGGCCGCGATCCGGCAGGCTGGCACGGTCGACGGGCCCAAGGTTCGCGCGGCGCTCGACAACCTGCACGACAAGGTTGAGGGCGTCGTGCAGGTCTACAATCATCCGTTCAATCCGACGAACCACGAAGCCGTCGGCGCCAACGACGTCGTCTATGGCGTCGTTGACAACGGCCGCGTCGTCCGTCTGGTGATGACCACGCAAACTGCAGGCGTGAAGTAGCCGCATCGGCGGCATCGCGCCGGCGGATCCGCGGTCCGCGCATAGGCGTACGGCGCAGCTTCGGCTTGCATGGCAGAGCGCCGGGCGGGGATACTCCGGCACCGCAATCATCCAGGCGGCTGCCATGTTTGGCGTTCGTGACATCCTGAAGCGCGTTGCCGCCGGCGAGGCGACGGCCGAATCCGAAACCCGCGCCTGCCTCGACCGCATCGCCGAACGCGAAGCGGCGGTCGGCGCCTGGGCCTTTCTCGATCCCGAGCGCGCCATAGCCGAGGCGCGCCGCCGCGACCAAAGCCGCGCCAAGGGCCCGCTCCATGGTGTCGCCGTCGGCATTAAGGACATATTCGACACCGCTGACATGCCGACGTGCTACGGCTCGCCGATTTACGCCGGCCATCGGCCGGCGGCTGACGCAGCCTGCGTCGCGCTGTTAAGGGCGGCCGGCGCGGTCGCGCTCGGCAAGACCGTCACCACCGAATTCGCCATGACGCATCCTGGCCAGACCCGCAATCCGCGCAATCCGGCGCACACGCCGGGCGGATCGTCGTCGGGTTCGGCGGCAGCGGTGGCCGCCGGCATGGTACCGGTAGCGCTCGGCACCCAGACGCTCGGCTCGGTGATCCGGCCTGCGGCGTTCTGTGGCGTCGTCGGCTTCAAGCCGAGCTACGGCGCGATCAACCGCGCCGGTCTTAAATATGCGTCGGAATCGGCAGACACGATCGGCCTGTTCGTGCGCGCCGTGTCCGACATTCCGCCGGTGCTCGCCGCTTTCACCGGCGCGCCGATGGATTCATACGACAAGACGCTCGACAAGGCGCCGCACATCGGCTTGGTCCGCGGTATCGAATGGGACAGGGCCACGCCGGCGGCGCAGGCGGCGCTCGAGGATGCGGTACGCTGCCTCGCCAAGGCCGGCGCAAGCCTGCGCGACATCGCCATCGATCCGGCGCTCAAGACCGCGCACGACCGGTCGCGGATCATCACCGGATACGAATTGGCGCGCGCCTACGCCTATGAATGGTTCAACCATCGCGACAGGCTCAGCCCGGCCTTTGCACGCAACGTCGCCGACGGCATGGCGATCGCTTTCGCGGACTACAACGGCGCGCGCAGCACGTTCGATGCCGCGCGCCGCGTCGCCGCCGATGCCTTCGGCGATTGCGATTTCTGGCTGACGCTGCCGGCGCCGGGCGAGGCACCCAAGGGGATCGAAGCGACCGGCGATCCGGTGTTCAACCGGCTATGGACGCTGCTGCACGTGCCGTGCCTGACGGTGCCGTCCGGCAAAGGGCCAACCGGCCTCCCGCTTGGTGTCCAGCTCGTCGGGCCGCCGCGCGGCGCGGCGCGGCTGCTCGCCGCCGGACGGTGGGTCGAGGCCGCGCTGACCTAGCGGCGAGCGCCGGCCCGACGCTTCGTGGCCGGGCGTGTGCGGCGCGCTTGCCGCTGCCGTTGCCATAAGATCTTGCTGGCGAGCCGTGCGCCCGCGGCCAGCGCCTCAAGCTTCGCCCACATGATTTCCGGATGGACCCGGCGATAGAATGGTCCTTGCGCAAAGCCGCAGTCGGTGCCGGCAATCAACTGTTCGCGGCCGACCAGATTGGCTAGGCGGATGATGCGTTCGGCGACGAGCTCGGGATGCTCGACGACATTGGTGGCGTGGCTGATGACGCCGCTGATCAGGATTTTCTCCTTGAGGTCGACGTCGCGCCACACCTGCCACTCATGTTCGTGGCGCGGATTGGCGCCTTCAATGACGAATGCGCCGACACGCGCCTTCAGCAGCGTCTTGACGATCGCCTTGAGCGGCACGTCGCTGACATGCGGCCCGGGCCAGCTTCCCCAACAGACGTGGTAGCGCACGCGCGCCGGATCGATGCCCTTGAGCGCGTAGTTCATGATCTCGACCTGGCGCTCGAGCCAGCGATGATAGTCCTGGAAGGTCTTGGGCGGCACCATGCGGTCGTATGTGACGGCTGCGCGCGCATCGTCGAGCTGCACCAAAAAGCCGGCATCAACGATGGTGCGGTACTCGGTGCGCATCGCCTCGGCGACCGCGGTCTGCAGCTCGTCGTCATTCTTGTAGTATTCGTTCTTCTTGTCGGGCACGACGCTCGACGGCGCTGCGACCGGCAGGAATCCCTCGACCACGTCGGCGCCCGCGAGCGCCGCCTTGAAGTCGTCGATGTCTCGTTGCAGCGCGACTTGGCCGGTGTAGCGGATCGGACCGACGACGACCGAATCAGTCGTGGTCGCGCCTTTGTCCTTGCTGTCCATCTCGGCATAGAAGCCCTTGAAGCGCTCGCGGTCGGCACCGCGCATCCAGGGATTGCCGCCCGAGAACGGCCGGCGCTCGAAGCCGGAGAGCCGCTCGAGCGCATATTGCGACCAGCTGATCGCCTTGCCGAACTCGCCGTCGCTCACCACGTCGACGCCGGCATCCGCCTGCTGCCGCACGACTTCGGCAACCGCCTCTCTCAGGCACGCGTTATGAGCGCGCTCGTCGTAGGGCCGTCTATCCTGTTTGGCGCGCAGAAATTCAAGCAGCCGCGGCGGCCGGATCAGGCTGCCGACGTGAGTCGTGAGAATGCGATCGGTGCTGCGTTTCACGGCCGAACTCCTGGCAAGCGCGGCTCGACGGCACTCCGCGCGCGGCGCTCTTTGTGCTAGGGATTCAAGCCAACGGCAAGCCCGTCATGCCGGCGCGCGAACTGCGAGTGGGAGGGCGCCCATGCGCCGCATCGTGCTGCTTTTGATCGTCGGATTGTTGGCCGCCACCGGTCTGGCGCGCGCCGAGCCGCTCAAGCTGCGCATCGGATGGGTGGTGGTGCCGGCTTCGCTCGAGCCGATCTATTTCGCCAAGCCGGGCATCGCCCTCCACAACGGCAAATCCTACGAGCTCGAGCCGATCCACTTCGCCGGCACGACGCAGCAGCTGCAGGCGCTCGGCACCGGCGATCTCGATCTGGCGAATCTCGCCTATTCGGCCGTCGGCGCCGCCATCCAGAACGCCAACATGCGCGACCTGCGCATCATCTTCGACGGCGTTCAGGACGGCGCGCACGGCTATTACAGCAACGAGTTCATGGTGTTGAAGGACAGCCCCGTCCGCCAGATCGAGGATCTTAAGGGCAGAGTACTCGCGACCAATGCCATCGGCACCGCCGTCGACATCGGCATGAAGGCGATCGCCCTGCGCCACGGCCTCGAAGGCCGGCGCGACTTTTCGGTCATCGAAGTCAGCTTTCCCAACATGAAATCGGTTCTGCTGTCGCGCAAAGCCGATCTCGGCACCTTCGTGCCGCCATTCGCCTACGATCCCGAACTGCGCAGTCAGGCGCGGACCCTGTTCACCATGAAGGACGCGATGGGCGTGACGCAGCTGACGATGCTCACGGCGCGCGAAGGCTTCATCAAGCAGCATCGCGCCGAGATCGTCGATTTTATGGAGGACGCGATCCGGGCCATCCGCTGGTACACCGATCCCAAGAACCACGACGAGGCGGTTGAGATCGTCGCCAATTTCATGAAGCGGCCGCCGGCGCTGTTCCAACAATGGCTGTTTACCAAGGGCGACGATTATCGCGACCGCAGCGGCGTACCCGACCTCGCCGCCTTGCAGCGCAATCTCGATACGGAACAGCGGCTCGGCCTACTGAAGGAGAAGATCGACGTCCGCAAATACGCCGATCTCGGCCTGGTGAAAGAGGCCGGCCAGCGCGTCGGCCGGTAGTGCGTCGCGTCAGACGAGCAGTGGCGGCACGCCGAGAATATCACGCGCTGTGCCGAGAACGCGTTCGGCGGCCAGCGCTGCGGCCAGAAGCGATTCTTCGTGCCGCGGCCGGGCGATGAACTGGAGCCCGACGGGCATGCGCAGCGCATCGAAGCCGACCGGCAAAGAGATGCCGCACAGGCCGAGGTAATTGGCCGGCACGGTATTACGCGTAAGCGCGCGGTTTGCATCCCAGTGGCTGGCGGTATCGCGGATTGTCGACAGCAGCGGCGGCGTCACCGTAAGGGTCGGTGATGCGACGACGTCGACTCCGGCCAGGGTCGCAGTCACCGAACCGGCAAGCGGCGTCAGCCGCGCCAAGCGGCCGAGATAACGCTCCTCCGGTATTGTCGCCGCGCGCGCGATCACCGGGGCATTGATCGGGTCGAGCGTCGCGATCCAATTCGGTAATTCGCGGTCGAGGAAACGGCGCAGCTCAATCGCCGACACGCCGCCCTCGCAGAAAACCTGAAACGCGGCGGCAAATTCGGGCACGGGCTTGGACAGCAGCTTGGCACCGGCCTGCGCCAGGTGATCGAGGGCGGCCTTGGCAGTCTCGGCGATCCCTGGTGCGCAGTCGCGCCACATCGCATCGTCGATGCCGATGCGCAGACCGTCAAGGTTCGCGGGTGCGATCGGCTGGACGCCGTCGGGATCGATGGCCTGGAATGCGATTGCCGCGTCGGCGATGCTGCGTGCTAGGACACCGGGCGTATCGAACGTATGACTCAAAGGCACGATGCCGTCCGCCGACCAGCGGCCGGCGGTTACCTTGAGGCCGACTGTGCCGGTGGCGCTGGCCGGGATGCGCACCGAGCCGGCCGTGTCGGTGCCGAGCGCGATCATGGCCGAGCCTTCGAGTAACGCCACGCCGGCGCCGCTCGACGAACCGCCGGGCGATCGTTCCTGTGCGGTGTCCCACGGGTTGCGCGGGCACGGCCAGTGCGCATTGGCGCCGGTGCCGCCGAAGGCGAATTCGACCATATGGGTCTTGCCGACAAAGACCGAGTCCTGACGACGGAGCGCGGCGATGACTGGCCCGTCCTGTTCCCACTTCGCCGGCAGGCGGCGTGGGCTGCCGGCGTAGGTCGGCATGCCGGATACCGCGAACAGGTCCTTGGGCGCGACTGGTATCCCATGGAGGGGGCCAAGGCGGCGGCCTTGCGCCAACGCCGCGCCGGCGTGCCGTGCCATATCGCGGGCGATTTCGGGCGCCCATAAGGAGTAGGCGTGAAGCTTGGTGTCGAACCTGGCGTGATTAGCAATCGCAGCTTCGACAAGCTCGCGCACCGACAGACGGCCATCGTCGAGCGCCTGGCCGATTTCGGTAAGTGTGAGGCCGGTTGGGTCCGTCACCCGATGGGCACATCCGCCAGCGACGTGACGCGCGCGGTCAGCACTGCCGAGCGCTTGTCCTTGAGCGCGGCGAAACAGCGGTCGATCGCCGGTCCAAGCTCGGCCGGCTCGGCAACGTATTCGCCGTGCGCGCCGAACGCATGCGCCAGCTCGTCGAAGCGCCTTCGCTCGTCCGGTTTGCCGCTCGACAGCCGCGCCTGGAACTTGCCGCTCTCGTCGGCGACGCCCTTGGGATAGACGCGCTGCACCGACGCCTTCACCGCCTGCCAGCCGCGATTGTCGAGCACCACGGTGAAGATTGGCAGCCCGAATTGCTGCGACACGGCGTAGACCGCGTCTGGGCTCATGAAATGGAACGAGCCGTCGCCGACGAGCTGGACGACGCGCCGGTCGGGCCGCGCCAACTTGATGCCGAGCGCCATGCCGCCGCTGCCGCCGAGACCACCACCGGAATGGGCGAAATAGGTCAACGGCTTGGTGCGCGGCATCTGGCTGAGCGTCGGACCGGTGTTGCGCACCGCTTCGTTGACGACGATATCGTCGGCGGTCAGCCGGTGGTTGAGCGTCGCGGCGACGTATTCGACCGTCATCGCGTCGCGGCTGCCGGTTTTCGCAGCCGCCGCGGCCAGACGCTTGGCGCGCGCCTCGCGCGCCGGCGCCCAGCTCGCAATGCGCGCCTTGATCTTCTGACGGTAGCGGTCGTCGGCGCGGTGCCGCACCGCCTCCAGCACTTGGCGCAGCACGATCGCCGTGTCGGCCTGATAGCGGCGGTCGGTGGCGAACCCCCAGACCGGAATATTCTCCTTCAGCGGATCGACATCGATCTGGATCCAGCGCATCGTCCTGGCGCGCGGATGGTCGAGCGGAATGTACGGCACGTCGGTGTCGAGCAGCAGGCCGAGATCGGCGCCCTTGATGCCTTCGCCGACGTTGAAACCCGCGAAACAGGGCGAGTCGTGCGGAATGTTGAGGGTCGCCGGAAAGCTTTCGAAGACGCGGATGCCGCATTCGCGCGCGAGTTCGTCGAGCACGGCGACGCCCTCGGACTTGCGGCCAATATAGGTCGTGGCCGCGATCGGATTGTCGGATGCCATGAGCTCGACGGCGATGGCCTCGGCCTCCTCGGGCGCAACGCCACCGGCTTTGACCGGGCCGTATTTGGCTTCGGGAAAACTCGTCACCTTGCCGTCGTCGATGTCGGCGGCGAGAATCTCGCGCGGTAGCGTCAGGTAGACCGGTCCACGGGGATCGCTCTGCATCATCGTGTGCGCGCGGCGCAGCACCTCGTTGATGACTACGCCCGAAGGCAGCATGTACTCCCATTTGACGTAAGCCCGGACGATGCCGGCCATGTCGTACGGGTCCTGGACGAAGTGAACGTAGGTGTCGCGCGAGCCAGTCAACTCGCCGTGGATGGTGAAGGGCGCGCGTCCGGCCATGACCAGAACCGGCAAACGGGTGCGGGCGAGATTGTGCAGCGCCATTGCCGCGTTGGCGGTCCCCGCGTCAACATGCACGAGAACGGCCTGCCCCTTGCCGGTGGCGAGCGCATAGCCGCCCGCCATGTGCACCGCAACGTTCTCGTGCGGACAAAGGATTACTTCGGGTGGACGGCGGTTGGTCTTCTCCCAGCGTGCCAGCTCCTCGATGATCGGCGCATGATCGGTGCCAAGATTGGCGAATACGTAGTCGATGCCGAGATCGACCAATCCCTGCAGCAGGTAATGGGCGGCGCTATGCGTGGTCATGCGAACCTTTCTGCGGTGATCGGCGAACCGAGGCGCGGATCGCGGCCTATTTGAGCCGCACCGCAGCTTCCTTGACGAGGCTGAGATCGAGGTATTTCGACGCATCGAGCCGGGTCTTGATGAAACCCAGCTCCTGCGCGGTATTGAGATTGCGCTGCAACGCGGCGACGTTCGGCAGGCCGTTAGGATTGCGGTATTGGTCTTTGTGGGTCAGCAGCCAGCCGGTGAACAGCTCCGGCGGCCGCTTGGTGAACTCGGCGACGATCTTGACCGCCTGGTCATGGTTCTTCGGATCGAGGTACCAGTGCAGCGCGCGCAGGCTGTCTTCGAGGAAATCGACGAGCGCGGCGCGATGCGCCTTGATGAAGCTTTTACGCGCTGTCCACAGCGCGAATTGTGTTTCGCCGACCGCGTCCTTTTCGGTGAACAAGATCTTGGTCTTTTCCATGAGCTCGGGATCGTTGGCGCTCAGCACGGTCGCCGTGATCAGCGAAACCTTGTTCTCGAGCAGCGCGGCCTTCATGTTGGGGAAGGCGATCTCGATGACGCTGTAGTCGCGCTTGTCTTCGAGTCCGTGCTTTTTCAGCATGGCGCGCATGGCGATGTCGACGCCGCTGCCGATGGCATTGGTGGCGAGCACCTTGCCTTTCAGGTCCTCGACCTTGTCGATGCCGCTCGACTTCAGGACCACGTAAGGCTCGGTGAAATATCCCGGAACGCCGTCTTCGAAATCGTCGAAGATGACACGCAAATCGTCGATGCCGGCGTTCTCGATGGTCGTGCCGAAGGTTGGATAGGTAAAAGGCGCGATGTCGAGCTGGCCCGAGGCGATCGCCGTGATCATCGCCGGCGTGCCCTGGAAGTGCACGGGCTCGAAGGTGTAACTCTTGCCCAGATGCCGGGCGACGCCGGGCGGCGCCAGCAGCACCGGCGTCAGTTCGGGCGGACACGCCACCCAGCCAACGCGCAGCGGCAGAGGATCCGCCTGCGCCGCCGTCAGTCCGAACACCAATGCGAGCGCCGCGATGAACGCGGAAGCGAGGTGTTTACGCATGGCTCCTCCCCGGTCGCGGAAGCGCCTCTTGCCGGGCGGTTCGCCGCGCCATCGACTCAAACCCGAACAGGTTCAGTTTTCAAGCGCCGATTGGCCGGCGGCCTTCAGGCACGGGCCTTTTCGTGCGCGCCGGTGGGCAAACGGTCGCGCAGGGCCGGCATCACCTCGCGCGCAAAGATTTCGGTGTTCTTACGCGTCAGGTCGGCGGGCAGAGTGCCGAAATGCAGGTTCGGTAGCAGCAGGTTGAAACCGGCGCGGTCCTGATATTCGGTAAGCCGCCGCCGCACGGTTTCCGGACTGCCGCAGATGAACTGGCCGTTCTCGATCAACTCCTCCATCGTGCGCTTGCGGCCGACGCTGGCCTTGGCGGCGGCAACGCCCTTCATCGAAGACAGTGACAGATAGCCCGGCGGTAGCAGCATCTCCATCGGCATGCGCAGGAACTTGTTGACGAAGAACTCGATGTGCGGCTTCGCCTCTTTCAATGCCTGCTCGTCGGTCTTGGCGACATACGTGGTGATCGACCAGCCGAGCTGATCGGGTGACGCCTCGTAGCCCGACCTGCGCGCCTCCTCGCGATACATGTCCATGTAGCGGAACAACGCGGTTACCGGACTGAAAGTCTGGAGATAGACGTAGCGGCGTTCTTTCGCCGATGCCCAGCGGATGGTCTCGCTCGAGCCCTGCGACGGAATCCACACTGGCGGATGCGGCTGCTGATAGGGCCGCGGCCAGACGTTGACGTAATCGAAGTGATAGTACTTGCCCTCGAACGGAAACGGACCCGGCTGCGTCCAGGCACGCAAGATCAGGTCATGCGCCTCGTGGAAGCGGTCGTGGCTCTCGGTCGGGTTGACGCCGCTGGCGTGATATTCGACGCCGATGCCGCGCACGAATCCGGCAACCAGCCGGCCGCGCGTGATGTTGTCGAGAATGGCGTATTCCTCGGCAACGGTAAGCGGGTTATTGAGCAGCGGTAGGGCGCGGCCGAGCACCGCAATCTTGACGTTCTTGGTCCGACGCGACAGCGCGCCCGCCAGCACGCCCGGCGTCGGCATCAGGCCATAGGCGGTCTGATGATGTTCGTTGACGCAAACGCCATCGAAGCCAAGTTCGTCGGCGTATTCGATTTCGTCGAGATAGCGGTTGTAGAGGTCGGCGCCCTTCTTTGGATCGTAGTTGCTGTTGGGATAAAGCAGCCAATCGGTGGTGTACGTCTGGTCGTATTCGGGATCGAGATAGGCGTAAGGCATCAAGTGGAAGAAGAAAAATTTCATCGGCCGCTCCCTGCGATGAAGCGCGTTACCCGTTCGACGAAGAAATCCTTCTTCTCCAGTTGGGGGAGATGGCCGCAATCCGGGACGATCTCGATTTCGGCCTGCGGCAAGCGCTCGGCGAAGCCCTGGGCGAGCGCGACTGGCAGGACCTGATCGTCGCGGCCCCAGACGATGAGCGTCGGCAGCTTGACGCGCTTTAGCCATTTCATCAGCAGCGGATCGTAAAAGCGCGGGTGCCAGGCGAGGCGAGCAACCGTGTAGATGTTTTTCATCCGGACGTCGTCGCCGGCAGGATCGACCGCGCGCTTGGCCGCTTCGTCGCCCATCGCCTTGTCGTGGAACAGCCGTCGCGCCAATTCCTCGGCCGACCACATGAACAGGTCCGGCTTGCGCACGCCGGAGACATGAATGCCGGCCGGCCCGATCAGCGTCAGCGTCTTGAGCCGAGAGGCGTCAAGCATGGCCATTTCGGCGGCGATCCAGCCGCCAAGCGAGCCGCCCATCAGATGCACGCCGGTGAGGTTCTCGGCAGCAAGGAATTCGAGATAGAACAGTGCCACATCGTGGATGCCGTCGAGCCATTCGGGCATATCGGACCGGCCGAAGCCCGGATGTTCGGGTACGATGACGCTGAAGCGCTGCGCCAGATCCTCCATCCACGGCAGCCACAAGCCGCCGCCGCCCGAGCCGTGCAGGTAGACCAGCGGCGCGCCGCTGCCGCCGCGGATCACATGGATGCTGCAACCGTGCAGCGTCAGCTTGGTTTCGGTGTGCCCCGCCATGAGTTCGGCCGTCCGCGCGCGGTTGGTGCGGGCGTCATGTCAATGGATGGTGCGGTCGCTGTCAATGCATGGCCACGCCACGACCGTGGGCAAGACGGGTGGGAACCATTGGCCGTGGCCGGCGTTGTGGCGGAACACCCAGGGAGACGTCGCATGTTGCGATGGGCGCTGTTCTTTCTCGTCATCTCGGTCGTTGCCGGCGTCTTCGGCTTTACCGGGATTTCGGCCGCGGCAGCCGGAATCGCGAAGGTTCTGTTCTTGATTTTCGTCGCGATTTTCCTGGCGCTGCTGGTTCTCGGGTTGATGGCCGGTAACGCGCTGTTCTAGGCGGGCGGAAAATTTCGCTGCGCAGCCGGCGTTCGGGCAGCTATTTTGCCGCTTGCAACCCCGAGGCGTCATGAGGCTCTGCCGCTTCAACGACAATCGCATCGGCATCGTCCGCGGTGGCGTGGTGCACGACGTGACCGCGATCGTCGACGAGTTGCCGGCGCAACGTTATCCGCTGGCGCTCGGTGATCCCTTGATCGCGCGCCTCGACGCGTTGCGGCCGAAGCTCGAGAGGCTCGCCGACCAGGCCAAACCGGTGCCAGTCGCTGCCGTGCGGCTGCTCAGCCCGGTTGCCAATCCGTCGAAGATCATCGGCACGCCGGTGAATTACCACGCACATCGGCTCGAAGCCGACAAGGACAAGGAGATCGCGGTCTATTCGCCGTCGACCCGCGCGCGGCCGATCGAGGAGCAGGGCCTGTTCCTCAAGGCGATCAGCGCGCTGGTCGGACCGTCCGAAGGCGTTGCGGTGCGCTTTCCCGACCGCCGCACCGACCATGAAGCCGAGCTTGGCCTGGTCATCGGCAAGCGCGCCGCCAACGTTCCCGAGGACAAGGCGCTCGACTACGTCGCCGGATACGCCATCGCACTCGACATGGTTGTGCGCGGTTCCGAGGACCGCAGTTTCCGCAAGTCGATCGATACTTACGCCGTGCTCGGCCCGTGGCTAGTGACAGCCGACGAGGTCGGCGATCCGTCGAAGCTCGCCTTCTCGCTCAAGGTCAACGGCGAGACGCGCCAGGCGTCGAACACCAGCCTGATGGTGATGAGCATTCCGCGCCAAATCGCTTGGGCCTCGACGTTCTACACGCTTCTGCCCGGCGACATCATCATGACCGGAACGTGCGAAGGCGTCGCGCGCGTCATCCCCGGCGATACCATGACGCTTGAGTTCGAGCGCATCGGCCGGATGGAGGTTCCGGTCCGCAGCGCTTAAAGATCAGTCGCCGCGCATAATTCGGCCGCTATCCGGATCGACGGTGACCGTGCGCACGCGGCCATCTTGTGTCACCCAAGCGACGAAATCCGTCCCGACCGGAAGGATCGCGTTGACCTGCACGTAGCCGCGATCGGCCAGCAGATTGAGTGCGCGGGTTTCGCGATCGGCCGCCGCGCTTGGCGGCGTGATGCGGCCGCTATCCGGATCGACAGTGACGGTATAGGTGCCACGCGGATCGTCGACGGTCGCCTGGTAATCGTGTCCGACCTCATGCAAATCACGGAATTGCCCATAGCCTGCCGCGGCGAGATCGTTGAGCGCTGTGGTCTCGCGCTGCTGCGCGGAGGCGGCGACAGTGGCGCAGGCTCCTGCCGTCCGCGTCGGCTTGAGCGCGGATTTCGGCGGCATCGCCGGACCGGCGGTCGGATTAATCTGCGAAAGCGAGCGCGCGTCCGGTATCGGTGCCGGTGCGATCGGCACGGTCACTGTCGCTGGATCCGCCATCGCGGCGCTGGGGACCAGCCAGCTCACGGCGACGACCGCGGCAAGAATCCGATGCATTGCGTGCTCCTTATTACGGCGGCGCCCGATCAGGCACCGACCACGCAAATTTGGCTCAATTGTACGGTTTTCGCTCAATTTTGGACAAGCTGGCGTGTGGTCAAGGTGCGGTCCGCAGCGCCGTTGGGGCGAAGCTAAATTTTGCGTTATAATCGGCGCTATCCGGGGGAGCGGTTTGTCCGCCGCACCGGTGCGGGCCGCTCCAACTCAGCGTGGAGGCGCTCTATGAACGTCGAAGCCATTCTCAAAGCCAAAGGTCGCGAAGTCGCAACCGTTGCGCCCGATGCCGCAGTGTCGGAGGCGGTTCGCTTGCTGCACAGCCGGGGAATCGGTGCGCTCGTCGTCAGCGCCGACGGCAACCGGCTCGATGGCATCGTCTCCGAGCGCGACCTTGTGCATGCGTTAGCCCAACGCGGCGCTTCCGTGCTCGATCAGCGGGTTTCCGAACTGATGACGCGCCGCGTCGTCACCTGCACGCCGAACGACACGATCGCGGAGCTGATGGCCGAAATGACCCGCCGCCGGATCCGTCACCTGCCAGTCGTCGATCGCGGCCACCTCGTCGGTCTCGTCAGCATCGGCGACCTGGTGAAAAACCGTCTCGAGGAAATGGAATTCGAAACCACGTCGCTGCGGCAGTTCATCGCCGGCGCCGCCTAATCGGCGGCAAGCCCGTCTTCGAGCCAGCGGATCACGGCGGCGACGCCGTCGAGGCGATAGCGTGCGCCGCTGTTGCCGTCGCCAACATGGACTGCAAAGCCGCCGAGCCGGTTGACCGCGGTAAAGCCTTCCTCGTCCGTCCGGTCATCGCCGACGAAGATCGGTCGCCGCCCGCGGAATTCGGGCTCGATGAGAAACGCTTGTGCAGCACGGCCCTTATTCGCCGCCTGCGGACGAAGCTCGACCACCATCTTGCCAGCCAGCGTCGCGAGGCGATTGTGCGATAGGCGGACAGCCTCCTCCGCGATTTGGCGACAGGGGTCGGCGAGTTCCGGCCGGCTGCGATAATGGATAGCGATCGCCAGCCCCTTGTCCTCGACTGTCGCGCCGGATGTCGCCGCCGCAAACTGACGCAAGACGGGACGGATCAAGTCGAGAGCAGGATCCGGCGCAGGGCGATGAACAATGCCGGTCGCGCTGCGCCATTCGAGACCGTGAATGCCTGCAGCGGCGCCGGTATAGCCGGCGAGAAAACGTGCGAGCTCGCCAAGCGGTCGGCCGCTGATAACAGCGAGCGCGCCACCCACTTGCGCCGCGACACGTTGTAGCAGATCCGACAGACCCGCTGCGACTTCGATGCGTTCCGGCGTCGCGGCGATTTCGACCAGCGTGCCGTCAAAATCGAGGAACAGCGCGTCGCGGCGCGAGAGCCTCGGTGGCGGTTGAGAAACGGCATGGTGGCTTGCGGCGGTCATTGATGTGATCGCGACGGGCGCGATGAATGCGATCCGAACCGGCAATTGTGGCGGAATTCGGACGCTTCGCGCGATGGCCGCCTCCGTGTCGACGACAGCCGTGAGTGCCGATTCGGTGTGCGATGTTGAGACACTGCGGGCCTTTCTTGCTGCACTGCGGGCTCTAAATCATTGGGCGAATCGCGCCAAGCTGTGCCAAATTTGTGCCCTATTTGGCGGTTTAGATTTCAAACGGTCGGCTGTCGCGGGCCGTGCGTCGAACGCGCATAGCGGAGCGTTCCATTCTCGGTAATGCCCGCTGCCAACGACGGAGGTGGGGATATAGC